>NZ_AFIJ01000001.1 GCF_000214495.1 Megasphaera lornae | reverse complement strand
CCAAAGACGGACTCATTATGGGCGGTCAGGAAATTACGAATGTTAAAGCCGGTACGAAAGACAATAGTGCCGCCACAGTAGGACAAATAAATACGGCGAAAAACGAACTGAAAACGGAAATTGATAAGAAAGCAGACAAAGATGCCGGTAATATAGGTGATACAGAAAGAACTGCATGGGCAACTAAACTCGGTACGGGAAAAGTGGAAGCGAATGACGCAAATCTTGTAACCGGTGGCACAGTTCAAGCTGCATTGAACCCGGTCAAGACACAAGCGGAAACAAATGCAACCAATATTACAGGATTGACTACTCGTGTAGGTAAAAATGAAAGTGACATCAAAACATTGCAAGGGGGATTTACTCTCCAAGATGCCAATAAGATAGTCGGTAAACAAACCGTCACAGCAGGAAGTATGGTAACCGTAACAGGAGATAAATACGTTAAAGCAACAGTGAATGATAAAGGTCTGACACTGGGGCTTAATGAAGATGCCCTGAACAGCCAAATCAATACGCAGATTACAAGCAATAGCACCGTAACAGGGAAGATGTCTGCATGGAAACTCAAGGCTAACGGAGTGAAAGGCGAAGGAACGGTGAATAATACGGATAACACCGTTACCTTTGACGTGGAAACAGATAAAGGACTGACCGTAAGCCGTGTCGGAAACACGATCAAGTACGGCATTAATGCAGATAAATTCGCTTCTACCGTTACAAATACTATTAATAATAATACGAATGCAACGGCAATCACGAATATTTCCGCTAAGTTCTCTGTGACAGACGGTACGAATACGAAAGAGGTTAACTTAGGCAAAGGCAAGAATAATAATGTCAAATTCGTGGGAGAAGCAGGGAAAATTAATGTTGCTGTTGGCGGAGATAATGATGCACCGACGGTAACCGTAGGATTAGCTAAGACATTTACAGATAGTGTTGCCAATAATACGACGAATATTGCTACCAATACAAGTACTATAAATAATATAACGAAGAAATTGACCGCCGGATTCAACGTGGCAGGAGATACCGGAAAAAGTAGCGTGTCGTTAGGTGGAGAGAAAGCGCCGACCGTGACTTTTGCCGGTGATGCAAATATTACGAGCAAAGTAGACGGAACGACGGTAACGTATGGATTAAATAATGCGTTGACAAATATGAACAGCATTACCTTTGCCGCGCCTACTGCACAAGTAGGAAAAACGAGCAAAGCATTGACCATTAACGGTACAGCAGGAACGATTACGGGATTGACGAATACGACCTGGAACGCAGAAATTCCGGATGATTTGGATCTTAGCCAAGCCGCTACACAAGGGCAGTTAAAAGAATTACAGCAATCCATTAAAACTACATCGGAACAGTTAAGCGGAAAATCTGATTTCGCCTTAGAAAGGGGAACGTACAAAGTAAATAACGGGAATGTCACCTTAAAAGTAAAAAATGGAAATGCAAAAGGCGATAGTAGTTATGATGTGACGATTCAAGATGTAGCGAGTGCGCAAGCCACAACAGATGCATTAAATACTAAAGCAAATAAAGACGCCACAAATATAGATTCGTCGGTATGGCTCACAAAATTAGGCTTAACCGATGCGATGCATGGCTTTAAAGTCAAAGCAGGAACAGGCGCTGAACAAGAAATTAAAAATGGAAACACCGTTACCTTTGACGCAGACACAGATAAAGGACTGACCGTAAGCCGTGAGGGAAACACGATTAAGTATGGCATTGAAGGCAGTAAGATTGATTTAACGAATAATACGGCGATTACAAATATCAATAATACACTGAAAGAAGATAAAGCGACGGTAGTAGCAGGCGATTATGTCACT
>NZ_AFIJ01000002.1 GCF_000214495.1 Megasphaera lornae | reverse complement strand
CAAAACTGTTTATTCTTACATGCAGTAAAAATAAACAGTTTGCGTTTTTATCTATGGTGGGCGATGACAGGATCGAACTGCCGACATCCTGCTTGTAAGGCAGGCGCTCTCCCAGCTGAGCTAATCGCCCATAGTGGTGACCCCTACGGGATTTGAACCCATGTTCCCGCCGTGAAAGGGCGGTGTCTTAGACCACTTGACCAAGGGGCCATGGCTCCTCAAGTAGGACTCGAACCTACGACAAATCGGTTAACAGCCGATTGCTCTACCAACTGAGCTATTGAGGAATACCTTGCGTTCTCTATCGAACAATAAAGATTATACTATGAGTTTCTCACTTTGACAAGCCTTTTTCTAAATATTTTTATTTTTCTTTTAACAGGGTTCATAACTCACCCGCCCAAAGACTATCTATCCATACTTCCCTTCTATATGCCGATCTGCCGCCACCTACTTTTACAGCCCCTTATCCACCTGAAAGGATACTATATGCCCAATACATCTGCACACACGCATCGCCGTTTCTCGGACATGCGTAAAATATACATTTTCCTTTTATTATGCCATTACCGTCTACAATACGTCATAAAAATTAATTTAGTATACTATGATGTAAGCTAATTATTTTTACACGAAAATTATATATACAACATCATTTATACTTCATAAAAGAAAAAATACTCCAAAAAACCGCCTCAAATTTATCATGACATATTAAGTTTTTTATACAAATTTTCTATTACAAGTTCTTAAATTTATATATGGTAAAAGTATTCTTTTTGATATAATAAACAAAGAAAATTCCTGTACAGAGAACATTTCTATTAAAAATAAAGAGCTATTTTTGTTTATTTCCAAAATAAAGGAGGATATATTATGAAATATGATAAAACAAAAAAAATACTCTTAATAGAAATGACGAAAGAGTTATCTTCTGCATTCTCTATAGAATGTAAAAACAGTGATTACTCGTTTATTTCCGTCTATTCTGAAAAGTCGGCATTTGATGCTTTATTAATGACTTCTTTTCATGCGGCATTACTGCACATGCAAAGCAGAAACGACCACACCTTGTCGCTTTGTAACACGTTACGAAAAAAATACAATTTTCCGATCCTTATTTTATCCCGTTTTGATGACATTAATACCAAAGTCAGTGCTTTTGAAGCCGGTGCCAATGACTATATAGTAAAACCGTTCAGCCTGCATGAACTCTTTGCACGCATAAAAAATTTAATAACGATTTGGAACGGAAACATAAATACAGAAGCGGAAATAACATGCGGGAATCTGAGCTTAAATCCCTGTACAAAAACCACCTGTTTTTTTGACACCCATGTCTTCCTCACTTGTAAAGAATTTTATTTGTTACATTACTTTATGATTCACCCCAATATCATCCTGACCCGTTCCCATTTAATTCATTCGGTTTGGGATCCTGCACTGATCAGCACTTCCAACATTGTCGACGTGACAGTAGGTAAAATTCGTAAAAAACTGAATGCAGTAAACGAATTTAACAACTTACAAACGATTCGCGGTATGGGATATATTTTTAAAATGTAGCCCCCGATAGACGACCTAAAGAAAAAGACTCTTCCTATAAGTGAAGAGTCTTTTTCTTTCTCTATCTGCACAAAAGAATGACGGTTGTTTGCCGTCTTCTACATCTCAAAAAGACGCGTCATTTAAAGTATAGTATAAATATCCTTTAAATGATATATTCAAAGTACTTTTTTTATTTTTTATACTATACCAAGTATGTCGATGATTCTTAATATTCATACCTAAAAATAAATTTTTTGTTCATGAAAAAAATATAAATAAAAATAGCCCAATCCGACATTTTTATTTTCTTTAACAGCTGCTGCCGGAAACAC
>NZ_AFIJ01000003.1 GCF_000214495.1 Megasphaera lornae | reverse complement strand
CGAATCATCTTTTTTTATTATTATTTTCAACAATTCTATCTCTGCCGCGCTAACGCTTCCCCCGTCTCCCGGCAAATACATGCCGAAACCCTCTTTACCGCACCCTTCCGCCCGAAATCGGGATATTCATAGCGACAAAAAAAGAACTTCTTATTCATAAGAAGTTCTTTTTTTATGGTGGAGATAAGCGGGATCGAACCGCTGACCTCTTGAATGCCATTCAAGCGCTCTCCCGGCTGAGCTATACCCCCATGTAGTACGTGTACTAATATATCATAAAGACACCATATTGGCAAGAAATTTTTCATTATGTATTATTTTTTATATATATACAACAAATATACGGTCCTTCAATTCATGATATATTGTAATTTTTCTTATAATTTTTAAGAATGCATTATTTCATATATATACATTAAAACGACTGTCCGCTTATTTACCGTTAAATTTTATTTCGTCATCCGAACATCGCAGCTATCGTATTATGCGTTAAACGTATTTACGTTTTGTCGGTATTGCATTGTAAAAAAATTGTGCTATGATGAATTTATAAGAAAGAAGTTTCCAGTATTTAAACGAGGTGATTTCTATGAACAGCTATGTTGAACGCGTAATTGCAGATGTCCGTCAAAAATATTCCCATGAACCGGAATTTGTACAAACTGTCGAAGAAGTATATTCCTCTATTTCCCCGGTTGTCGATCGCCATCCGGAATACGAAAAATTTGATCTCCTGGCACGTCTGGTGGAACCGGAACGGCAATTCACATTCCGTGTCGTTTGGCAGGATGATCAGGGAAAATATCATACCAACACCGGCTATCGTGTGCAATTTAACGGGGCCATCGGACCGTATAAAGGGGGTCTGCGCTTTCAAAAAAATGTGTATCCCGGAATCATGAAATTTTTAGGATTTGAACAAATTTTTAAAAACGCCTTGACAGGCTTGCCTATAGGCGGTGCTAAAGGCGGCTCCGATTTTGATCCGACAGGAAAATCCGATACCGAAATCATGCGTTTCTGTCAAAGTTTCATGCAAGCCTTATATCGTTATATCGGTCCCGACATTGATGTGCCGGCCGGCGATATGGGCGTAGGCGGTCGTGAAATAGGCTATTTATATGGCGAGTACCGTCGTCTCAAAGGCACCTTTGAAAACGGTGTCCTCACCGGTAAAGGCTTCAGCTACGGCGGTTCCTTAATTCGTCCGGAAGCGACAGGATACGGGGCCATCTACTATTTGGAAAATGTATTAAAAGACGACGGACAAGAATTACGCGGCAAAACCATCGCCGCCGCCGGGTTCGGCAATGTAGCTTGGGGACTGTGTAAAAAAGCGGCCGAATTGGGTGCCAAAGTAGTTACCCTATCCGGACCGGACGGCTACATCTATGATCCTGACGGCGTATGTACAGAAGAAAAAATAAACTTCCTGCTGAACATGCGTGAAAGCGGTCGCAATCGTGTCCAAGATTATGCCGATGCTTTCGGCGTGGAATTCTTTGCCGGCGAAAAACCGTGGAATCGTAAGGTGGATATTGCCATGCCCTCGGCTATGCAAAATGACGTACATTTGGAACAAGCAAAACAAATTGCCGCCAATAATGTACGGTACTATATTGAAGTCGCCAATATGCCGACTACCAATGAGGCCTTAAATTATCTTCTGCAACAAAAAAATATGATTGTCGCCCCCGCCAAAGCCGTAAATGCCGGCGGAGTCGCCGTTTCCGCACTGGAAATGAGTCAGAACAGCGAACGCTTAGTATGGACAGCGACGGAAGTGGATACACGCTTACGTCAAATTATGGATACCATTTACCGAAACAGTAAAGATGCGGCAATGCGCAACGGCTTCGGGTACAACCTTGTTGCCGGCGCCAATATTGCCGGCTTTGAACGCATTGCCGACGCCATGCTGGCACAAGGCGTATTCTGAGCCTGTCATTCACCGGCATACTGTGCTGACGTGCACCGACTGAAACAAGAGGAGAAGTCCGCCGACTTCTCCTCTTGTTTTTTATCCCCGCACATATACTTCCGGTCGACGATCCGCCAACACCGGCATTTTTTTTCGCACGGCCGCAACCTGCGCTATATCCGCCTCGGCCATGACCACCGCCGCTTCGTCACCGCCTTGTGCCAAGACCTTGCCCCACGGATCAATAATAGCCGAATGACCGTACAACGAAATGTCCCCGCTTTGTCCGCACCCGTTGACCGCCACGACCACACATTGCTGCATAACCGCACAAGCCCGCGTTAAAAGATCCCAATGCACGCCCCGCGCCGCCGGCCAGGCGGCGGGCACAAACAAGATTTCACAACCGCTCAACGTCAACGTACGCAGCCATTCATCAAACCGCAAATCATAACAAATAACCGCACCGGCCCGAAATCCGTCCAGGTCCCATACACAGGGACGCCGGCCTGCAGAAAAAATTCGATCTTCCCGACCGCGAGTAAACAAATGCACCTTATCATATTGTGTTATCCATTGTCCCTGCCGATCGACAACATATAAGGTATTATACAATCTTCCCTCACGCACAGTGGCCACCGAACCGCCCACAATATACACGCCGTATTGACGGGCAGCCTGTTGTAAAAATTTCCGGGTTTGTATTCCCTCTTTATCCGCCAACGCCGCTACATCGGCAGGAAAAAAAGCGGTATTCCACAATTCCGGCAACACTACGATGTCCGCTCCGTCCTGCGCCGCTTTGGCCACCCACCGGTCGGCAGCCGCATAATTTTTCGCCACTTGCCCTAACTGAATTTCCCATTGTACTGCCGCTATTTTCATCATTTTCTCCTTTTCCGCCTCTCCCGCCTCTATTATACAAATCTCTCCCGCCCCTGCCAAGACACGCGCACTTGCAAAGAATGACCGTTCTTGCTATAGTAAGACACACAAATGAAGAAACAGGTGAGATGAATGGCAAAACAAAAAAAACTAACGTCATGCGCATGCTGGACAGTAACCATATACCCTATGATACCAAATCTTATACGTATTCCGAAGAAGATCTTTCCGGAATACATGCGGCCGCCGTCTTAGGCTTACCGCCGGAACAAGTATTTAAAACGCTAGTAGGTCGGGGAAAAACCACCGGTCCCGTCGTATTTTGTATTCCTTGTCATAAAGAATTGGATTTGAAAAAAGCGGCCGCCGTCAGTCACAATAAATCGGTGCAATTGCTCCATGTCAAAGAGTTGCTCGACATTACCGGCTATATTCGCGGCGGTTGCTCGCCTATAGGAATGAAAAAAACGTTTCCCACCTATATAGATGCCTCCGTCCGCGCCTTCGACACCGTCAGCATCAGCGCCGGACAAAGAGGTCTGCAGGTACTCTTATCGCCGCAGGACTTAATACCGCTAATCCGCGCCGTTGTCGCGCCGTTAGTGATGGATACGATTACCCTCACGGACGGACGTGTACGCTGACCGCAAACCGCAAACATACAGCCGGTACGACGATTTCGTCGTACCGGCTGTATGTTTTATAAACTCTGTTGTAAAATATCTTCTACCGCTTCCCGCGTCAACGTTTCATACCCGCCATGCGTAATAAATACGCCTTCGGCAATCTGCGGAATCATCTCTTCGGTCATACCCAATTCCCGGGCATGCAATACCAACCCCAACGAACGCATCCACGCTTCCAAACATTGCAATCCCTCGGCAGCGATGTCCGCCGCCGTTTTCCCGTCCGGACGAACTTGCCACACCGTTTGTGCAAAACGGGCGAATTTCGCCTCGCCGGCTTTGACAATATGTCGATAATACGGCAACGATACGGCCGCCAACGTCATGCCGTGCGTCGCGTTCGTATACGCTCCCAGCGACTGGCCCAACATATGTACCATCCAATCTTGCGACTTCCCTTTCCCGATAAAAGAATTCAATGCCCAAGAAGCCAACCACATAATATTGCTCCGCGCTTCATAATCCTGCGGATCCCGTATAGCCTGACGGGAACTGTGTACCAGCGAGCGCATCATCCCTTCGGCAATATAGTCGGAAGCCGTATCATCCGTACCGGAAAAATACTGTTCCATAAGATGCGACATAATATCATAGCAGCCGGCCGCCATCTGATATTTCGGTACGGTCATAGTAAATTCAGGATTTAAAACCGCAAACCGCGGAAATACGCGGGCATCAAATACACGGGCAATTTTTCGTTTTTCCGCCGTATTGGTAATAACAGAGCCGCCATTCATTTCCGAGCCTGTACCGGCCATGGTCAATACACAACCGACAGGAATAATTTTATTCTTAATCCGTCGCATATGTGCATAGTAAGTATCCCACGGATCGGTTTCACAATACGCGGAAACCGCCACCGCTTTGGCATAATCGCAAACCGAACCGCCGCCGACGGCCAGCAACAAATCCGCCTTCTGTTCTTTCGCCGCACGGCATCCTTCATACAACTTGTCCAGCGTCGGGTTGGGCATTACCCCGCCGTCTTCAATCACCCGTTTATGCGCCGCCTGCAACACGGTCATAATTTTTTCATAAATACCGTTGCGCTTAACGGACCCGCCGCCATAAATAAATTGTACATTCGGACCGTACAATGCCAATTCGTCTTGCAAATAGGACAAAGCATCCTTTCCGAAATATAGCTTGGTCGGATTTTCATACGTAAAATTCCCTAACATACCTGCGCCTCCCTTGTTACTTTTCCTCTTATTATACCGTAAAACGGCCCGCAACCAAAGAAACCGCCGCCCGCTTACAAAAAAAATGTCGCTCTCCCGGCCATAGGGAAAGCGACACGCGATTGGAGCGGATGAAGGGGATCGAACCCTCGTTTCAAGCTTGGGAAGCTCGCATTCTACCACTGAATTACACCCGCATAACAAAACATTGCTTACTCATTATAACAAACAACAGCGGAAATTGTAAAGCGCTTTTTACAAACTTACCGAAAAGACGATGTCGCTCTCTACACGAAAGCCGCATCGTCTTTCTTTTCATCGGCAAGCATAATAGATGCCGCAAAGAATTATCAAGACAATAATAATCCCTATGATCCACTTTCCCTTTGCCGTCGCGCAAGGGCACGTACGTGCTGTCGCCGGGCGCATCGTCTGCGCCGCTTCCTTGGCTTGCATATTCCGCTGCGGTTCATGCCCCGTGTCGATCGGTTTGCCGCACATGGGGCAATACGTCGCCTCCGGTTTTAATGCCTGCCCGCACTCGGAACATGTCCGCGTCGTTTCCGTCTGTATTTCCGTAGCCATTCTGTTTCCCTTCTTTCCTTCCCGTCGAAATTGCAACGGACTCTTACTGTTATTATACCATATCTGTCCAATATAGCCACTCTTTCCGGTAGCATTCTTTTTCCAACTGTGCTATACTGACTATATCATTTTCATATGCAGTTTACGGACCGTCAGGATAACGACTGCAGCCTGCATGAGGCAGCTGCTTTGGTTATCTTTTTTTATAGGAGTATGGCCGATGTACTTAATTATTGATAACTACGATTCCTTTGTTTATACAATTGCCGCATACCTGCAGGAAGCTGGAAAATCCGTCCGCGTCTATCGGTGCGATCAAATTTCTCTCCAAGAAATTGCCGCCTTACAACCGCAAGGAATTATTTTGTCGCCCGGACCGAAACATCCGGCCGATGCTAAAGAATCCCGCCTCATTTTTCAAACCTTCGTCGGTCGTATTCCCATCTTGGGAATTTGTCTGGGCATGCAGCTCATTGCCCATATGGCCGGAGCCGTCGTCAGCCGCGGCGCCGCACCGATGCACGGCAAACTGAGCAGAATTACCCATACGGGAACGGGCTTGTTTTTCCGATTGCCCCCCGCCTTCCGGGTCACGCGCTATCACTCCCTGGTGGTACAAAAAGAAACCTTGCCTGCCGCATACCGGTGTGACGCCTTCAGCGAAGACGGCGTACTCATGGCCCTGCATCACGCCACCTTGCCCGTATGGGGCGTGCAATTTCATCCGGAGGCCTTATGTACCGAATACGGGCACGAACTCTTACAAAACTATTGCAACTTGGCTGAACAATTTACGTTTTCCGAAACAGGTGACTTACCATGACTGAACCCTATATTCTCCCCTCTCCGTTTACCGCTTCCGCCGCCGCTATCTTCCGTCTGTTTCACGACGAAGACAAAGCCGCCTTTCTCGACTCTTCCTTACACACTACGCAGGGGGTCTATTCCATTATCGGCTTGGTTCCCTATTTGACCGTGGAAACCGCCCCTGACGGAACCTTAATCAACGGCACCTATGATGCCCGTCCCTTTGAAACCGTTTTCTATTCCTACCTCCGCGACCATTACTGCGAAAATCCGACCGACTTACCGCTTACTGCCGGCGCGATCGGCTACTTTTCCTATGACTACGCCTGTCAACGCCGCCATATTATGCCGTACCGCAAAAGTGCAGTAATAGGCGCCGCGGCCTCCTGGACATTTTACGATTTCTTTATTATTGAAAATTGTCGCACCGGTGCGGTCACCTTTATTGCCAACGGCCATACCTGCCCGGCCGCCCAATTAATGGACACCATGATCCGACGAATAAAGCAGGGACTGACGCAACCCCCGCCGTTATCGTCGCCGCCCTCCGTGCCGCCCGAACTGCTCCGCTACAGTACCAAAGAAGAATACCTGCAGGCCCTCCGAAAGGTACATCACTATATTTTGGACGGCCATGCGTATGTACTCAATCTTACACAAGCGCTCGCCCTGAAAAGCTCTTGTTGTCCGTACACGTTTTTCACCGCCTTGCGCCGACAAAATCCTTCTCCCTTCGGCGCCTACATCAACTACGGTACGTGGCAAATCATCAGCGCCTCGATGGAACGACTCCTTTCCCTGCGCCGAGGACGCATAGAAACCCGCCCCATTAAAGGCACGCGCCCGCGCGGACGCACGCCTGCGGAAGATGAAAAAAACAGTACCGAACTGAAAAACTCCGCCAAAGATAAAAGCGAATTACTCATGATTGTCGATTTGGAACGCAACGATCTCCACCGCATCTGCCAAGCGGGAACGGTCACCGTTCCCGCCCTGTATACCCTCGAAACCTATGCCACCGTCTTTCATCTGGTATCCACCGTACAGGGCCGAATCCGTCCGTCGGTCACGATGGAAGAAGTAATCGATGCCGTCTTTCCCGGCGGGTCCGTTACGGGCGCTCCCAAGCAGCGCGCCATGGAAATCATCGCCTGCCTGGAACCGACCCCTCGCGGCTTATATACGGGCTCGCTCGGCTATATTTCGCTACATCGGGACTGTGATTTAAATATTGTCATCCGTACGGCCGTACACCGCAACGGCATCTATCACATCGGCGTCGGCGGCGGAATTACCGCCGAATCGGACAACGACTTTGAATATGAAGAAACTTGGCAAAAAGCCGCGGCCCTGCAACACGCCTTACAAGGAGGAACCCATGAACCTGTACTATGACGACGCCTGCCAATTCGGGTTGGCCGCCTTTGAAACCATCGCCGTCGAAAACGGCACGCCCATTTGGGCGGACGCCCATCTGCGGCGCTTGGAAAAAGCACTGGCCTTTCTACAAATCCCCCTGCCTTCGCAGGTAAAAACGGCCGTATATCAATACAGCCGTTCCCTCCCCGGGAGACAAGCCGTAAAACTGCTGATTTCCTCCCGAAATATATGTTTTACCCATCGTCCCAATCCCTATACGGAAGCCGCCTATACCAAGGGCTTTGCCGCACAACGGGCAACCATGTGCCGCAATGAAACGTCGCCCTTCGTCTTTCATAAAACCGCCAACTACGGCGACTCAATTCTCGAAAAACGTCGCGCCCGCCGACAGGGATTTGACGAACCCTTCTTTTTCAATACACAGGGACAACTGGCGGAAGGTGCTACGACCAATATTTTTTTAGTCAAAAACGACCGACTCGTTACGCCGCCCGTCCCCTGCGGCCTCTTGCCGGGTATCGTGCGCACCTATGTGTGCCGCCGTTTTCCCGTCACCGAACAAGTCGTCACCGAACAAGACCTGCCCACGTTTACCGAATGTTTCGTCACCAATTCCCTACTCGGCATTATGGGCGTACGTACCTACGGATCGCACCGCTTCACTTTTCCCGGTCCTTATACCCGGCGCCTGCGTGCCGCCTATGAAAAGGACAAATACAGCCCCTTATAACCGTCGCATATTCCCGGGACCTAAAATTTCTCCCGCCCTTTTCCGCATACCGGCGGGCCGAAAACTTCCCCTCGCCGGAAGATTGTCGGCCCGCCGGAAACACTACAAAACAGCTCTTCCGACCGACAAGCGGCAGAACCGATCACGGTCTGACGCTACGGCGCTTTCGCCTACCTAAACAGCGGCGTCACCGGTACTCCTGCCGGTGACGCCGCTGCGCATTAAGAAAGGAAGGCGCGAAGTGCCGCCCTTGCCCCTATTCTTTTTTATGAGGAAAATTGTTGTCGTAACGCCTGTTCCGCCGTTTCCGCAGAAAGCCACTTGCCGTCCGTAATAATCCCGTGCGCCGCCAATTCCATGGCACACGCAAATACCGAAGGAATCGCCGCCTCATGAATATGGTGTTCATACATATATGCCAGCGTCGTTTCGACCGAACCGTCACAGCATACACGCCCCTTATCCAGTACTACCAACCGATCGGCATACGGCAAAACGGCTTCCAAATTCTGTTCTACAATCACAATAGTATGCCCGTGTTCCCGATTTAACGTGTGCAACAATTCATAAAACTGCTTGGTTCCTTCCGGGTCCAACGCCGACGTCGGTTCGTCAAAAACCAGTATTTCCGGTTTCATGGCCAACACATCGGCAATAACCAACCGTTGCCGCTGGCCGCCGGAAAGGTTCGTCAACGTCCGTTTACGATACCCGGTCATCTGCACCGTAGCCAACACCTCATCAATCGTCTTTTCAATTTTTTCCGGCGCCACACCGTAATTTTCCAACGTAAACGCAATTTCTTCTTCCACCGTCATGGCCACCAACTGGCTGTCATAATCATCCAGCATATAGCCGACCGTACCGGCCAGGGCGGAAATAGAAGATTGGGTCGTAGCTACACCGTTGACAAATACCATGCCCTTCATAACGCCGCCGCAATAATGCGGTACGGCACCGGTCAACGCCTTGCACAACGTACTTTTACCGCTGCCGGCGCCGCCGGTAATGACCAGAAAATCGCCCTTGTGAACCGCCAAATTCACATCGCATAAGACAGGAGTGCGTTGCCGATTATACCGATACGAAACATGATCCAGTACCAGAACGCCATCCCGCGACGGCTGCAACACATACTCACTGTGATCCGAAATAACCGCTGTTTCGTCGACATCCTCCAACATACCGCGCGACCTAAACAACCGCAATGCCGGAAAGAATAACGCCGGCGTCACTACGGCATTTAGCAGACCGATTACAATAACCAGCGGAATCATGCCCGTTACATAGACCACCCACGGCAAATTCATGACCGCTTTTAAAATAGTAACAAACACAAACCCGCTCATAAAAGTGGCTAAAAAGCCGGAAAGCGCCGGCAACAGCGAATGCTTTTTTCCTTGCAAATGCCCTAAGTGATGTACTAAAAACGTACACGTCAGAGCGCCTACCGGTTCACTCAACAAATTGCCGTACGGAAATCCCGATTTCGACGTCAATACATTGATCAAGGCTGCTACCAAGCCGATTCCCAATCCCTGTTTATACGACGGTTTCGTCAAACAAATCGCCACACAATACGTGGCAATCGCCCAGTTGGGAGTTACACCGCCCACACTGGGAGACACTAAATGCAAAATCGTACCTACCGCCAATAATAACGTGGTCACCGTAATCCAACGAAAACGACCGCCCTGACGATGATGAAATTCCAACTTCCCTATATCTTCTATCCGTTTCATTACCGTCGCCTCCTATACCGCTCCGTGACACCGTAAATACACCACAAAACCGCAGCCGATGAACAACACCGCCACTAATACATAGTCCCGCGGCCGCAGGCCGACCCGACTCATAAAACGATGCTGCGTATTGCCGAACCCGCGCAGCTCCAAACTCAGCGCCATCGTTTCCGACCGTCCCAACGATTTCAGCAATAACGGCTGAATCACACTCATATATTGCCGAATTTTTTTCCACGCATTTCCCCGCGACGCCAACCCGCGGCAAGCCTGTGCTTCCCGGACATACTTGCTTTCCGCCATAAAATCGGGGACAAACCGCAACGCCGCCGTAAACATAAACGCATATTCATACGGAATATGCAGCTGCGTCACTAACGCCGCCGTCAAATCCTGCAAACGCGTCGTCGTCAATAAAATAATAAAGACAATCGTCATGGACAACATACGCAGCCCCGTCACATACGCCGAAGTCAACGACCCGCCGCCGATATATTGCACAACGCCTAAAAAACACGCAAAAATTACCAAACTGAAAACCGCCTTGCCGTTCCGCCGCAGATGACCGCAACCGCTTAAAATCACCAACTCGATCACCACTAAAGCCACCAGCGGCAACGCCGTATGCATAACCAACGCACAAAAAGAAAACGCAAACGTGCCGATTAATTTACTCAACGGTACAAATTGTTTCATTGGGTCTTCCCTCCCGCATAGCGGCACAGCGCCGCCGTAAATTCTTTCATAGACTTACAATACCCTACCTGCGGTACGGCCAAAGATAAGCGTACACAATCGGGGCGTCGCAATCCCAACTCATATAACTCTTCACACGTAGTAAATAAGGATTCCGGCGTGCCGTCAAAACAAATCCCGCCCGGCCCCAAGGCAATCACGCGACTGCAATACGCGGCAATCACATCCATATCGTGGGTAATCAAAATGACGGTCAGCCCGTTTTCATTCAGCCGTTGCAACAGCGCCATCAATTGCCGTGTCGCCTGCCGATCCTGGCCGCTCGTCGGTTCATCCAGAATCAAATACTTCGTCTTCATGGCCAGTGCCGAAGCAATGGCTACACGCTGCTTTTCACTGCGATTCAAGTTTAACGGATAGGCCGTCGCCAATGCGGTCAAGCCCGTAGCCGCCAAGGCCTCCGCTACCGCCGCTTGTACCGCCGCCGCCTCGAGTCCCGCCTGTTGCGGGCCGTAAGCCACTTCTTCCTGTACGGTGGACCGAAACATCTGTCGTTCCGGCTGCTGAAAAACATACCCCAAAAAGGCGCTTCGTTGTGCCGGATCTTGCGCCGTAATATCCGTACCGTTATAAAAAATCCGCCCCCGTGTCGGTTTTTCCAGCCCCATCAACAAGCGGGTAATCGTCGTTTTGCCGCTCCCGTTTCGGCCGCATAAGGCCAACCATTCCCCGGGATGAATCTGCAGCTGCAACCGCTCCAACACATGGGCGCCGTTTTTATAAGAAAAAGCCACATCCCGCATTTCCAACATCTTTCTCACTCCTTTTTTAGACAACAAAAAAACCTTTCCTCCCCTACGGGGACGAAAGGTTACATACTTCCGCGGTACCACCCACATTAACGCCGTGCGTTCACTCTTCATGTACGGCCTGACGGCGATACACGGTTCCGGGCTAACGGGGGAACCTCACCGGCGAGCCCTACTGATTTCCGTTCAGGCCGCATCTCCCGAATCCATTCCCTGTACGGAGCGGGGCCGAACTTACACTACCGTCGACTCGCTGAACCCGTCACTGTACAAGTACTCGTTTCGATCATCGATTCTATATACTGTTACCATTAATCATACGCACAACTGCTGTCCTTGTCAAGTATTTTTTTCCCTTCCCGACGCCGGTACCAACAAATTTCTATACATACCCAAAGAAATAAACTATATTGACAAATAATCGATTCATGCTATAATGATGGCAATTCAATCATATGACTCGCTTTTATCCAGAGAGGTGGAGGGACTGGCCCGATGAAACCCGGCAACCGATAACGACGGTGCCAATTCCTGCGGAAGAGATTCCGAGAGATAAATTATTGTCCCCTCTTTCTCTTCACGGAAAGAGGATTTTTTTTACCCGCATGGAAAGAGCGGTCTTGCTATCTACTAAAGGAGGAATTACCATGAAATCATTCAAAACATTTACCGTCTTGGCCGCCACCGCCCTCTTGGCCCTGGGCGTGCTCGTTTCCGGTTGCGGAAACAAAGCGGACACGGCAACTTCCGGACAAGTCACCGTGACCGTCGGGGCTACTCCCGTACCGCACGAAGAAATTCTTAATGAAATTAAACCCTTGTTGGCCAAAGAAGGCGTCAACCTCAAAATCGTCGAATTTACAGACTATGTCAAACCCAATCTGTCGTTAAACGACAAAGAAATCGACGCCAATTTCTACCAACATACTCCCTATTTAGATAAATTCAACGCCGAACGGGGTACAAACTTAAAAGCCGTCGCCAAAATCCATATTGAGCCCATGGGCATTTATTCTCACAAAATCAAAGACTTAAAAGCCCTGCCGACAGGTGCGAAAGTGTCCATTCCCAACGATCCCACCAACGGCGGCCGCTCGCTCCTGCTCTTGCAAAGTGCGGGCCTCTTAACCCTGAAAAACGGCGGCTCCGTCACCTCTACGGTCGGAGATATTGCCCAAAACCCGAAACACCTGCAATTCGTAGAACTGGATGCGGCACAAGTACCTCGTTCCATTGATGACGTAACGATTGCCGTCATCAATACCAACTTCGCTATGCCTGCCGGTCTCAATCCCTTAAAAGACGCCCTGTTCCTGGAACCGAAAGATTCTCCGTATGCCAACATTCTGGTCGTACGCGCCGGGGACGAAAAACGGCCGGAAATTCAAAAACTGGTGAAAGCCCTGCAATCGCCGACCGTCAAAACCTTCATTCAAAACAAGTACAAAGGAGCCATTTTACCCAGCTTCTAATCACCGTACTGCAGATAAGAAGGCAATAGAAGGACGCTTCTGCGTCCTTCTTGCTTTTTATACTGCCGACGACACATCATAAAAAGGAGAGGTCTATGCGTACAACCGATTTATTTACACAAAAAACAGTTTTTTCTCTGGAAGTCTTTCCGCCCAAACGGGATATGCCTTTAGAATCCATCTATCCCACCTTACAAGAATTAAGCCGTCTGCATCCCGATTTTATCAGTGTCACCTGCGGTGCCAACGGGCAGGGCGGCAATCGCACGGCCGAAGTTGCCGCCACCATCAAACACACCTATCATTGCGAAACCGTCGCCCATCTGCCGTGCCTCTATTTGACAGAAGACGACGTACGACATACCTTGCAGGAATTAAAGGTACACGGAATTGAAAATATTCTGGCCTTACGCGGCGACGAAACGCCGGGAAAAACGCCGATCCGCGTATTTGAACATGCGGCCGATGTGATTCGCTTCATCAAAGAAGAAGACCCTTCTTTTTCCATTCTGGGAGCCTGCTATCCCGAAGGGCATACAGAAGCGAAAACCCTCGGCGCCGATATTCGCTACTTAAAACAAAAAGTGGATGCCGGGGCGGACGAACTGATTTCTCAACTGTTTTTCGATAACGAACTCTTCTATCGTTTCCTCGAACGGTGCGAAATCGCCGCCATCAACGTCCCCATTGAAGCCGGCATTATGCCGGTGACCAACAAAAAACAAATTGAACGCATGGTATCCCTTTGCGGCGCCACGCTTCCCGTCAAATACCAGCGTCTCCTCGCCAAATATGGGCATTCCCCCGTAGCCATGCGCGATGCGGGCATCGCCTGTGCCGTCGAGCAAATCATCGATCTCTTGGCCAACGGCGTGGACGGGATTCACGTGTATACCATGAATAACCCCTATATTGCCGGAAAAATTGCGGCGGCAATAAAAAATTTAATATAACGCCCCACCAAAAAAAGCGAGTCCTCAGGACTCGCTTTTTTTATCTGCCGGTCACCCTGTGACGGCACCTTACCTATGCCGTTCCGGAGTCTGCCGGTTTTCCATTTGCCGTACCTTGTATTCCAACGCCGCAATATGACGTTGCAACGTTTCCACTACCGTATAAAATTCCTGCACCGTAGGTGTCGAAGTGCCCATTTTTTCATGGACAACGGCAGTTCCCACTTTAAAGCTGATGCCTACATTATAGGCCGTATCCCCACCGATGGTACTGCCGGCGCTGATCAGCACATCCTTATTCGGACGATAGAACAAGCCCATAGCAACGGCATTTTCCCCCTTATAACCGCCGGTTGCGGCCGCTAAACTGAATTTTGCCGTACCATCATCCACCGGTCGCAAGCCGGCCAGCGCCGCCGCACGAGCGCCCACTTTCTTGACATCCTGCGCCACTTGCGTCACCCGCTTATCCAAGGCCGCAATCTTTGCCGTATTATCGGCAATCCGGCGACTGTTCGCCTGTACCTGCGCGTTTTCGGCCGGGGTCGGTACGGGCTGCCCCGACGAGGACCCCTTTAAGACCGAAGGATTCACCTGCCCGTCGGCAGTAAAAATAGGTTGTGCCAAGTTTTCAACCAACTCTTCTTTATGCATGGCTTTCCGCAACGTATTGGTGTCTGCCAGCAACGCCTTATACTGCTGCTGCGCCGTCTTCGCCGTCTGTTTAGCCTGCAAATACTGCCGCCGCAGATTCATATCCACTTTATCCGGTGCCGTCGTCAGAACCGCCCCGACAGTACCGTACGAAGTACCGTTTTTTTGCAACGCCTGTTGTTGCTGCTGTGCCGTTGCCCGCAACGCTTCCAGATCTTTTTGCATGGCGCTTAACTTCGTATCATTGTCGCCGGTATATTCTTTTTTCTTTTCTGCCGGCGGCACGACCGGTTGCAAATCCTTAAACCCGTACTTTGCTTTTAATTCGCCGATCGCCTTTTGTTTCGCAGCCAACTGTTGCCGGGCCCGTTCCTGAAATTGTTTGGCATATTCGTAATACTGCTTATCTTCGGCCGAAGCTCCGGCTTTTTCCGCCTGTTCCTTCGCCTGTGCCGTTTCTTCCTCTTCCCACGCAACCAACGTTTTCAGAGCCGGTTCATCCGTATTGATATACGTTTTATAATCCGCTTCCGCTTGCTGCCGTTCCTGTGCCGACGGCTGCGGTGTCGGCGGTTGCGGTGTCGGCGGCTGCGGTGTCGGCGGCTGCGGTGTCGGCGGCTGCGGTGCCGGCGGCTGCGGTGCCGGCGGTTGCGGTGCCGGTGGCTGCGGTGCCGGCGGCGGGGTGACGGTACCGCTCGAATTCAACGCCTTTAACGCATCTTCCGCCTGTTGCAACTGTGTATCCAAGACACCCGCTTCTTTCCGCTGCAACGCTTCCACATACGCTTGCCGTTCAGCTAATTTATTCTTCTGTTTAGCGTCTTCAAACGTCCACCAATGTCCAAGGTCCTTAGCATATGCATCGTTCTTTTCATCAAAATTAGCCGCATTTTGCTTAGCTTCTTTCAACTCGGCAATCTTCTTTTTCAACGCTGCCTCTTGGGCCTCTTTCGTCCGCGGATCCGCCGTAATACCTTTTTCTTTTGCATAGCTTTCTAAAGCCTTCTGTTTCGCTTCCATTACCGCTTTTGCATTCGCAATATATCCGTCGACATGAGCTTTTTCTTTTTCCCAATTCTGATACGGATCTTTTTTATCCATCTCTTCAAAATATGTCTTTGCCCATACTTCGCTGTTGTAATACTGTTCCGCCGCTTCCGCTTCGGCTTTCAATTTTTCCCATTGCGTTACCGCTTCCGGCGTAACCGTACCTTGCGAGGTGCCGCCGCCGGGCTGTACCGGATCTACCTTCGATTCGGGCGGCTGCGGATCCGTCTTCCCTCCCGGTTCGCTGCCGGACTGCCCCGGATCTACCTTCGGTTTAGGCGGCTTCGGTGCCGGCGGTTGCGGCTGCGATGAAGATTCCTTCTCCTTTAAAATCGCTTTTTTAGCATGAAGGACATCGCCTATTTGCATTACTTTCTTGTGTGCCTCTTCATAGGCCTGTAGCTTTTTTTGCCCTTCCGGGGTCTGATCGTCCGGATTATAGGCTTCTTCTGCTGTATCCGCAACTTTTTGTGCCTGTTTTAATTGCTCTTCCAAAGCGGCAATTTCTTTCTTCAGTTCTTCTGCCGACTTTTTCTTATCCGCTTCCGGATCCGGCTTCGGAATAGCCGGATCGACGCTCGGCGTCGGTACCGGCGGCTGCGGTGGCGGCGTCGGCTTGGTTTCCGAAGGAGACGACGACGCGCCTTTTACCTGTTTAATTTTAGCTTCTATCGCCTCGTAAGCGGCTTTCGCTTTATCCCGCGCATCAATCGTAGTCTGATCCGGACCATCCTCATCCGTATTTTCCTCGTCATATTTGGTTTGCGCCTTATCATAAAGATCCTTTAATTCGGTTTCTTTTGCCGTCAATTCTTGCAAATACGTGGTCTTGGCCGCTTCTACCTCTTGTTTGGCCTTTTCGGCTTGCTGCCGCACCGTTTCATCCTGCGGTTTTTCTTTGCGTGCCGCTTCGGCTTTCGTCCACGTTTCTACGGCTGCCTCATACTTCTTTTCCGCTTCACTTTGCTGTACGCCCGGCGTTTTTCCCGAAGGCGGCTTTACTTCCGGCGGTGCCGGCGGCGGGGTGACGGTACCGCTCGGATCCAACGTCTTTAACGCCGCTTCCGCCTGTTGCAGCTGGGTGTCCAAGACATTCGATTCCTTCCGCTGCAACGCTACCACATACGCTTGCCGCTTATCTAATGTGTTATTTGTTTTAGCCTGATCAAAGGTATCATAATACCCCCATTTATAATCAGATTTCGTTTCATCGAATATACTTGCCGCATTTTTCTTTACCTCTTGCAGTGCTGCAATCCTCTTTTTCAACGCCGCCGTTTGCGCCTCTTTCGTCCGCGGATCCGCCGTAATGCCTTTTTCTTTTGCATAACTTTCTAAGGCCTGCTTTTTCGCTTCCATTTCCGCTTTCGCATTCGCAATATATCCGTCGGCATGCTCTACTTCTTTTGCCCAATTCTGATACGGCGTTTTTTTATCCATCTCTTCAAAATAGGTCTTTGCCCATACTTCACTGTTGTAATACTGTTCCGCCGCTTCGGCTTCGGCTTTCAATTTTGCCCATTGCGTTACCGCTTCCGGCGTAACCGTACCTTGCGAGGTGCCGCCGCCCGGCTGTACCGGCTCTACCTTCGATTCGGGCGGTTGCGGTACCGGCTTGCTACCCGGTTCACCCGTATGAGGTTTCGTTTCCTCTTTTCCCGTACCGGGCGTACTTCCCGTCCCGGAAGATAAGGCACTGATACGTGCTTCTTTTGCCTTGATTGCCGCCTGTAAATCACTTAATTTTTGTGTATCTTGCAAATATCGCAGTAAAACCTCCGTACTTGCACCGTTATTCGCATAGCCGCCATTGTTATTAAACTCAGCTGTAGACCAAGTTGCATGCTTCTCCACGTCCGGCAATTGTTTTTGTAAGTCCGCCAGTTCCTGCTGCAACTGCCCTATATCCGTCCCCGTTTCCACCGCAGGAGAAGGCATCGTAAACGGTTTGGACTCATCTTTTACTTCCACCTTCAACTGCTGCTGCCACTTCGTAACCGCTTGCTTGGCCGCTTCCATAGCCTTCTGCACGATGCCTGCATAAGCCTTGGAACTCTTTGCCCGCTCTTGTGCCGTTTCATCTTTCGGAGCGGCTTTCGCTGCTGCTTCCGCCTCCGTCACATCCCGGTTTACCCGCGCGGTCAATTCCTGTAAATGCTGCACATTCTCCTGTGCCCGCTGCAAACTCCGCTGCATATCTTCCAAAGAAGGAGCCGCCTCGCCCGTCCCGGAAGAAGTTTCCACGTCTCCCGGCTGCGGTGCAACCGGTACGGTGCCGCCGGTTTTCGCCGCCTCTAATTCTGCTTGCAATTGTTTTAAATGCTCCGCTCCTTTATCATGAATCGGTTTATATTTATTATATTCTGCGGTCCAATTGCCCTGCGGTCCCCCCATGCCATCTTCATAAGAATCAATAATGTCTTTATTCTTTTCCCACCACGTATTGGCATCGGCAATCTCTTGTTGTACCTTTGCAATTTGCGCTTCCAACGTCTTTATCTTTTCCGTATCCGGTGCCGCCGTACGATCTTGATTCATGGCAAGCAAATCAGCCGCCGATGACGAAGCATCCGCAGCAAAAGACGCACCTACAAAAGCAGTCCCCATCAAACCGGCGACTACCATCGTTGTTAGTTGGCGTTTTGTGAATTTCATTAAAAAAATCCTCCTTTAATCAGACGATAATTTCCCCGAAATTCCCCTCTATGTACTTGTGTGCCTCGTCTATTCCCCAATAGACGAAACCTTACTACCCCATGCACATATGCTATTCATATGTTTATGGTTCTTATTATCCACTTTTTAGTATATTTGTCAAATATAAATGAAACTGATTCTCTTGTTATGCTTTTGTACGGCTGCCCATTTCTTCTTTTACTATACGTATACATCATTAAATTGTAAAGTTTTACTTTTATTTTATTAAATAAATCTCTTCATTTTCTTAATAATTACTTCAGTTCTCTTTATATATACCGATGTGTTCCGGCATCTCCCGGTTTTTCATCGCCTAATAAGTCGTCAATTTTAGAACAATTGATAGTTATTTCCGATTGTTTTGTTTTGCAGTGTATTAATTTATGATAAAAATTCCCGACTATAAATCAAAATCCGTACCGGCCGTTCCCCTACGGACAACAAAAAACCACCGCAATCCTTTGGGAATTACGGTGGTTTTCCTTATGTATAGACATAAAGTAAGCGTATCTTATTTTGTTTTTTGTGCAGCCTGACGCAACTGTTGAATTTCCTGTTGCTGTGCCGCTACCTGATACTGAAGCTGCCCTACTACACGATACAATTCCTGCACATCCGGCGTATTCGTAGTCGTCGTGGCCGAAGACTTGCCGAACTTAAAACTCATGCCGAAGGTATACGCATTCTTGGAGCCCATCGTGCTGGCGGCACTGAACATCACATTCTTGGCGGGACGATAGAACGCACCGAAGGCGACACTGTTTTCTCCGTCGTACGAACCGGAAGAAACAGCAAAGCTCAACTTCGTGGACGGATCAAATTCGAGCGGATGCAACCCTGCCAACGCAGCAGCACGAGCCCCCACCTTTTGAATGTCCTTGGCATTGTTGCCGATTTTGAGATCCGATTTGCGTACATAGTCCGCTAACTCGCTCTTATCCGCTTTTGTAGCCAGTTCAGACTTATCCGCTTTATTTGCCAAGTCCGTGGTCTTCGCATAATTAGCTAATTCAGACTTATCCGCTTTATTTGCCAAGTCCGTGGTCTTCGCATAATTAGCTAACTCAGACTTA
>NZ_AFIJ01000004.1 GCF_000214495.1 Megasphaera lornae | reverse complement strand
TTCGGTCCTTGTTCGCCCTTCGGTTCTTGTTCACCCTTCGGTTCTTGTTCGCCTTTCGGGCCTTGTTCACCCTTCGGTCCTTGTTCACCTTTCGGGCCTTGTTCGCCCTTCGGTCCTTGTTCGCCTTTCGGTCCTTGTTCGCCCTTCGGGCCTTGTTCGCCCTTCGGGCCTTGTTCGCCCTTCGGGCCTTGTTCGCCCTTCGGGCCTTGTTCGCCCTTCGGGCCTTGTTCGCCCTTCGGGCCTTGTTCGCCCTTCGGGCCTTGTTCGCCCTTAGGTCCTTGTTCGCCCTTCGGGCCTTGTTCACCCTTAGGTCCTTTAAAGTTAGGATCGTTCTTCAAACTGTCCTTATCCAACGTAACCAGCGTATATATGGTTCCATCTTTTTCAATTTTTTGTGCTTTCAACCCGTCCCCGAAATCCATACGGAATGCGTTAAGCGGCATACTCCATGCTACTTTTCCCGGAGTATATGTATTCTTTACCACGTTTCCGCCGACATACACCGTCATCGGTACGGTCGCCAACGCTTTCAGCTGTGCCACGTTCACTGCGTCGGTATCTGCTGTTCCTGCCGCTACATTGATAATCTGTCGGCTTTCAATAATTCTGTTTCCTGCCTTATCGACTCCGTCCACACCTACACTGACAGCCGCTTTGGTGGCTCTCCATGTGGCTTCCAGTTTATTCTTCGCTTCCAGATCCTTTACGAAGTCTTGATGCTCTCCTTTCCATGTGTCAAGAGCCGCTTTCGCAGCTTTTCTTTTTTTCCCTGACCTTTTTGCGTCAAAATATGCCTTTGTCAAATTGTCGTATTCCACTTTTGATGCATTGATTGTTGTTGTCCAGTTATCATAGTCCGTTTTTTTGTCCAGCGCTTTCACTACATCATCAAGGGTCGTACCACCGGCAGATGCCAAATAGCCAACGGTTCCTGCTTTTCTGCCGGCTACTGTTCCTTCACCCAAAGCAACGCTTCCATTTACCAAGGCTATTGCTTCACGTCCTAATGCCATGGAATCGGTTTCTTGTGCTATTGCTTCACGTCCTAATGCCATGGAATCGGTTTCTTGTGCTATTGCTTCACGTCCTAATGCCAGGGAAGCTTCCCCTCGTGCTATTGATAAAGCTCCTAATGCCGTGGCAGATTTCGCTAGTGCCATTGCGTTACCTCCTAATGCCGTGGAAAACTTCCCATATGCGTCTGCAGTACGTCCTAATGCCGTGGCAAAGTCACCGTTTGCGATTGAGTCAGGTCCTAATGCCAGGGCCTCGTCCCCGTCGACTACTTGTGCTTTCCATCCTAATGCCAGTGAAGCTTTCCCTAGTGCTTGTGCTTCACATCCTACTGCCGTGGCAGATTCCCCTTGTGCTTGTGCTATGAATCCTACTGCCGTGGTACCGACATTTTGTGCTTGTGATGAAGCTCCTAATGCCGTGGCAGAGTCCTCTTGTGCTTGTGCGTCAGTTCCTACTGCTGTGGCAGAGTCCGCTTGTGCTTTTGCTATGAATCCTACTGCCGTGGAATCTTTCGCTTTTGCTATTGCTTGATCTCCTACTGCCGTGGACTCTTTCGCATTTGCGCATGCTTGAGCTCCTACTGCCGTGGCAGATTCCCCTTGTGCGTATACGAAATATCCTAATGCCATGGAATGGGCCCCTTGTGCTTTTGCTCCCACTCCTATGGCTACCGCACCTTGTCCTTTCGCACCGTCATTATTCCAGTTCGAATCTGCATCTTTATCCGCGCTGTCGACGGAGAAGTAGTGGACTATTTTCTTTTCTGTTTCCAGTTTTTGCAGGACAGCATCATAGACAGCCTGCTGATCCGGGGTCAGTGCCGCAACAACAGGTGATATACCTGCTGTCATAAAGCTCCCGAGGAGTGCCGTAAGAACTAAAGATTTCAGAAGTTTTAAGTTTCCTTCGGACGAAGAGCTTTTCCCGTGTCCCTTAGCAATTTCAGAAGCTACCACCCAGGTATTTCTGACTTTGCTCCAAACCAATTTGTAAATTTTATTCATACAATTTCTCATTTACAAGTGAAATCAGAGATACTCCCCAAAAATATCCCTTAAGAAATAAAATTTCCGCGGTTTTATTTTATTCCATCAGCAAAATTTAATCAAAAATTGCTTAATTTATTTTATGAAAAATATTATCAGTTGTCAATATATATGTTACACTTTGAAAAGTATTCCGACACAACTTGGTTAGGATTTTTAAATTAAGACTAGTCTTTACGGTTTTATTATATCCGGCTTCATGCTTTGCTACTTGTCTTATCAATTCTTGTTCGCTTGTAAAAACTTTTCTTCCATAAAGAATTTTTCCATCTTCTCTATGACTTCGCGCAACGTTACCATTCTGCCACGGTGCGTATGGTCCGGTCCTTCTTAACTCCATATGTAATGCTTTGACTATCTTTTCAAATGCACTATCCTTAGCGGTTCGATCCTCATCATTTACAAATTCATAGCCATTGTCTACTTGAATCATGCGAATGGGAAATCCCATTTTTTCCTCAATTTCCACTAGATATTTGCTCGTTTCATAGGGGCTCTTTTCTTTTACTATTTTCAGCACGCGTTTCCTGCTGTATTCCTCTCTTCCTGTTATTTGATACTATCTATTCCCGTAACTTGGAAAGCAAATACATTCATCCGGAACATATTTTATATCAATTTGAACTGTATCCCCCGGATAGTTGCCGTCCATTCTCTCGTATTTAAAATAACTTTTTCGGCGGATTATCAGCTTCTTATATCCTTTTTCTCTGCACCTCACGTAAACTTCGGCCAACCCATACACGCCGTTACGTCTTAGCAGCCGTTGTATTAAAGCCAATTCTTCTTTTTTTATGAGCCTTAGGACTACTATGCGGTCTTCTTGATGTAAGTGCCGGGATCCTGACGGTTCCATCATATTTTTTTAGATGAGAGGTCTCCTTTGCTACTTTTATGGTTGTGGTAAATCCTATTGTATCAAAGTACCTCTCTTTTTTTCTTTATTTCTATAACAGATATCTTATCACCTTACATACAAGAAAACCGGTGACCGATGCGGCGGATATATCTTTTTTTTTGCAGGACACCGTACGCCCCGCCAAACGATACCTTCTCCCTATATGCGGCATCTTCCCGGATATAATAACCCCTCGGCGTTGTTGTAAGAACAGTAACGCCGAGGGGTATTCATACGTGCAGTCAAAGTCGTATTTTACTTTATGTTTTTCATTTCTTCCGTCAATACTGCCGCCAACCGTTTTACACCTTCCACAATGCGGTCTTCCGGCATATTGGAATAATTCAGCCGAAAATGATTGCGATGACCGCCGTGCGGATAAAAAGGACCGCCCGGCACATAGGCCACTTTTTCCGCCAAAACCTTAGGCATCAACGCGGTTGCATCCATTCCTTCCGGCAGCGTAACCCACGTAAACAGGCCGCCTTCCGGATACGTAAAGGTAACGCCTTGCGGGAAGTATTGTTTCATCGTCTCACACATTAAAGTCCGTCTTTTTCCATATACTTGTACCAAATTTCGTACATGCTCATTAATATCATACCGCTTCATATAGTAATACGCCTGTCGCTGCGCAAAGGAAGAAGATTGTAAATCTACCGCCTGCTTTAATTTTACCGCTTTATCTAAAATTTCCGGAGATGCCGCCATCCAGGCAAGCCGCAAGCCGGGCATAAATATCTTTGAAAAAGAACCGAGAAAGATAAGTTGCCCCTTCGTATCCAGGGATTTCAAGGCCTTCATTTTTTCTCCGTCATACCGCAACTCGCCGTACGGATCATCTTCAATAATGGGAAAATCGTAGGCGCCGACCACTTTCATGAATGCCTTGCGCCGTTCTTCCGTCCAGGTAATCCCCGTAGGATTCTGAAATTCGGGAATGACATACATCAGTCGCACCGCCTTGCCGTGTTCCTGTAAAATCTTCTCCAACGCCTCCGGAATAATGCCCTGTTCATCCGTCGGCACTTCTATAAAGCGGGGGTGCTGTAAGGTAAACGCATTAATAGCGCCCAAATACGTGGGACTTTCCACCAGTACCACATCGTCCGGATCTAAAAAAATTTGCGATAATAAGGATAACCCTTGCTGCGATCCGGAGGTAATCATCAACTCTTCCGCCGAACAGTCCACGCCGAACGCCGTTTTCATATGTTCGGCAATTTTTTCCCGTAACGGCAAGTAGCCTTCCGTCGTACCGTATTGTACCGCCTGCATCCCTTCTTTTTCCAAAATTTCCGCATCCACTTTTTTCAATTCTTCAATAGGAAAAAATTCCGGTGCCGGCAACCCGCCGGCAAAAGAAATAATTTCCGGTTGCGTCGTCAACTTTAAAATCTCACGTATTTCTGATGCCTTTAACCCGCTTGCCAATGTTGAAAACTTCATACATCGTCACTCCTTTTTTTTGATTTCCCTACGTATTTACGGTATGTTCAGTATAGCACATTTATTACTTTTATTCAATTTTAATATTCCATAAAAATATACTCATAATTCGTATAAGCCTACAGTTTTCCCATATATATGCCGCCGGTACGCCATAATTTTATTTACTATAGTAAATAAAAAACTATCCTTCGTCAAGTAGTCGAAAAAAAAAGAAAGACCGACATACTGTCGATCTTTCCGATCCGTACTGTTTGAATTTTGTTCTTAGTCTACTTTCTTGAAGGAGCCTTTATCGGCACCGCACATCGGACAGATCCAGTCATCCGCCAAATCGGCAAACTTAGTCCCTGCCGCAATCCCGCAATCCGCATCGCCTTCCGCTTCATCAAAAATGTAACCGCAAACAGTGCATTCGTATTTATCCATGATAAACAACCTCCTAGAAAAATATACCTAACAAATATTCATTATTTCTTACCTAAAATTATAATAGCATATCCGGTCTTTTTTGGCAACTGTATTTTCTATATTTTTTCAAAAAATTTATAGTTGTCTTTTTATTTGTGAACGTAATATTTATTTAAGATAATCAATTTCATTATCTGTTTTATCACGATTTCATTCGTATCACCTATCTTTTTTTTACCCTTGTTTTTCTCTTTTTTTAGTCGCTGTCGCTTGCTGACGGACAATAAAAATCGCTAAAAAAAAGCCGTTCCGGTTTTATTACTACCGGAAACGGCTCGACTGTTATTTATTAATATTAATTATTTGTTTTATCACTGTGCCCGCACATGCGTATTCAAATCAATAATCCCCGCTGCATACGGTGCAATTTCATACGGATTAAAAAGAAAATGAATATTGCGTTGCCCATCGACGTAAAAATTTTGCGGCAACGTCTGTAAGCCTGCAAAGTCCGGTGCCAACGCATAGCCGCTCTGTCGCAACATGGCGTTAATCTTGGCCAAGGTCAACTGCGGCGCCGTTTCATCATTCAGCATATATTGCCACTGTACCTGCTTTCCCGTTGCTACATTAAAGGTCACGCCGTGTTTCCACGAAAGCGGATGGGCATCTCCCTGTGTATACGACATGCCCGTATCAATAATCGATACATAATCGCCGTCATTCAGCATAACTTGGTAAGCCCGCTTAATGCGACTATTGTCGGTCTGTCCGTCAAAATGCAGTGCTTCCCTATCTTTTTCATTTAAAAAATACTGATTCATCCGCAAGCCGGCCAACGCGCTTTCCGCTTCTATAGCCGGGTATATATACGTAAACTCGCTGCCGCCGCGACGTACGAAAATCGCTTCCTGCGGCATAATTTGTGCCGGCGCCGCAGCCGTCGCCAAGACGGCACCTGCAGAAAAAATAGCGCATACTGCCGCTAATATTTTTTGTTTTTTCATCTGTCACACCTCCTGTTTTACCCAGTATACTACAAGTCATTTTTTTTGGCTATAGGGTACTGCTTTCTTTATACGGACTTTGCCACACCGGTTAATTTTCGTTTTTCATCCGTCCCCAACCGAAAGAACTGATACACATTTTCCGCCACTTGTCGATTCATTCCCGGCACGGCCGCCAACGTTTCCACATCCGCCTGTTTCATTTCCTCCAGGTTCTTAAACGCCTGCCAAAGCGCGCGGCGCCGTTTCGGGCCGATCCCCTCAATGTGATCCAAAATGGAAACCAGTGCCCGCTTACCGCGCAAAGTACGATGATAGGTAATGGCAAACCGATGCGATTCATCCCGTATGGCCTGTAACAACTGTAATTCCGGCGTGTGATGGCTCAATATAACGGGGTGTGTCGTATGTTCTGTAAACACTTCTTCCAGCCGCTTTGCCAAACTGATCACCGGGGCTTCACAACCGGCTTGTCGAATCACCGGCAAGGCCGCATGTAATTGCCCCAACCCGCCGTCAATGACGATTAAATCCGGTACGGGCCAATCTTTTTCCCCATACCGCCGCCGCATAATTTCGGCCATGGACTTAAAATCATCCGGCTTGCCCTGTACCGTTTGCAATTTAAACCGCCTGTACTCCCGCTTAGCCGGCCGGCCGTTTTCAAACACCACCATGGAAGCCACCGTTTCCAGACCTTGTGTATGCGAAATATCAAAGCACTCCATCCGCAAAGGCAGTCGCGGTAAATCAAAAATTTGCGCCAACGCTTCTACGGCGCCCATGGTTTTATCCCGATCATGCTGCCATTGCAACCGTCGCTGGGCCAACAACAGCCGCCCGTTTTCTTCCGCCATGGTCAATAATTTTTTTTTCATTCCTCGCAACGGAATCGTTATCCGTACGGAGCGACCGCATCGCTTTCGCCACCGTTCCGCATACGCCCGGGGATGCGCTAAGGCGGCCACCACAATTTCAGCGGGGATTTCGCCGGCCGCGGCATAGTATTGATCCAAAACGACTTCGGTCAGCCGACTTTCCCTTTCTTCCGCACCGTTTTCCAGTGAAAAGGTTTCTCGTCCCAATAGCCGCCCCTGTCGTACGATATACACTTGTACGCACGTTTGCCCCGCTTCACTGACCAAGGCGACAACATCCATATCGCCGCCGCCTACCTGCGTGACATGCTGTTGTCCCTGAATCACCGTTACCGCCTGTATTTGATCCCTATATGCCGCCGCTTTTTCAAATTCCATGCGCGCTGCGGCCCGATTCATTTTTGCCGTCAACGTGACAACCAAATGTTTATCCCGTCCTTCCAAAATCGCCAACGCCTGCCGCACGGCCTGCGCATAATCCGCCTGCGTAATCTTTTGCGCACACGGAGCCGGGCAGTGCCGCAAATGGTACTGCAAACAGGGGCGATCCTGTCGCATGGTCCGACACGAACGCAATTGAAACGTTCGCTGTAGCAGCGTAATAATCCGATGCACGGCCTGCGCATCGGCAAAGGGGCCGAAATACCTCGCCCCGTCTCGAATCATACGGCGGGTCATAAATACCCGGGCATACGGTTCCTGTACGGTAACCTTAATATACGGATACGTTTTATCATCCCGCAACATGATGTTATACCGCGGATGATGCTTTTTAATAAGCGTGTTTTCCAATAAAAGGGCTTCCATTTCATTGGCCACCACCATCGTTTCCACATCCGCCGCCTGCCGCATCATTGCCGCCACTTTCGGCGAACGACGTGCATCCTGTCGCAGATACGAACGCACGCGATTCCGTAAGGCCACAGCTTTCCCGACGTAAATAATTCGTCCCTGCTCATTTTTCCACAAATATACACCCGGTTGTAACGGCAACTGCCGTATTTTATCCAACACCGCCTCACTCAACATCCTGCTTTTCTCCCCGGCGCATCCATTTTTCGGTCCGTGCCAATACGGGTTTTAAATAGTTGCCCGTATAGGAAGTACGTATACGACAAATCTCTTCCGGCGTACCGGCGGCGACTATCGTGCCGCCGCCGTCCCCGCCTTCCGGGCCCAGATCAATCACATAATCCGCCGTTTTAATGACATCCAAATTATGTTCAATAACGACTACCGTATCGCCGCCCTGCACCAATCGCTGCAACATTTCCAATAATTTATGAATATCGGCCGTATGCAGCCCCGTAGTAGGTTCATCCAAAATGTACAACGTACGACCCGTACTGCGTTTGGACAATTCCGCCGCCAATTTAATCCGCTGCGCTTCGCCTCCCGATAAGGTGGTAGCCGCTTGCCCCAATTGTATATATCCCAGCCCCACCTCTTGCAACGTCTGCAATTTACGGGAAATACGGGGAATGGCGGCAAAAAATTCCCTCGCTTCGGCAACCGTCATTTGCAACACTTGCGAAATCGTTTTTCCTTTATACTTCACTTCCAGCGTTTCCCGATTATATCGCTCGCCATGACATACTTCGCAGGGCACATACACATCGGGTAAAAAATTCATTTCAATCCGTATAATGCCGTCTCCGCGACAAGCTTCACAGCGACCGCCCTTAACATTAAAACTGAACCGCCCCGCCGCATAGCCGCGAATTTTAGCCTCCGCCGTTTGACTGAACAACTGCCGAATCGGATCCAATACACCCGTATACGTTGCCGGATTGGAGCGGGGCGTACGGCCGATCGGCGACTGATCGATATTAATGATTTTATCAATATTTTCTACGCCCCGTAAGGCCGTAAAAGCTCCAGGTCGGTGAATCGTACCGTACAGCGCTTCCGCCATGGCTTTATATAAAATATCATTGACCAGCGTCGATTTTCCCGACCCGGAAACGCCGGTCACTACGGTCAATACGCCCAAAGGAAAGGTCACATCCAGGTTCTTCAAGTTATGTTCCGCAGCTCCCAGGATCGTAAGCGACTTCCCGTTCCCCCGCCGTCGTACAGGCGGCAACGGGATATACTTCGTGCCGGTAATATATTGCCCGGTTACCGAGTCCGCACACTGTTCAATAACGGATACCGGTCCCTGCGCCACAATCCGACCGCCGCCGCTGCCGGCCGCCGGTCCCATATCGACTACCCAGTCCGCCGCTCGTATCGTATCTTCATCATGTTCCACTACAATTAACGTATTTCCCAGATCGCGTAAATTCTTCAAGGCTTGTAATAATTTATCATTGTCCCGTTGATGTAAACCGATAGAAGGCTCATCCAAAATATACAACACGCCCACCAATCCCGAACCGATTTGCGTCGCCAACCGAATCCGCTGTGCTTCTCCGCCCGACAACGTACCGGCCGACCGCGACAACGTCAAATACGACAATCCTACATTCTGCAAAAACTGCAATCGCGCTTTAATTTCTTTCAGTACTTGTTTGCCGATCAACGCCTGCCGGGGCGTTAACGACAGCTTTTTAAAAAAGGACAGCAACGCCTGCACCGACAATTGTGTCACTTGCGAAATGTCCAACCCGCCCAGACGAATCGCCAATGCTTCCGAACGTAACCGTGCCCCGTGACACGTACGACACGGCGTAACCTGCATAAAGCGGGCAAATTGCTCCCGCATCATATCCGTCGAAGCTTCACCGTACCGCCGCCGGACCATCGGACAAATTCCCTCAAAGGGCACGGAAAAAGTCTTACTCCGACCGTGTAAATTTTTATAAGAAAACACGCAAAGTTCTTCGGTTCCCCAAAGGAGTTTCTGCTGTACCGCCGGCGACAAATCGGCAAACGAAGCGTCTAAAGAAGCGCCGTGTTGTTCTAAAAATGCCGCCAACTGCCGCATAAACCATGAATCGGGATTGTTCGACAAGGCGGCGACCGCCCCTTGAGAAAAAGCTTTGTGACGATCGGGAATCACCAACCGTTCTTCCACTTCCATCGTACTTCCCAAGCCCGAACAGGCGGGGCAGGCGCCGAAGGGACTGTTAAAAGAAAATAACCGCGGCTCTATTTCCGGCAAACTCAGATGACACTCCGGACAAGAAAAATGCTGACTGTACGTCAATACTTCCCCCGTTTCCACATTAAGCACCCGCAGAATGCCGCCGCTCAATTTAGCCGCCGTTTCCAAAGAATCCGTCAGCCGCGCGGCAATGGAATCTTTCATTACCAACCGATCGACAATGACTTCAATCGTATGTTTTTTATTCTTTTCCGGCGTAATATCCTCACTTAACCGATAAACCTCCCCGTCAATGCGTACGCGCACATATCCGTCTTTAATGAGCCGGGTCAAAAGTTTCCGGTGCGTTCCCTTTCTCCCTTCCGCCACCGGGGCCATGACCATTAGTTTGGTTCCCGTCGGCAAGGTCATCACGGCATCGGTCATTTCCTGTATGGTCTGTTGCCTGATAGGCTTGCCGCACTGCGGACAAAATGCCTCTCCCGCACGGGCATACAGCAACCGTAAATAGTCATAAATTTCCGTTACCGTTCCCACTGTAGAACGGGGATTTCGTCCCGTCGTTTTCTGATCAATAGAAATTGCCGGCGACAGCCCCTCAATATAATCCACATCCGGTTTATCCATTTGCCCTAAAAACTGTCTGGCATAAGCGGATAAAGATTCTACATACCGTCGCTGCCCTTCCGCATAAATCGTATCAAAGGCCAGGGACGACTTTCCCGACCCGGACAAACCGGTAAACACGGTTAACGTCCGACGAGGAATTTGTACATCAATATTTTTTAAATTATGTTGTCTTGCTCCTTTAATGGTAATATACGTATCCGCCATCCTTCTTACTCCTTTTGCCGGGTCATAGAAAATACGGCTTTGCGATCCGGCCGTTTTACTTTCCGCTTATACCGAGCCTTCGGCATATCCCGCCCCCGCAGGGCCGGCGGTAACGTATCATCTTGCGAAAGATCCGCCAACTGTTGCCGCAAGCTTCCCAAGCGATCGCGCAATACCGCCGCCTGTTCAAACTTCAACTGCTTGACCGCTTCGTTCATTTGCCGCGTTACCGTACGAATAACCTTTTGCAAGGCTTCCGGCGTAAGCGGCGCCTCTTGTTGCGCACCGTACGGTCGAGGGGCTTCCGCCACCTTCGTCAGCTCGATTAAATCTACCACTTCTTTTTTTACCGTCTGCGGCACAATATGATGTTCCTTATTATAAGCCTCCTGTACGGCACGGCGTCGTGCCGTTTCCGCAATAGCCCGCCGCATGGAATCCGTCATGCGGTCGGCATACATAATAACCTTTCCCCGGGCATTGCGGGCCGCCCGTCCCATGGTCTGAATAAAAGCGGTATAGGAACGTAAAAAACCTTCTTTGTCGGCATCCAAAATAGCCACTAAGGATACTTCCGGCAAATCCAGCCCTTCACGTAATAAATTAATCCCCACCAGCACATCAAACTCGCCGGCTCGCAAATCGCGAATAATTTCGGCGCGCGCAAAGGTCGCAATATCCGAATGTAAATACCGGATACGGACTCCCATTTCCCGCATATACTCCGTTAAATCTTCCGCCATTTTCTTCGTCAACGTCGTGACCAGCACCCGTTCCTTTCGCTCCGTTCGCAAGCGAATTTCTCCCAACAAATCATCCAGTTGTCCGGCAATCGGACGGACTTCAATCGTCGGATCCGTCAACCCCGTAGGCCGAATAATCTGATGGGCCACATTCGTCGCCGCTTCCATTTCATACGGTCCCGGCGTGGCGCTGACATAAATAATCTGATTAATACGTTCCACAAATTCTTCAAACCGCAACGGGCGATTATCCAGTGCCGAAGGCAGCCGAAATCCGTATTCGATTAAATTTTCCTTTCGCGATCGGTCGCCGGCATACATAGCACGTAACTGCGGTAAGGTTACATGCGATTCATCCACCATAATCAAATAATCTTCCGGAAAATAATCCAATAATGTATACGGCGTTTCTCCCGCTTTTCGCCCCGCTAAATGGCGAGAATAATTTTCAATCCCCGAGCAATAGCCCATTTCCATCATCATTTCTATGTCATACCGGGTCCGCTGCTCCAATCGCTGCGCTTCCAACAGCTTGCCGTCCCGCTTCAGCTCCTGTAACCGTGCCGCCAATTCCGCCTCAATCGTCGCCACCGCCCGCGTCATCTTTTCCTTCGTCGTCACATAGTGACTGGCCGGATAAATCGCCACATGTTTGCGTTCGGCCACCACCTCTCCGGTCAAAGCGTCCACTTCGGTCAACCGCTCAATTTCATCGCCGAACATTTCAATTCGCACGACTGTATTATCAAACGACACGGGAAACACTTCAATCGTATCCCCGAGTACCCGAAAGGTCCCGCGTTGCAAGGTCATTTGACTCCGTGTATATTGCACGGCTACCAATTTACGTAAAATCTCCGTCTGTTCTTTTTCCTGTCCCAACCGCAAAGATACGACCAGTTCACTGTAATCTTCCGGATCGCCCAACCCGTAAATACACGATACGGAAGCCACAATAATGACATCCCGTCGTTCAAATAAACTCATGGTCGCCGAATGGCGCAGCTTATCAATCTCATCATTAATGGCCGAATCTTTTTCAATATACGTATCGGTGGCGGCAATATACGCTTCCGGCTGATAATAATCATAATAACTGACAAAATATGCCACCTCATTATTCGGAAAAAACTGCTTAAACTCGCTGCATAATTGTGCCGCCAAGGTTTTATTATGCGCAATAACCAAGGTCGGCTTTTGTACAGCCTCAATTACCTTGGCCATCGTATACGTTTTCCCGGTCCCCGTTGCGCCCAGTAATACCTGCGCCCATTGCCCGGAACGAATCCCCGCCGTCAACGACGCGACGGCCTGCGGTTGATCCCCGGTCGGAGCATACGGTGCTACCACATGAAACGGTTGCGAATCGTCATAATCCTTACTTAAATGTGTGTGTATATCCATGATGTTACCTCGAAAGCATTAAAAAATAACTATTATTAATTACTAAGTATATCATGGTACGTTGCTACTGTATAGTAAAAAGCCCTTTCCCCGGGCCCGGAAAAAACGCGGTCCATCCGAAGATGAACCGCGTTTTTTTCCTCTATCGTGCGGCGCACAGTGTACGTCCATTTAAAAATGATACGTTCCCTGTACCCGCAAATAATCCCCCAACGTAAACCGTTCCGGTCCATAAAGACTGTCCCGCTCATGAATCCCTTTAACGCCGAACGTATAGTAAGCCGCCAGAGAAAGATTTTTCTTCACCGCATAGTCACTGCCGACCGTAAAGCAGGATACACCGTCCAAATACCGATCCGGGACACTTTCCGTGCCGTTGCCGCCAAAGAAAGAACCGTGTTGGAAATATTTGTAATCTAAAAACATATGCCAACTTCCCGGACGCCGCCTGTCATACGCGCCGCAATCCAACCGATAGACCATAAAATAGGGAGCGTTACCGTCCGTATGCCCTTTTACAGTAAACACATTACTATGTTCCGGATGGTCATATACGGTAGATCCGTTGAGATACCGCGCCAAAGCCGTATAATTTTGCCCCGCTTCCGCGGAAACGGTAACCTGCGGCAACACTTTGACTTGTATGCCCAAGCCGATAACCGCCGCCCGCGTACGGAAGGTGCGGGGTACCACACGACCCGCTTGTACGGCACTCGTCGTGTACGCCGCATCGCCGACAGAATGCAACCCCCATACCTGCCAGCCCCAATGCCGATTCACTTGCCGTTTGAGTTGTACAAATGCGGCCCGTTGCAAAGAGGGCACGGCATCCTGTTGCAATATCATACCGTCTTGTCGCAGGCGATAACCTTGTTTACCTAAGCATTGCAAGGGCAGAGAACTGTCATTTTCCGGTTTCCATCCTTCCGGACCGGCCAGCCGTAACAAAACGGATTTCATTACCGGTGAAATCGTCGCTTTTTCCCATCCGTATACCGGCTGTTCATGCTGCACGGCCTGTACTTTTTCCCATGCAGTCGTGCGATCATATATAGAAGTCCGAGCCTTTTCCAATGCTTCTTGCCGACTTATTGTTTGAAATTCTTCCTTCCGTACCTTATCAAAAGCAATACCCCCACGTTGTCCTATAGAAGTTATGCCCAAATCCTGCAGCACGTCCTTACCCTTATACATACCGTAGCCGTAAAATTCCGTTTGTATCGTATACATTCCCGGTTTTATGATACCGGACTGACTGATATAACGCTTACCGTTGAAAGGCGTCTGCTTAATCTTATTTTCTGTATTCTCAAAGGCCGTTTGTCCCCATTTCCGCATGGTTTGTATATCCTCAATAGACGCCGTATTGCCGGTTGCCAGCGGAATAACTGCCGCCAAAAACGTTTGTTTCTTCCCTCGCGCATCGGTGAGCGTTATTTTTTCCCACATATAAGTATTTACCTCATATTGCCCCAAGGTAGCCAATGCGGACTTCGTCTTTTTTTGATACTGTTCATCGCCGTACGCATCCATCACGGCTTTATACTGTTTAAAAATCTTATATTCTTCCGCAAAATTTCCGGCTTTCACTAACGCTGCATATAAGGACCCGTAATCTTTCGTATATACCGCCCCGTTTTGATACCTTTCCGAGGCACTCGCATTCAAGGGCTGTATACCCAACCACTCCGATTTTGTCGGCGGTCGATAAAACGTGCCCCATAACGCCCGGGAATAAGCGGAATCTTTAATTCCCGTTTGTTGTGAAAAATCGCCGTACCCGACGCGAACTTGCATTCCCTTTCCCGTCCTGACGATCCGTACGCCGTCAAAGGTCTGTCGGAACCAATAGCCGCTTAGCCCCAGCGGTTCCTGCAAACGACCGACGGCGATATCCCACGTATTATCCCGTCGAGTAATTGCCGCCGTATCCACATGTTGCGCATTCAAGCCGCGCGAATCACTTGTATCATACGCCGTATCGCTCCCGGGCATACCGTCCGCACTGCCGGCAAGCGTCACATACGACCGTCTTCCCAGTTTTGCCGTCGCCTCTACTGACAGCCGCTGCGCAAACCCGTGTCCGCCTTTTTCCGCATAATTTTTATAAGCCGATCCTACCGTTGCCTGCGTTGTGACCCGTACGCCTTCAGGCTTATCCTTACCGGTAAACGCCTGCCACCGCACAGCATACGCGCCATGAACTTGCACTCCTGCCCGTTGCGGCAACGCCGGTTGGCCGATAAACCATGAACCCGCAGACGCCGCCGGACGACCGGACGTGCCGTTAGTCTTCCGTGCCGTTTTCGTCCGCACTTCACCGCCATCCAAAGAAAACCGTGCTCCCACCTTGTACGTCCGCGCCGACATCGCTTGCGCATCATCACGATGATCAAATAGATTATCGATCCCCACATATACTGCCGCCGCCGGATTTACCCGCTTTTGAATCAGCAAATTCCAGATACCGAAGGTCTTATTCTTATACGTCTGCAATTTTTTAGAAGAAAAGGTATATTCCAGTTCCTGATACCCCCGCCGGCCGGTGTGCCGCGGATCGGGAACGGTCGCGTCCTCTACTAACCGTTCTCGCCTATATCCCTCCGGCGACCGATGAAATTCATCCGTTAATTCCACATAATTGCCGTCATGACTGACTGTATTACTGTCCAACATATGTACATAATAGTCGCCCCAAAGCGTCGCTTTCCAGCCGTTATGTTCATATCCCAACGACACATCCACTTTATGCATCGGTTTATTTAACAAACGTTTCGGCATGTCCGGATCGCTCTCATTGATCGCCTGTACATACGTATATCCCAATTTTGCCCGCCAATGATGCAAAAACCGGTGTGCCAAGGAAAGTTCCACGCCCGTTATATGCGCCTGTCCCAAGTTTTTAAAACTATAGAGCATGTCCGGCGGCATGAGCCACGTATGCACGTCCTGCTTTCTGAAATGCAGTAACTGCCCCGTAAAATACACACTCATGTAATTTTTTATCCGATGATGAAACACATTGATCCGGGCTTCCGTATGCGGCGTTTCTTTTTCCCAGGCCACATCGAAATTAAGCGACGTTTCCGGCTTTAAATAAGGATTGCCGAGCCAATAAAATCCCAGCTTTCCCACCCCCAAATCATAGGGAGTGCCGCCGTACATTTCCCAATTGTAATACAATTCTCCCATACCCGGTTCCGCATAAGCCGTACCGACGTTCGCTTTTATGCGCGTATGTCCGTCTGTATCCAAGGCGCGGGTCAAGCCGATATTAAAAGAAAGGTGTGAGCCGAACAAACTGCTTTGATCCCGGCGTACAGACGACATGACCGTAGTCCCCGTCCCGATTTGCCGGAGATCCGACAGGAAAATATAGTGTTTAGTAAGTGCCGCCTTGCCGATAGTAAGCTGATTGTCCCGTTTATTATGTTCTTCCATAAACGTCTTTCCGTGCCACGTCAACGGAAACGCCCCGTCCTCCAATCCCTCAGGGTGAAAGGCATAATACCGGCGTACCATCTTATCGTCATCCCAGTCCCACTCACCGTCCTCATCCTTTTCTAAAATCTCTTTGTTACGTTTACCATTTTCCCGGCGAAGCTCCTCGGCAAACGCAGCTTTTCTTTTGTCTCGCTGCGCCTGTACTGTCGGATCTTCATTCTCGTCCTCTTCCTCTTTAGTATAATCGTCATACGTATATGCCGGTGCGAGGGAACGGGTTCCCTGCCGATACCCATACTGATCATAGACTAAATCCACACCCATATGACCGCTTTTATCTTTATAAAAAGGCCAATCATGTATATTCGAAGCAGGTTTTCCCACCCCTTTTTCCGTATATAAATTCTTATCATACTCCCACGGATCAATCGTTACCGCATGTGTCACCGGCGCATCCGACAAGCGGGCGCCTTCTCCTTCTTCCCGCGCATAGCCGCCGCCCCACGACAGAAGATGAGATGCATTGATTTGCGTCTGCGCCGCTACTTTTATCGTGCCCTGCGTATGCTGTAAGGTATCTAAATACACCAGCGTATTTTTCCCTTCAAACGGCGAAAAGGCGGCTTTGGAACCGATGGCCGTATCCGCTTCATGCAACTTCGCATACTGCATTTCTATTTGCCACTGCGTTTTTCCCCGACTCCGGTCTTCATAATATACGGCATACGTATTTCGGTTTATATTACGCGTGTATAATACTACCGGTTCCGGACTGTCATCTCTATGTTTTACAAACCGTTTCATATCTTCCCGCACCGTATCCGCAGCCATATGCAGCACTTTATCTTTCGCCGGTGCATACGAAACGAGCAGCCCCGTATTTTTAATATCACCATAATACCGCAAGGACGTACGGAAATCGCCCGCATAATTTATCGCCCCGCGAAATACCTTTTCACTATATATGGGCGCAATCGTTCGCCGACCGGCATACAACGCAAGCCGCCCCTTGCCGGTGCTCCCGCTGTCGGCACGTAAAAAATAATTTCCATACAGACTCCCGTCGGAAGCCGCTGCTTTTCGATTTTCCGCTCGTACTGTAAACGCCGCTTTTTTTGCAGCCTTTTTCGTAACAATATTCACTACCCCGCCCATGGCATCTGCACCGTATTTTGCCGAGGCGGCTCCCTGTATCACTTCTATCCGTTCTACATTGTCCGTTCCCAACCGTTGTAATTCATCACCGGCGCCATTATATTTGTCAACATTCCCCAAAACCGGTTGTCCGTCCACTAAAAGCAACGTATGTCGCGGCTCCGCCCCGCGCATGGACAACGTAACCCGTCCCATGGCATCCACTGTACGCACCATACCCGGCTCACTGAAAATCACTTCTTCTACCGATTTTGCCGCTTTATTCTCTATGTCCCGCTTACCGATAATCGTTGTCTCCAACGATTCCGACCGGGCCGCCGCCGTCGCCGCATCGGTCTTTACCACCACATCTTGTGTTCTCCCCGCATCCGTATACGCCGCCTGCACACCGCTCCCTAGAGTCAGTATGTACGCCGTCACTAACAAGGACAAGGAAGCATATGTATACTGTTTCATGACATACCTCGCTTTATATATTGAAAATAATTATCACTTTTAAAGTATATCATAAAACACGCTGTTTAACCACTCCTCTTACTGCGCTTTCCCTTTCTCCGCTGAAAACACCTTTCTTCTTCCGATTAACACCTGCGAAAGGTGCGACGACAGAATGTTATGTTCCCTACAAACGCCCCTTCTGCCGTCCCGTCACCGCCGGTATCCGCTCCTGCAAGGGATACACCTTATTACGTTCTATGCGTACCGCCTTTTTCCCGCAAAAAAAAGGTGACGAGAAATTTCTCTCCTCACCTTGTCCCTATGCCGCTCCTAAAAGCAACGCCCCGAAACGCTGCCATCCGTCTCCCGAACCGGTATATTCGTCCTTCGCCTTACCGCCTTCAGCCGCTGTGCCGTCGCTATATACCCGCCTGCTTTCCGGACACTTACCGCCTTTATTCTGCAGGCAGCGAACTTTTCAGGACAAAATCTCGTTTATAGTAATCAATCAATCCTTCTTTTTTCATTTTACTTAATTCGGAAGATAATGCACTCCGATCAACCGCCAAAAAATCCGCCAATTCTTGTCGGTTAAACGGCAGAGAAAAATGCGCCGCACCCTGTCGGGTCGCTTCTTCCGATAAATAAAACATCAGTTTCTTACGCATAGATCGTTGGGAAAGGTAATGAATTTTACGAGTAAGAAACATATTTTTTCTTGCCAAAATGGCCAGTAAATTCATCATGACCCGTTCTTGTGAAACCGCCGCTCTGGAACGGCAACGCCATATACGAAAAACATCAATAAAAAGCACTTCCGTCACGTCCGTACTGACTACCGATACAGTAGTCGCCATCTCCGGTTGACAGGCAAACGCCTCTCCGAACATTTGCGAAGGCGTCAAATGCGCAACAATATTACGGTTGCCCCAGTAATCTTCCTGCACAATGTGCGCGGCGCCGGACAAGACAATGCCCACATGCCGAATATGATCCCCTGTAAAAAATATAAAATTTCCCTTAGTATATCGTTGCAGTCGCGCTTGCATATCATGTAATAACAGAAGAATATCCGTTTTGGGAACTTGTTGAAATAAAGCGGTACGTTCAAAAATAGACAAGAATTTTTCCATCTGCCACATTCCTCCCCTATAGTGTATGTATTTTAATTGTACTATGGTATGAACAACAAAGAAAGACTTCTTCCCATATATGAAAAAAATTTTTATTCCCCCCATCTTCTAAAAAATAAATGAATGCCGCACGGCTGCCCTACCGATGTGTGTCCCTTGCAAATAAGTAAAACAGCCCGCTTATAACTAAGCGGGCTGTTTTACTTATTTGCCTATGTGTAGCACTCAGGGGGATGAGGCTATGCTCTTAGAATACAGATGTTTTCTAAAAAAAACAATAAAATCCATACGAATAACGCCTTTTTCCTACTCAACGGCAATATACCGCCACCAACGCTTCCCGGCAAGAAAAAGCGACCCGTATCCGACGATACCGGTCGCTTTTCCTGTGCATCTATAGTAAAGGAGAGTCATCCGCGGCTTATACACGCATCGTTTTGGTTTCGGCAAAACGTTGATGCCAAGATAAGGCTTCCGACAAAATATGCGGTGTATTGGCATGTTTCGTCGTCCCCATTGCCCGCTGAAAATAATCCGACAACATCGGTCGATAGTCCGGATGAGCACACTGATTAATAATCTTTAATGCCCGCTCTTTCGGACACAAGCCGCGTACATCGGCTAACCCTTGTTCCGTAACAAAAACATCCACATCGTGTTCCGTATGGTCAATATGAGAACACATGGGAACAATAGAAGAAATATCGCCGTTTTTCGCAATGGACTTGGTAAAGAAGAACGTTAAATATGCGTTACGGGCAAAATCTCCCGATCCGCCTATACCGTTCATAATTTTTGTCCCCAACACGTGGGTAGAATTAACATTACCGTAAATATCAAATTCCAACGCCGTATTCATGGCTATCACGCCTAAGCGTCGAATGACGCCGGGACTGTTGGATATTTCCAAGGGGCGGAAAATAATTTTTTTACGATATTCATCAATCCGATCATAAAACCGTTGCAGACCCTTTTCCGATAAAGTCATCGACGTGCCGGAAGCAAAATCCAGTTTTCCCGCATCAAACAAATCAAAAATCCCTTCTTGAATAACTTCCGTATATACCGTTAAGTGTTCAAAATCGGACCGGCACAGTCCTTGAATAACGGCATTCGCCACCGAACCTACCCCCGATTGAAGAGGTAAAAGATGCTTCGGTAACCGTCCTGCCGCCACTTCTTCATGCAAAAAGCGAATCAAATGCGCACTCATCGCTTCAAATTCGGCATCAGGAGGTGCCAATTTTGCCGGTTTATCCGGAATATCGCAGGGCACAATCGCCACAATTTTTTTCGGATCACACACAATATACGGAACCCCGACACGATCATCCGGATGAACAATAGGAATAACGTCCCGATGCGGAACCGGCTGTACGTCATACACATCATGAAACCCTTTCAACGCTTTGGGCTGGGTCGTATTCACTTCCACAATAATCCGGTCCGCACAATCCACAAATGCAGTCGTATTACCGAGTGAGGTGGTCGGAATCAAATACCCTTCTTCCGTAACGGCACAAACTTCCACAATGGCCATATCCAGCTTTTGAAAGAATCCGGAACGAACCATTTGTGACATATGACTTAAATGCAGATCCTCATATTGTACATCGCCGGCATTAATCTGCTGCCGCAAAGTGCTGTTAGTTTGATACGGAAGACGCTGTGCAATGCCGTTGACCGCCGACAACGCACCGTCTAATTCGGGACCTACCGAGGCGCCGGTCCATAAATTGATTTTAAATTTTCTTTTTTAATCCGCTCCGCCAATGCCAAGGGAACGGCCTTCGGATACCCTGCGGAAGTAAAACCGCTGGTTCCGATCGTCATTCCGGGCTTAATCAACGCCGCCGCTTCCTCCGGCGTTCGCACTAATTTCTGCAATTCCCTATTTTCAATTCGATCCGTTATGTTCATTTATACCGCCGCCTTCCTATTTCCCGTAATTACGAGCCAATTCCGAATTTTTATCCACTACTTCGGCATTAAATGTACGAATATCTTCGGGAACTTCCGGTAACGCATCCGCCGCCGCCTGCGTACACACGGTTGTACCGTGTGCCACATAGCGACCGGCCGGAATATGCACCCCGATAACTTGTGCCCCGTGTCCGATATACACATGGTCCGCCACCACACTGCCCACGACTGCCGCATTAAACCCGACAAATGTATCATGCGCCACTACGGAAGGACCGTGAATAACACAGCAATGACCGCAAGATACATGGTCGCCGATATAAATGGAATACGAACGTCCGTTTACTTCCTGCCGTTGTCCCATTAAGCCGTGTAATACCGCGCCGTCTTGAATATTACTGTGCGGGCCGATAAAAATCGGCATCCCTTCGTCGCCTCGTACAGAGGCCCCGGGACAGACCATAACGCCCTCACTGATTTCCACGTGCCCGGTCACCGTGGCGGTATCCGCAATATATGCCGTCGCCGCCACGGACGGCGCTTGTTCGCAAGTAGACCAATATGTTTTCGGTGCCTTTTGTAACATGTCATTTCCTCCTTGTCGCTAAATCAATCCCAACCAATGCCAATAGGTAAAGACGAAAACCAGTAATACGACTAATGAAATAATCGTAAAGGGTATCCCCATCTTGATCATGTCCTTTACTTCAAAAGCCTGTGTTGCATAAGGAATCATTGCTTGTGGAGAGTGTACCGGCAAAATAAAGGAGAAATACACGGTCATGGTCGCAATAAAAGCCATTCCCCACATAGGCAACGCGCCATTATGCAGACTTAGCAAAAACCCGATTACCGTAGGTACCAAAGCCGCGGCCGAAGATGTCGTACTGGCAAATGCAAAGCGAATAATCAGCAAAGCCGCCATAATGGGTACCATCATTAATAACGGGGGTAAGTGTTCCAGATGTAAATTACCTAACGAAACCTCGGCCAGCCAAAGGGCCGCTTCGGTATGCAACAATACATTTCCTAAGGAAATACCGGCGCCGAAAAGTAAGATCGTGCCGGCATCGACACGCTTGCACAAGTCTTTCCAACTGCCGATTCCCACGCCGGGAAACAACATGGCCAGAACGGATAAAATGGACACCGTATTGGCGTCAATATGATGGATTCCCTGGGTCATCCAAAAAAGAATGGTCACGCCGAAAATAATGGCGATTTTTTTCTCTTTTTTCGTCATCGGTCCCAATTCGACCAGTTTTTTTTCAATAAACTCCCGTCCGCCCGGAGCTTCGTCAAATTCAAACGTATTCAACCGAGTTACTAAAAAGTAAAAAATAATCAGCAAACTAACGGCATAAGGGGCAGCATAGATAAACCAATCCAACCACGAAATTTCATGATTCAACTGACTGCCGATAAACGATAAAGCTACCGGATTGGGAGCGCCGGAGGTCAATAAAAGCATCCCCGATACAGAGGACGTAATCGCTACGGTAACTAACAGCATGCTCCCGAATTTACTCTTCAAATCCAGTCCCAACGCTTCTACCAATCCGACGGCAATCGGCGTAATCGTCGCCGATCGGGCCGTCATGGACGGAATGACAAAACACAATAGTGCCATAAGCGCAATAATGCCGGCAAAAATATTGCGTACTTTAGTACCGAAAACACGTAATACCTGATACGCAATACGCCGTTCCAACCCGCAATGAATAATGCCGGCGGCCATAAACAGGCCCGCCGCCACCAACACCCAGCCGCCGTTAATAAAGCCGCTGAGCGCCAGGGGAATAGCTCTTCCGGTTCCCAGTAAGGGGCCCGACACGCCTTGTGCCGGCGAAAAGCCTAAAAACAAAGTTAAAAAGGCAATAATCGCCACGGCACTGACAGGGTAGGAAACCGCCTGTGTGACCCACATGATCACGGCAAATACCAATACACTGAGTGCCGCTTTGCCGGCTCCCGTCAGCCCCGGTACATCCGGCAGGAAAAAAATCCCCACCATCAATGCCAAGGCCGCTACAATAATAAAAATTTTTTTCTTGCTGAGCATAAAAAACCTCCTTCATATAGATTCCGCGTATATCCTGTTATCACTATAACAAGGAAATATTTAAATTCTCAACAAGAATCGTACTAACGACAAAAAAACCATGACAACCGCCAAAAAACCGGAAGAATCGGTGTTCTTTTTTTCACAAATAAAAAAAAAGAAAGAGGTTCTTCCTTCCGGAAGAACCTCTTTCTTACGACGTCTTACGCTTGTAAAATTTTTGTCAGTAATTGATTGACAACACCCGGATTGGCGCGTCCCTTGGTTTCTTTCATAATTTGTCCTACCAAGAAACCGATCGCTTTTTTCTTCCCGGCCTGATAATCGGCTACGGATTGCGGATTGGCGGCAACAATTTGCCGTACAATCGTCTCTAATTCTCCGGTGTCCGTAATTTGTACCAACCCTTGTTCTTTTACTACCGCTTCGGCAGTCTTATGAGAATTCCACATTTCCGGCAATACTTTTTTAGCAATTTTACCGGAAATCGTACCTTTATCAATCAATTGCAGTAATCCTGCCAAATCCGCCGGCGATACGGGAATCGAAACCATCGTAATGCCCTCTTCATTTAATTTCTTGGCAATATCGCCTAAAATCCAGTTCGAAGCGACTTTGGCATCGGCACCGGCGGCCACCGTTTCTTCAAAATAATCGGCCGTCGCCTTTTCCCCCGTCAATAACGCCGCATCATACGCCGACAACCCCATTTCCGTTTGAAAACGCCGCCGTCGTACATCCGGCAATTCGGGCAATTCCTTCCGTACCGCTTCAATATATGCCGGGGATACTTCAATAGGAATTAAGTCGGGTTCCGGAAAATAGCGATAATCGCTGCTTCCTTCTTTTATACGCTGTAAAACCGTAATTCCCTTCGCTTCTTCCCAACCGCGTGTTGCCTGTTGAATCGTACCGCCGTCTTCCAAAATTTGCGCCTGTCGTACAGCTTCATATTCAATACCTTTCTGTACGCCGCTAAAAGAATTAATATTTTTTATTTCCGTCTTCGTTCCCAAAGTATCCGAACCGACGGGACGAATCGAAATATTGGCATCACACCGCATACTGCCTTCTTCCATGCGGCAATCGGAAACGCCCAAATATTGCAAGATGGAACGAAGCTTTTCTAAATATGCCCGCGCTTCTTCGCCGCTGCGAAGATCCGGTTCCGATACAATTTCAATCAACGGCACTCCCGTTCGATTGTAATCGACGCAGGAAGAATCGGACGTATCAATAGTCGCCCCGCTATGTACCAATTTTCCCGCATCTTCTTCCATGTGAATCCGAGTCAAATGAATACGACGCTGTTTACCGCCGACTTCAATATCCACATACCCGTGCAGGCAAATAGGCAAATCAAATTGAGACGTTTGGAAATTTTTAGGCAAATCGGGATAATAATAATTTTTTCTATCAAATTTACTGAACGGCAATATATCACAATGTAACGCCAAGCCCGCTTTTACAGCAAAATGCAACACTTCTTTATTCAACACGGGCAAGACCCCGGGAAGCCCCAGGCAAACAGGGCATACATGCGTATTCGGTGCCGCTCCGAACGACGTACTGCACCCGCAAAAAATCTTTGTTTTTGTTTTTAATTCGGCATGCACTTCCAAGCCGATAACGGATTCATATTTCATGCTGATGTAACCTCCCCGACAGGCGACTGTTGTTGTAAGTCCGGCCGCTCCTGCTCAAATGTATAGGCAACACGGAGCAACGTTTCTTCCGCCAACGCTTTGCCGATTAATTGCATGCCCACGGGCAAGCCGTCTTGATACCCGCAAGGTAAACTGATTCCCGGTAAGCCGGCTAAATTCAACGTAACCGTGCATACATCGCCCAAATACATAGCCAACGGATCTGCCGTATGTTCGCCTATTTTAAAGGCGGTTCCCGGCGCCGTCGGGGTCAACAATACGTCACATTGCCGCAAAGCCTCTTCATAGTCCCGTTTAACCAAGGTTCGTACCTTCATGGCCCGTAAATAATACGCATCATAATACCCTGCACTCAACACATAAGTACCTAATAAAATACGGCGCCGCACTTCCGGACCGAAACCGGCGGAACGGGTTTTTTCATACATATCTACAATATTTTTTCCCGGTACGCGCAAACCGAACCCGACCCCGTCATACCGAGCCAAATTGGAGCTGGCTTCCGCCGGCGCAATAATATAATAAGCGGCCAAGCCATATTTCATATGCGGCATTTTGACATGCACAATTTCCGCCCCCAACGACTTATACGTTTCTATCGCTTCCGTCAATGCCTGTCGACAACCGTCGGACAACCCGTCTCCGAAAAATTCGTCGGGAATACCGATTTTCATGCCTTTAACATCCCGAACCAACGCAGTTTTATAGTCGTTATGTTCCCGCTTAATGGAAGTGGAATCTTTTTCATCATAGCCGGCAATGGCATTCAATACAATAGCACAATCCGTTACATCTTGTGTTAAAGGGCCGATTTGATCCAAAGAGGAAGCATACGCAATCAATCCGTACCGGGAAACCAAACCGTATGTCGGTTTCATGCCCACAACCCCGCAATACGCGGCCGGTTGACGAATCGATCCGCCCGTATCGGATCCCAAGGCCCATACACATTCACCGGCACCTACCGCCGCCGCGCTGCCGCCGGACGAGCCGCCCGGTACATAGTCGGTATGGCGGGGATTATGCGTCACCTGAAAAGCGGAATTTTCCGTTGAACTGCCCATGGCAAATTCATCCATATTGGTTTTTCCCAAGCTTATATAATCTTGGGCCGCCAATTTTTCAATAACCGTCGCATGATACGGAGCCTTAAAATTTTCCAGCATGCGGGAAGCGCACGTAGCCTGCTGCCCGCGAATACAAATATTATCTTTAATCGCCGCCGGAATACCGGCCAATTCGGAAACGGGCTTACCGGCTTTTATCTTGGCATCCACTGCCGCCGCCGTTTGTAACGCCTCTTCCCGCGTATCCGATAAGAATGCCCGGATTTGCGGTTCTACAGTATCCTTATGTTTTAAATAAGCTTCCGTCAACGCCACCGCCGTGAGTTCGCGCTGTACAAGTTTTTCATGCAAAGCATGTATCGTCATATTTTTCACGCTATCCCTCCTTAATCCTGCAAAACTTTCGGTACCTTAAAATAGCCGTTTTCCGGTTCCGGCGCATTTGCCAGCGCCGCTTCATGAGGCAGGGACTCGTGCGGCACATCTTCCCGCATAACATTACGCATCGTAACGGCATGGGCCGTAGGCTCCACATCCGTTATATCCACTTCCTTCAATAAATCCATATACGATAAAATATCACTCAGCTGTTTTTCAACAGCATCCACTTGGTTCTCTTCAATGTGAAGTCGGGATAACAGGGCAATTTTTTGTATTTCTTCACCGGTGATTTTCATATAGACACCTCTTAACCAAATATAATAGTCATTTACAACTTAAAATTATACCATTTTTATAGGGATACGGCTACTCTCTGTTCAGACGGTCACAAAATTCTTCTTCGCCTATTGTAGGTGTTCCCAAAGCTTTCGCCTTATCATACTTACTTCCCGGATCCGCCCCGCACACCACTAAGGTCGTTTTTTTGGTAACGGTTGCTGTACAACTGCCGCCGCGGGCCGAAATCGCCGCCTCCGCTTCTTTACGGGAAAAATGCTGCAATTTTCCGGTCAACACCACGATTTCACCGTCAAAAGACGTATTAATGAGTTGCCTTTTCTTTTCCGTCATACCGACTCCCGCAGCGGCTAACTTTTGTATTACCCGTACTTTTTGCGAATCCGCAAAATACGCCGCCACGCTTTCCGCAATTCGCGGCCCGATCGTTTCCACCGCCGTAAGCGTCGCTATATCGGCAGCGGCTAAGGCCTGCATGGAGCCGAAGGTTTCCGCCAAAATACGCCCCGCTTTAGCGCCGACAAAACGAATTCCCAACGCAAACAGCAGGCGGCCCAAGCCCGCTTCTTTAGCCGCAGCAATGGACTGTAATAAATTATCGGCCGATTTTTCACCAAATCCTTCTAACGGCAATATCTCTTCTTTGTGTAACAAAAAAAGATCCGCCACATCATGAATCAGGCCATGGTCAATTAACTGCTTGACAATCGCGGTCCCCAACCCCTCAATATTCATTGCCGGACGCGAAACAAAATGCGCGATTTGCTCCGCCACCATTGCCGGGCATGCGGGATTTACACAACGTACCGCCGCTTCTCCCGCTTCCCGTTGTACCTGTCCGCCGCAACTCGGACATTGCGTCGGCATCACAAAGACGACTTCCCGCCCGGTCCGTGCTTCCATAACCGGTCGTACCACTTCCGGAATAATTTCTCCCGCTTTTTGAATCAGCACCGTATCCCCGATGCGAATATCTTTACTGCGTATATACTCTTCATTATGTAAGGTAGCGCTCTTAACCGTCGTACCGGCCAACCGCACCGGCTGTAACTCCGCAGTCGGAGTCAGAACGCCCGTACGTCCTACACCGACACGAATTTGCAGCACCTTCGTCCGAGCCTGTTCGGGAGGAAATTTATAGGCAATTGCCCAGCGCGGAATTTTTACGGTATTTCCCAACATTTGTTGCTGAGCAAAAGAATTTACCTTGATCACCATGCCGTCGGTCGCATACGACAAGGTATCCCGTCGCGTATCCCACGTGTGAATATACGCAATCACGTCTTGTATATCCGTAAACGTTCGGTACTCCCGATTGACCGGAAAATGCAAGTTCCGTAAGGTCTGCAATAACGCTTCCTGACTTTCCGGCCGCCAATCGCTCGTACCTCCCAACGCATAGGCAAAAAAAGACAGCTTACGCTCGGCCGCCACTTGCGGATCTTGTTGACGCAACGAACCGGCGGCGGCATTGCGCGGATTGGCAAACGGTTCCAACTCGTCCGCCGACCGCTGCTCATTTAAGGCCCTAAAAGCGGGTATAGGCATGTATACTTCGCCGCGAATTTCCACATGGTCGGAAAGGTCCGAAATATGCAGCGGCACGGTGCGAATTGTCCGCACATTATGCGTAATATCCTCTCCTACATGCCCGTCGCCGCGCGTCACGCCCCGTACAAACCGCCCTTTTTCATAAATCAAATTGACCGCCAGACCGTCAATCTTTAATTCGACCACATACGCGACCCGCTCTCCCGGCAACTCTTGCCGCACGCGGGCATCAAACTCCCGCACTTCCTCATCACTGAACACATCTCCTAAACTTAGCATAGGCCTGTCATGGGTATATTTCGCAAAGGTGCCGGATATTTTCGAGCCGATACGCTGCGTTGGCGAATCGGGCGTTACCCATTGGGGATACTTTTTTTCCAACGTTTCCAATTCCCGGTATAACATATCGTACTCATAATCCGATACGGTCGGCGCATCCAATGTATAATATTGATAGCTTAATTCCGCCAACTGTTTCTTTATTTCCGCCAATCTTACTTTTTCTTGTTCTTCCCGTTTCGTCATCTCAGCCTCTCCTCACATTCTATACCTTTTCCAAAGGGGCGTACTTTACGACCACCTGTCGCAATCCTTGAGACGGAAACTGAATTTTTAATTGCATCCCTTCTCCTTCCCCGATAACGGCGACAACTTCCCCTTTTCCCCAAAGACGGTGTTGTACCGTATCGCCGACATGAAAATCCGTCGACACAACATTTTTTTTCGGTAAATGGGTCGTAATCGGTTTCGATAGAATAGATACCCGTTGTGTCCCGGCAACACTGAAATTTTCCCGATTTCCCGTTCCCGTACGGGACAGGCCTGCCGCAGGCTTATGTACGGTCATTAAATGAGGGGGAATTTCCGTCAAAAACCGACTCGGCAAATACGACGTAATACGCCCGTACATGGCGCGTGTAACCGCATTGGTTACATATAACTGCCGTTCCGCCCTGGTAATGCCGACATATGCCAACCGGCGTTCTTCTTCCACCGCCGCCGTCGACATTAATGTCCGCGCATTCGGAAACAGGCCTTCATCCATGCCGACCAAAAAAACCACCGGAAATTCCAGCCCCTTGGCCGCATGTAAGGTCATTAAGGTCACATTGGAATCATTTTCCGAAAAGGAATCCACATCGCTGACCAAAGCCACGTTTTCCAAAAAATCCTGTAAATTGCCGTCTTCGTTCGTTTGCAAATAATCCTTGGCGACGGACAATAATTCTCCCACATTCGCCTTTCTGCTTTCGCCCTGCACCTCATGCGCCGCTTCCTTTTCCAATAAAGCGGCATAGCCCGTATCATGCAATACGGCTTCCAGCAAGGAAAACACATTCAATTGCGTCGCTTTTTCCGCCAAATCGCACATAAGTGCGGTAAAATCGGCAATAGACCGTTTCGCCCGTGCCGTAATGTCGATCTCTTCCGCTTCCGTCAGCGCCATAAAAAACGAAATTTGCCGGTCTTCCGCATACGCGCCGATCTTCTCCAACGTCGTCTTGCCGATATTGCGTTTGGGTACATTGATAATGCGCAACAAACTCACGCTGTCCTGCTGATTTTGCAACAACCGTAAATAAGCCAACACATCTTTTACTTCCTTACGATCATAAAACTTCGTTCCCCCTACCATGGTATACGGCACAGCATGGCGCATTAATTTTTCTTCCAGTACCCGGGATTGCGCATTGGTACGAAATAAAATCGCCATATCCCCATACGGTTCGCCGCCGATTTCATGGCGATTATATATACAACCGGCCACATATTCCGCTTCGTCATGTTCGGTTTGCGCCGCATAATGAATGATTTTTTTCCCTTCTTCGTTTTCCGTCCACAATACTTTTTGCGGCCGTTCTTCATTATTTTCAATGACCGCATTGGCCGCCTGTAAAATCGTTTTTGTCGAACGATAATTCTGCTCCAACTTAATGGTTGCAGCATCCCCGTAATCCCGGGTAAACTCGATAATATTCCGAATATCCGCACCGCGCCAGGCATAAATACTTTGATCCGCATCGCCGACCACACAAATATTCCGCCATTTTTCCGCCAATATCTTGGTCAGTAAATACTGAGCCCGGTTCGTATCCTGATATTCATCCACTAAAATATATTGGAACCGCTGTTGATATTTTTCCCGTATTCCCGCATCTTCTTTTAATAACCGCACAGCGTACGACAATAAATCGTCAAAATCCAACGCATTGCTTTCTTTTAATTTTTGCTCATACAGACGAAAAACTTCCGCCACTTTTTGTTTATAAAAGTCCGCTGCCTGACGGGAATATTCCGACGCCGTATATAGTAAGTTTTTCGCTTCCGAAATCGTCCCCAATATAGTGCGAGGAGGAAAATTTTTTTCATCTAAATTCAGTATTTTGACACATTCTTTGACCACCGTCAATTGATCGGTACTGTCATAAATCGTGAAATTACGCGTATAGCCGAAATGTCCGTCTATTTCAAAACGCAATAATTTGGCGCAAAACGAATGAAACGTACTGAGCCACATGGATTTTGCCGTTTCGCCGACTAACTTTTCCACCCGTTCCCGCATTTCTTTCGCCGCTTTATTCGTAAACGTAATCGCTAAAATACGATACGGCGCTACGCCTTTTTCCAACAAATACGCAATCCGACAAGTTAATACTTTGGTTTTTCCCGAACCGGCGCCGGCGGTAATCAATAAAGGGCCTTCAGTTTGACGCACCGCTTCCGCCTGTCTTTCATTCAGCCCTAAAAACATAGATTCCATTTTCTCCTCCTATACGGTCAAAAAAAGTCTCACCTTATGATGAGACTTTTTTTCTGTACTTTATTTCATCGCATCCAATAAAGGCGGCACAATCTGTTTTTTACGACTCATGACATGAGGTAAAAAGACTTCCTGTTCTACAACATCTTTGGAAAAAGCTTTGGCCACCACCTCTTCCATGGGACCGGCAAAAATAAAGTTCGTCGCTTCTTCTATAATACCGGTAATCATTAAAAAGGAAGCGGAAAAATCCTTCGATGCCCGCAGCCGTTCCAAGGCCGCCAATAATTCGTTCTTTTGTGCCAACAAATCCGACGTATCCATCACCTGTACCTGTGCAACGGTAAACGTATGAACCCCGTCGGAAAATTCTTTCATATCATTGTGTACAATCTGATCGGGCGTCAAATCGGAAACATTCGCACCGGCTTTGAGCATTTCCATCCCGTACGTCTGTATATCCACGCCGGCAATATCGGCCAATTTGGCCGCCGCTTCTTTGTCCTCTTCCGTACAGGTAGGCGAACGGAACAACACCGTATCGGAAATAATCGCCGACAGCAATAATCCGGCAATTTGTTTCGGCACGGCAATTCCCGCCTGTTCATATAACGCCGTAACAATGGTCGCCGTACAACCTACCGGACGGAACAAAATAAATATGGGGCCTTCCGTCATTAAGGTTCCGCCAATACGATGATGGTCCACGACACTGACAATTTCCGCTTCCTCAATACCGTCAATAATTTGTTTCCGTTCATTATGATCCACCAGCATAACTTGCTGCTTATCCGCTTTTTCTACACATCCGGCACAAATCATGCCGATATACCGGTCCCCGTCAACAACAACATAATGGCCTTCTTTCGGCACATCATGCCCGTTATGCGCCGGCGAAAAAACCGTTTCCGGCATATAGACCAAATCTTTAATACGACTCAATTCTTCGCCTGTAACCGTTTTAATAAATTCATCCGCCAAAGCGGCTTTGGCCACCACGCCGACAAACCGCTCCCCGTCGACTACGGGCGCTTCTTCCGGATGGTACGCGGCAAACCATTGTGCGGCATCTTTCAAACTGGCGGATACGGGCAACGGCGGAATATCCCGCCGTACGGCCTTGCCCACTTTCACATACAAATCGGTCACCAAAGGCTGCGGTTCCACCTTAAAATACTGCAAGGCAAACGCGGATTCTTTATTTATTTCTCCGGCACGTACAGGAATCGCATTTACCCCCTGTAATTCCTGTAACTTGGCATACGCAATAGACGTGCAAATGGAATCCGTATCCGGACTTTTATGGCCGGTAACAAAAATCTGTTTGGACAACAAAATCACCTCATTTAAACTTCTAACTGCTATGGTTCCCATTATACCATATACCCTTCCTCTTCGGTAGTATATACGGCAGAATCGTCGTACCGTAAAAAAAGAAGGGGTTCCGAAGAACCCCTTCTTTTTTTATCATAAGTAACTACTATGCGGATAGCTTAGTGATGGCAACCGCCGCCGCAATCACTGCCGCACCCACAACTGCAAGAATTTTTCTTCTTATAAACATTGCGTGCAGCTGCAGCAATAGCAGCAAATACGATAATTCCTACAATAATGTTTGCCATAATAATTACTTCCTTTCACTACTACTCTTATTTTGCACTCTTCTTGGCACCCGCCGCCTGTTCTATAGCTTCTACAACAGCAAGCGGATCATTTTTTTCCGGCGTTGCCGGTTTCTTGAAGAACAACAAATAAATGAAAATGAGCGCTACAATAATAGCCGCTACCGTAGCCGGACCGAACGCACCGGTCGAAACCCACAAACCGAAACGATAAATCATCAAGCAAACGGCATACGCAAATACGCATTGGTATATAACTGCAAACCAGGAGTATTTAGCGGACATCATTTCACGACGCATGGCGCCGACGGCAGCCATGCACGGTACGCACAAGAGGTTAAAGACCATCAGGCTGTATCCGGCCAACGGCGTGTACGTATTGTGAAGCGTCTGCCAAATGGCAACGCTGTCATCGCCGTCAACACCGGCAAAGCCGTACAATATCCCGAAAGTGCCGACCAGGTTTTCCTTCGCCATCAACCCGGTAATGGAAGCAACCGTGGCTTTCCAATCGCCGAAGCCGAGGGGAACGAAGATGTGCCCGATAACCTTACCGATGGAAGCCAAAATCGAATTACTGATGTCGTCCACCATCGCTAAATGCCAATCGAATCCGGACAGGAACCAGACAATAACCGTAGCCAATAAGATAACCGTACCGGCCTTCTTAACAAATGCCAGGGCCCGATCAATCATCGTGCGAACAACATTCAACGGACTCGGAATATGGTACGCCGGCAATTCAATAACAAACGGCGTCGGATCTCCGGCAAACAATTTGGTTTTCTTCAAAATAATACCGGATACGACAATCGAAACCATCCCCAAGAAATATGCCGACGGCGCGACCCAGGTAGAATGCGGGAACAAAGCGCCGGTGATCAGTGCGATGATCGGCAACTTGGCGCCGCACGGCATGAACGTGGCCGACAATACGGTCAACCGCCGGTCATTATCGCTTTCAATCGTACGCGAAGACATAATCCCCGGAATCCCACAGCCCGTCGATACCAGGACCAGAATAAAGGATTTACCGGATAAGCCGAACTTACGGAAAATACGGTCCAAAATGAAGGCAATACGCGCCATATAACCGCAGTCTTCCAAAATAGCCAAACAAATAAACAAGACCAACATCTGCGGCAGGAAGCCGAGCACCGCACCGACACCGGCAATAATACCGTCCATGATCAGCGAATGCAACCATGCCGATAAGCCGATATTGGTCAATGCCGGATCGACAATCCCCGGAATAATATCGCCGAAGAGATGGTCGTTAATCCAGTCCGTACCGGCGGTCCCGATCGTGGAGATAGATAAATAGTACACTAAGAAGATAATGCAGACGAATATAGGCAGCGCCAAAATCCGATTCGTAACAATCTGATCGACACGGTCGGAAACGGTTAAGCCGTTCTTATTTTTCTTAACCAAACACTGTTCGATCAACTTGGCGATGTATTCATAACGGGCATTCGTGATGATCCCTTCGCTGTCATCGTCTTCCTGCGTTTCACAGTCCGTAACGATAGTATCGATTTTGCTTTTCGTAGCCGCATCCAAGTCCAACGCTTTCATGATTTGTTCATCACGTTCAAAGACTTTCGTCGTATACCAACGCATGCCGTCTTTATCCGCTTTATCCGCAATCAAAGCGCCGATTTCATCCAACTTGCCTTCCAATTCCGGCGTATACGTATGATGAGAAACATGCGGTTTCTTTTCCTTGGCCAATTCTACAGCCCGTAATGCGGCCGCTTTAATGCCTTCCCCTTTTAAAGCCGAAATGGGAAATACTTCACAGCCCAGTTCATCTCCGAGCTTTTTCATATCAATCGTATCGCCGTTCCGTTTAACAACGTCCATCATGTTCAACGCCAACAGTACCGGTACGCCCACTTCCACCAACTGCGTAGTCAAATACAAGTTACGTTCCAAGTTGGACGCATCGACGATATTCAAGATAACATCCGGGCGATCGTTAATAATATACGTACGTGCTACAATTTCTTCCGTCGTATACGGCGACAACGAATAAATGCCCGGCAAGTCTTCTACAATAACATCTTTATTGTAGCGCAGACGTGCTTCCTTTTTTTCAACCGTAACGCCCGGCCAGTTCCCTACGTGCTGGACACTCCCCGTCAAGGCGTTAAACAATGTCGTTTTCCCCGTATTAGGGTTACCGGCAAGTGCAACTCTAATTGTCATAATTCCCTACTCTCCTTTATAAAATTTCTACCATTTCCGAATCGCTCTTACGAATACTGAGTTCATAACCGCGTACTGTAAGTTCCAACGGATCCCCCAATGGTGCGGATTTCCGGACAAATATTTTTGCACCTTTCGTAATCCCCATGTCCAAAAGCCGGCGTCTTAACGCGCCGTCACCACGTACTTTCGCAACGGTGACAGTTTCTCCGACAGCCGCATCTCGTAAATTTCTCATGCAAGCCTTCTCTCCTTTCATACTTCGAGGATAATACGATTAGCCATTACTTTATTCATGGCCAGCCGCGAGCCCTTTACTTCGATAATCAAGTTACCCGCAACTTCATTAACAGCTTTTACCGTGGCACCTACAACCAGCCCCAGATCCGCTAAATGGTGTATATCCTTCGGTTTCCCGTGAATGGATTTTACGACACCGCTTTCGCCACGTTGCAACATTGATAATGGCATCTTCGCTTCCCCCCCTCTTCAGTAATATATCGGAAGCACTGCCCCGTTTCTTCCTACTTGTAAAGACGAGCGTGCTACCCCTTTAATAATAATACATGAATTATTCCGTCTTTTGTGTTCTGATATTGACTTCTTATCCTATTATTTTTATTCTAAAATATAAGGTAATCAAAATGAAATTCAACATCAGTGACATATAAAACATTGTATGGTATAATCAAAATCAACAAACCGACCTATAACGAAAAAAAAGAGAGGGGGGGATCCTGATGACACCGGAAGAGTGGCAGGCCATAAAAAAACGAGATACCGCCTATGACGGCAAATTTCTATACGGCGTGACGACTACCAAAGTCATTTGCCGTCCTTCCTGCGCTACCCGACATGCCGTGCCCTCTCATATTGTCATCTTTTATGACCTTCCTTCCGCTCTGCAGGCCGGCTATCGTCCCTGCTGCTGTTGCCGCCCCGACTGCCCCGAATGGAAAGGCGCCAAAAAAGAATTGGCGGAAAAAGCAAAAAAATATATTCACCTGCACTATACGGAAAAATTTTCGCTTCGCGCCATAAGCGCCGCCTTATTCGTAAACTGCAACTACTTAGTCCGCATTTTTCATGAAATAACCAATGATACCCTCTTATCTTACCATCATCGGCTGCGTTGTCAGGAAGCCAAAAGATTACTGCTGCAGGACGAATACTCTATTGCCTATATCAGCACGGCCGTCGGCTATTGTTCCCCATCCCACTTTGCCCGCATCTTCAAAAAATACGTACACCAAACTCCTTCCGCTTATCGCATGCGACAACAACAAAGCAAAAGAAAATGAGTATCTTTTCTTTATCAGCGGCACTTTCACCGCTATATCCTACCTGTCCGTACCGGACAGGTTCTTTTTTATTTGTATTTTATTGCCATTTATTCTTTTTTTTATACCTTTATTCCCTTTGTTGTTTTGTTGCATATTTATTCTTCTTTTTGTTCTCATCAGATTATTTTCATTACTTATTTTTTCTATCATTTCTTTTTCTTACCTTTATTATACTATGAGATTAATTGTGTTTTCTTGTTTTTTTATTAGTATCCGCCCATCTAAGCCGTTACCGATATAATACACGAATTGTCAAAAAACAAAGTTCTATTTTTCTTTATACGTTTTTTTCAACATATAGCGAAAACCATGCCTTTTTTATATACTTTTATAAAAATTTACTTTTTTTCAATTTTCCGCGACTCTTAAAATAGACTCGCATAGATACTCCCGTCGAAAAAAAGACAACAAAAAATGCCTATTTTATAAAAATAGGCATTTTTACCATATTTACCGATTTTCCAACGGATCCGGTCCGTACCGATTCATACCGCATGTACCGCGAACAAACACTAAATAAAATCCTAAAATAATATTTAACAGCGGTATAAACGTCAGGAAATAAAGCCATCCGGAACGATTCAAATCATGAAATCGGCGAATAGTCAAACACGCACAGGCGACCACACACAGAATCAACACCGGAAACGCCACAATCAAGTTCACGGGAAACCAAATCGCATCCAACATGGCGGAAGCCGCCGTTCCCACCATCCCGGCCGCTAAACAACCGAAAATATACGGTTTGCGATTCAACCGATCGTGATACGAAAACAAAAAGCGACGCCAATCGCCTTCCTTCGCAGTATCCCGAAACGCTTGTTGTTCCTCATAAGGCTCCTGTTGTAACATAGCCTGACAAAATGACTGCATCCGTATTCTTCCTTTCTAATATGCGGCGGGTGCCAACCCGAATTTATTTTCTTCCGTTGCGCCTTTCGCCATGACCAGGTAAACCGCAAGGGCAATGTTGATTCCCGGAATGACCCCGGCAATCATACCCCAACCGGTTTTATTCAAATCATGAAACCGACGAATCCCCAGCATCAAGCTGGACACCCAGGCCGCCATCGCCAACGCATAGCCCAAAGCGGTTAAAAGCGTACCGTCCTGAAAAACCTGTGTAAACAACACGCCGGCAATTCCCGTAGCCAATACTCGCCAAAAATACTGCTTTCTATTTAACCGTCCGCGATAGGAAAAAAATCGTTGTAAAAAAGCTTCTTCTTTATATACAATGCGAGTGAACTCTTTTTTTCCTGCCGCTTCCATGGTTTCCATCGTTTCCATCTGCTATCTCTCCTTACCTCTTCCCCCATTAGCTGCTGCCGCCATTCCTACACCGAACACACCTACCGTTTTTTAGGTGCCGTATGTATATAAAATTATTTTATGAATGTGTAACAGCTTTATTTATATTATAGCAGTTGTTTGTGAAATGTAAAACATAGTAGGCACTATTTTTTTGATTTGCATTATCATAATTATCGGCTATTTCCCGTATTTCTCCATTCCTTCCTGTTATTATGCGATTATCATTTATCATATCATTTTGTACTATGCAAATTTGGCAAATGCACGGTATTACATATGTTTTCCGGTTATATGTAGAAAACCGCTAAAAACCGGCGACAAAGAACGGCAACCATAGCAACTAAGCCTCGCTCCCGTTCCTCACCGCCGTTCCCCCCGTATCCGCACCCGTAAAGTAACCCGCATACGCGTATCGCCGCTTCCTATCCTATGCCGCCGACCGGTGATCCCGTGCTTTTTCCGAAACCGCGTCCCGTCGCGCCGCACGCCGCGAACCGCCTGCCGCCTGCACGCCGCTCCCATTTCAGCGTGCGTTTTTATATTTTTTCACAAACCGCGCCATACGCCCTATTGCTTCGACAATCGTTTCATACGAAGCGGCATAAGAAATTCGCACATGTCCGGCACCGGCCGCACCGAACGCGGATCCCGGCACGACCGCCACTTTTTCTTCCGTCAGCAACCGTTCACAAAACTCCGTATCCGTCATCCCCGTAATGCGTATATCCGGAAACATATAAAAGGCCCCTTGCGGTTTCGTCACGGCCAACCCCATGGCCTGCAACCCATCGTACAACACGCACCGCCGCCGATCATACTCCCGGCGCATGGTTTCCGCCGCTTTTTCCCCCTCCTGTAAAGCCGCCAAACCGCCATACTGCGCTTGCGTATTGACACACATGACCGCGTACTGATGCAACTTTGCCAAAGGTGCCAACCCCGCTGCCGGTGCACATAAAAACCCCAGTCGCATGCCCGTCATCGCCCACGCTTTGGAAAACCCGTTGCAAACAATCGTCCGTTCCCGCATTCCCGCCAACGCCGCAAAGGACGTAAACGGCACCTGCTCATACATAAGCCGACAATAAATTTCATCCGTCACCACCAATACATCATGTTTCCGGACAAATTCCGCAATCGGTGCCATTTCTTCTCGGGACAACACGGCACCGGTAGGATTATTCGGATAGCCCATGAGCAACATTTTAGTGCGCGCCGTCACCGCCTTTTCCAAATCCGCCGCCTGCAATTTAAACCCCTGCGCCGCTCGGGTCGGCACGGGCACGGGACAGGCGCCGGCCATTTCCGCCACCGCCGGATACGACACAAAGGCAGGTTCGGGAATCAGGACTTCGTCCCCTGCCTGCAAATACGCCATAGCCGCCAACATCAACCCTTCCGACACGCCGGCGGTCACTAAAATTTCCCGGTCCGGATCATACGTCAACTGATGCTGTCTTTGCATATAGGCGCCGATTTCCCGCCGCAACGCCGACATCCCCGCATTGGCCGTGTACCCCGTCTTGCCGTCTGTCAAACTTTTTTGCATGGCGGTCAACACTTCCGGCGGTGCCGTAAAATCAGGCTCGCCGATACTTAAAGACAACACCCCTTCCAGTTGTGCCGCCAAATCAAAAAACTTCCGAATGCCCGAAGGTTTCATAGCCGCCACCTTCGGAGTAACCTTTTGTTGCCAATCCATAGCATCACCGCCTACCTGTATTTACTATTTATATTATAGCATGATTGTTTGACATTTTCCCATTGCATTACAAGAATACAGTTTCTTTTCATCGCTGCTCGGACCGTCGCCGCCACGACAAGCGCCCGTATGCTTTCCGCAAAAAAAGCACAGATTATTCTTTCGCAAGAAAAGCCGTGCTTTTTATTTATATATTAAAAATCATCGTCAGCATTATATATAAAATGTATATATTTTACAGGGGTAACATTAATTCAGCATACTTCATTCCACTAAATATTCCACCCGCCGTACGACCTGCCCGCCGCGCACATACACGCGCGGCACACGCCGATTAATATTACAAAGGATTTCATGATCAATCGTGCCGATTGCGGCCGCCAACTCTTCCAACGGCAAAGACCCTTCGCCCTGCGTACCGAACAATACCGCCTCATCGCCGATCTGCACATTCGGCACGTCCGTTACATCAATCATACATTGATCCATACAAATATTCCCCACTTGCGGAACACGCCGCCCGTGCACCAAAACCTCCGTACGATTGGACAACAGACGCGGATAGCCGTCGGCATAGCCGACGGGAATCGTGGCGATGCAAGTTTCCTTCGTCGCCTGAAAATGACGGCCATAACTGATATACTGCCCTTTATGTACCCATTTCACATGCGTAATACAACACCGCAACGACATCACCGGTTGCGGCGTAAACGACGTACATGCCACCGTACCCGAAGGATGATAGCCGTATTGAAGAATCCCGGGACGAACCATATTTTGATGAAACGCGGTTTGTGACAACAAACCCGAACTACTGCAGCAATGCGTATATACCGGACGAATGCCGACCTCCGCCAAAGCGGTTAAAAACTTCGTAAAACACTGATACTGCGCCTGCGTATACGCCCGATCCGCCGGCGTATTGCTGTCGGAAACGGCAAAATGAGTAAATACCCCTTCCAATTGCAGCCCCGGAAGCGCCGCTATCGCTTGAATTTCACGAATACCGTTCGCATTCGGTTCATAGCCGATACGCCCCATCCCCGTATCGACGGCAATATGAATATTCACCGTGCGATGCTGGGCCTGCGCGGCACGAGAAAACCGCAGCGCATCTTCATACCGAAACACGGTCGGTTCTACTCCGTATGCCGTCAATTCTTCCGCCCGATGTCCGTCCGTATGTCCCAAAATAAGAATCCGTCCGGTAATGCCGCCTTGCCGCAACTCGACAGCTTCCCCCAGACAGGCGACCGCCACTTGATCCGCACCGTGCCCTAAAAACACCTTGGCCAGTTCAATCGCGCCGTGCCCGTACGCATTGGCCTTGACAACGGACGTCACACACACCTGCGGACCGACTAACCGACGAATGCCCCGGATATTGGCAATGGCCGCATCCAAATCGATTTGTGCCCACACCGGACGTTTCGTAAAATTTTGAATCAATGTATTCGTATCCAATGTTTCTCGTTCCTCTCCTTATCCGCTTGCCGAAATCGCCTATTACAGGAATTTATTATACCACATATTTTCTCGCATAACGCAATATTTCCGTATATTTTTTTCATTACTTTGCAAATACTGTCACCTTTTTTTCGGATGTATGCCGCGTTTCGCCGTTACCCGAACCTTACGCCGCCGCCGCATGGCGAATTCTGTTTCCCTATACGCCGCCCGTCCCGCAGTTTTCGGAATACTTGCGGCAAAAAAAACGTCTCCCCGGCCGCGACTGAGGAGACGTTCCGCCATGCTGTATCAGTTTTTAACTTTTCGAATATCTCCGAACGGACGAATCAACGCATACACACGCGCCAATAAATGCAAGCGATTTTCCCGGATAGCGGGATTTTCATCGAGAACCCGCACCGTATCCAAAAACGTACGGATTGCGTCCATGCCCGTCCGCAAAATCCGCAAAGCCGCCTCAAAATCATACGCCGCATACACCTTCGGCAAAGCCGCTTCCATTTGCCGGCAAACGGCCCATAAGTCGCGTTCCGCCGCCGCTGTAAAGAGCGCTTCCGTCACTTGCGTAGGCGTATCTTCCCGGACCATATTACCTACACGGGTATAGGCCTGCAAAAGATCTTCCTGCTTCAGACGCCGCGCCGTTTCCAAAGCCTCTACGCGCCGTTGCCCCTGCATGGCGTTTAACGGATGCCCGGCCATGGCGCCTTCAATTAACGAGGCTTCATGTCCCCGGTCTTGGAAAATATTTTTTAACCGCAACGCAATAAACGCTTCCAATTGCTTGCGCACGTCGCCGGCCGCTTCGTCCGCCGCTGCATACCCGGCCGCTGCAGCATCCAACAGCGTGTCCATATCCGCATCCCATTGCCGCTGTAAAAGAATATGCAACACGCCGATGGTTTGCCGACGCAGGGCATACGGGTCCTGTGAACCGGTCGGAAGTTTTCCCAACCGGAACATTCCGACCAGCGTATCGATCTTGTCGGCCACACTTAACACACTGCCCATCACCGTCTGCGGCAAGTCGTCCCCCGCATACCGCGGCAAATACTGTTCCTGCAGAGCCGCGGCCACGGCCTCGCTTTCCCCGTCCAACTTGGCATATTCCTTGCCCATAACGCCTTGCAATTCCGTAAATTCCATGACCATTTGCGTCGATAAATCCGCCTTCGCCAACAGGCAGGCGCGTTCCAGCTGCGCATCTTCCAGCCCCAACTGCAACGAATGATTCAAATACACGGTCAACTTTTGCAGCCGCAATGCCTTATCATACAAGGTACCCAAGCCGTTTTGAAAAACAATATGGCGCAACGATTCCACATGCGCCCACAACGACTGCTTCCGATCTTCCGTAAAGAAAAACTTGGCATCGTCCAATCTTGCCCGCAACACCCGTTCATTTCCGTGCCGCACCGTATCCAAATAGCGCGCATCGCCGTTCCGCACGGTAAGGAAACGATTCATGAGCCGTCCCGTTGCGGCCGAATACATGGGAAAATACCGTTGATGATCCTTCATGGGCGTAATAATAACCGCCTCGGGCAACTGTAAATACGCTTCATCAAAAGAGCCGCAGAGCACGGTCGGATATTCCACCAAATACACGACTTCTTCCAACAGCACGGGATCCACCGTCTGTTTGGCACCGGCCGCCGCCAGCTCCCGACATAATTCGTGTTGAATATACGTTTCCCGCTCTTTCGGGTCCACCATAAGAAAATGGTCCCGCGCCGTCGCTTCATAAGCCTGTGCCGACGGAATATCGAAATCGCCGTCACCCAAAAAACGATGCCCGCGGCTGCGCCGTCCGGTCGTCACGCCGGCCAACGTAAAGGGAATCACCTCTTCCCCGAAAAGCGCTACCAGCCACCGAATAGGACGAATAAAGCGAAACGTTTCCCGGCCCCACCGCATGCTGTTGGGAAACGACAAGTGCTGAATCAATGCCGGCAACAACGATGGTAACAGCGTCTTGGTCGCCTCGCCCGTATGCGTCACTTCGGCAAACACATAGCCATCTTGCACGCGAAGTGCCGTCACGTCCAGACCCAGACCGCGCGCAAAGCCGAGCGCGGCTTTCGTCGGCGTACCGTCCGCCGCGTACGCAATCCGGGCGGACGGCCCCTTATGTACGGTAGTTACGGCGTCCTGCATTTCCGCCGCCGCCGTGACCAGCAAAGCCAAGCGCCGCGGCGTCCCTACCGTACGCACGGCGTCGAAGGGAATATGCGCCTCCTGCAAGGCCGTCGCGGCCGCTTCCCGCAACTGCCGTAAAATCCCCGGCATCGCATGCGCCGGCACTTCTTCCGTCCCTATTTCCAAGAGAATATCCTTACTCATTTCGCTGCCTCCTTTTTCAACAAGGGAAATCCCAGCGCTTCCCGCTGTGCCAAATAGGTTTTGGCACACATGCCGGCCATCTTCCGTACGCGCCCGATGAACGCGGCGCGTTCACTGACACTGATGGCGCCGCGCGCATCCAACAAATTAAACGTATGCGAGCATTTCAACACATAATCATACGCCGGAATGACCAATCCTTTGGCGGCAATGCGTTGCGCTTCCTTTTCATAGCGATCGAACAGTTCGAACAACATGTCCGCATCGCTCAACTCAAACGCATACGTCGATTGTTCCACTTCATTTTGGTGAAAAATATCGCCGTACGTAAACGTTTCATTCCATTGCAAATCGTACACATTTTCCACGCCTTGAATGTACATCGCCAACCGTTCCATGCCGTACGTAATTTCCGAGGCTACCGGATTGACATCAATCCCGCCGACTTGCTGAAAATACGTAAACTGCGTAATTTCCATGCCGTCCAGCCAGACTTCCCAGCCTAATCCCCATGCGCCCAGCGTCGGCGATTCCCAGTTGTCTTCCACAAACCGAATGTCATGTTCCGCCGCCCGAATCCCCAAGGCGGCCAAACTTTGTAAATACAATTCTTGAATCGTATCCGGCGACGGCTTGCAAATCACCTGAAATTGATGGTGTTGATACAGGCGATTCGGATTGTCACCATAGCGTCCGTCCGCCGGCCGACGCGACGGTTCGACATAGGCCACCTTCCACGGTTCCGGTCCGACGGTCCGCAAAAACGTGGCCGGATTCATAGTGCCGGCTCCCTTTTCCACATCATACGCTTCGTACATAATGCAGCCTTGGGAAGACCAAAACGTCTTCAATGCAAACATCATTTCTTGAAAATTCATGTGCGTTCCCTCCTACAAAAAAATCCCTGTAACACGAATACACGTGTTACAGGGACGAGTTTTCACCCGCGGTTCCACCCTCTTTGGTCTGCGACCCGCTTCATTTCCGAGCCATACACATTCACCGAACTTCCGGCTCCGGCCTTCAGAGCGCCTTCAACATCGCCAACAGGCTCCCACCGTCCCTGTTTCGCTGCTTTGATGTCTACTCCTCTCCTGCATTGCCATATAATTTTTTTTATCATACCACACTCGGCGTTTCGTGTCAAAAAAAACAGATACGAGTCGAAACTCGTATCTGTTTACAGTCCGTGCGGACGTTCTCTTAGAAAGAAAAGTTCAAAGAAACAGTGGTGTATTCAGACGGCTTCGTCTGTGCATGCTGTTCCTGTCCGGCTTCTTTCTTACCATCAAACTGCGGTTTTACTGCTTTAGAGCCAAACGTCTGTGCCGCTTTAAGAACAACATTCTTGGAAACCGTATAATCGACACCGATGCCCCAAGATTTAACGTTGTCCAAATCCTTACGCCACGAAGCGGAAGAGCCGCCGACCAAAGAACCGGCATCAGCATGGAGATATTCCACCCATGTATCCCAAGAACCGGCTTTTTCCTGATCCAAATTGCCGTACGTAACTTGACCTACCCATACAGCCGGCGTTTCTTTATTCCCGGCCGTCTTTGCAGCAGCTTTAGCGGCGGTCGTCAGATTGACGGATTCATAGTTCGCCATAGCGCTGAGGTTGTCCGCCAATTTAGCATTTACATACGCGCCCCAAAGAGAATCGGCTTTAAAGCCGTCCTTATTTTGAGTCGAATACTTATGAGCCGGATCAACCGTAAAGTTGTTGTAGTATACACCGGCAGCGGAACCGTTGCCGAAGAAGCCTTCTACTTCGCCGAAGCCCGTTTTAACATTCTTCCCGGCATGATCCCCGCTCTTCAACTTGCCGTAGCCGGCAGTCACGGCGAACTGATCGTTGTGATAGTTGGCCTTTACGCCTTCCAATACATCGCCGTATTGATAGCCATACGCATTGCCCATGGTGTAGCCGTCGATGCGACCGATTTGTACGCTTGAATTGTCATTAGGCGTGTATTCCAAGTTGGCGTTATTGACAAACGCATGCAAGTCACCGGCAGCTTTATCATCGCTGAATTGCTGATCATCCGTAAATACGCTGAAATGCGCCGTCATCGTATCGCTGACTTTGGCATCCGCATTGAGGTGCATGTTGTAATCCCATGCCTTATCATTCTTATAAGCATCATCAGCGGTTTCACTTGTCGTAGTAGTCCCTTTGAGTTTATCTCCGTCTTGAGCCCATTTAATTGTTTCATTAGTTGCACTGCCGGCATGACGATACCGTACCCGTGCATCACCGGAGAATTTTACTGTACCCACTTGTTGTTCCAAGTTGGTAACACGTACGCCCAACGTATTCAATTCGCCGGCAAATTCATTGGCCAGTTTATTAATAATCGCACGTTGCTGTGCATTGGCGCGATCGGCATGGGCCATAGCTTTGGCCGTAATTTCAGCCGCTTCATACCGCGTAATGTTGCGTTGTCCCTGGAAATGCGTGCCGTCTACACCCTGGATGATGCCGGAGTTGGCCAACGTAACGACAGATTTGTATGCCCAGCTGTCACTGGGAACATCAGCAAACGGATTAGCCGCAAAAGCGCACGTAGCGCCTACAGCCATAGTGGCAACCAAGGCTGCCAATACTTTACTTTTTTTCATGTGAATTACCCCTTTTCACTAAAATGTGATGTCGTTTTTTCATCATACAGGGTAACGGACGAGTGTTCCTTGTTTCCTCTCTGTGCCCTATACGTGAAAAACGGTACATCCGCACATGCAAACCATGTGATAAGGAAAGTATACAGGCATTTCTCTTTCTTGTCAACTATTTTGAGCGGTGTTTTCATATTTCTCGACAAGTACGCGCTGTTTTTCCGCCCGGTTTCCCCTGTGTATCCCGTCCGATTCTATGGTATGCGAAAATTCGGCTTCATGTTCCCGGCAGTTTTTATAGTTCTTCTCACTTGTGTCGGGAATGCGTCGCTGCCTGCAGGTCGTTTATTTTTTCAGTGCGACTATTTTTCTGAACGACCGTTCCGAACCGTGCAGAATATATTTTCATCATACACGTTTGTGCGAGCCGTTTTTCTTATTTTTCTATAAAAAAAGCCCGTTTTTCATTATGGTTTATATACGCAAGCAAAAAGAGCGCAGAATGCTGCATGCTGCCTTCTGCGCTCTTTTTATGTCCCGGTTTGCAGAAACGGTAAAGGAGAGGGGTCCTATGGGGTAGTGCCGTTCCCACGCTCCGGAACAGTCTTATCATTACGGGGATAATGATAATTACAGGTATATTGTAGCTCTCTTTTTTTTCCTCTTCCACTCCAAACGGTTCAAAAATAATCCAATCGGACATTTAGTTTATTTTTTTATAGTTATATTTATTATGAAATTTATTTCGCTTCTCCGTGCAGCATATGTTCCGTGTGCAACCCCGATTTTCCCGCAAAAAAACCGCCCCTTATAAGGAGGCGGTTGTCGATATCTTTCTATTTGCGCATGGCGCGTTTACGATCATGTTTATCTAAAATGGCTTTGCGAATACGAATGCTTTGCGGCGTAACTTCCACCAATTCATCCTCATTAATCCATTCCAACGCCTTTTCCAAGCCCATATCTTGCGGCGGAATTAACCGCAACGCTTCATCGGAAGCGGAAGAACGCGTATTGGTCAAATGTTTTTTCTTGCACGGATTGACATCAATATCCACATCGCGGTTGCTTTCCCCGACTACCTGTCCTAAATAAATTTCTTGGGCCGGCTTAATAAACATTACGCCGCGATCTTGCAAATTGAAGATTCCGTACCCCGTAGTCGTCCCCGATTCGAAGGCGACCAAACTGCCGCGCGTACGGCCGGGAATTTCACCTTTCCAAGGCGCATACCCGTGAAATACATGGTACATAATGCCGTTGCCCTTGGTGGCCGTCAAAAATTCACTGCGAAAACCGATCAGTCCGCGAGCGGGAATAATAAATTCCAAGCGTGTATACCCGGAAACATCCGTCATATTTACCATTTCCGCCTTGCGGGTACCCAATTTTTCCATTACTGCTCCCATAAATTCCTGCGGTACGTCAATGGTCAACGCTTCCAGCGGTTCACATTTTTGGCCGTTAATCTGTTTGGTAATGACACTGGGCTTGCCGATCTGCAATTCATAGCCTTCCCGCCGCATTTCTTCAATTAACACGGCAATGTGCAATTCACCGCGACCGGAAACTTTGAAAGCATCGGCACTGTCCGTTTCTTCCACGCGCAGGGATACATTGGTCTGCACTTCCCGGAACAAGCGATCCCGCAAATGCCGACTCGTCACATAGTCGCCTTCCTGTCCGGCAAAAGGACTGTCATTGACATAGAAAATCATGGACAACGTCGGTTCATCAATATCAATTTTCGGCAAGGCTTCCGGATTCTGCGGATCCGTTACGGTTTCGCCGATTTTCAAATCGCCGATGCCGGCAATGCAGGCGATTTCCCCCATTGCCGCTTCCGTCTGTTCCTTACGTTGCAAACCTTCATACGTATACACGCGACCGATTTTGCCGCGTCGCTGGCCTTCGCCGTCCGTGACTACTACATTCTGATTGGGAACCATTTTTCCGCGCACTACACGACCGATGGCTATTTTCCCCACATATTCATCATAATCCAAAGTCGTCACCATGAACTGCAACGGGCCGTCCGCATCTCCCTGCGGGCAGGGGCAATGGTTCACAATGGTCTTGAACAGCGGTTCCAAATCCTTGCTTTCTTCGTCCATGGACAATTTGGCAATACCGTCCCGACCGTTGGCATAGACGACGGGAAATTCCAATTGTTCATCCGTCGCATCCAATTCCATGAACAACTCCAGTACTTCGTCTTCCACTTCCGCCACCCGCGCGCCGGGTTTATCAATTTTATTAATGACCACAATCGGTTTTAATTTCTGTTCCAACGCTTTCCGCAGCACATATTTAGTCTGCGGCATGGGGCCTTCAAAGGCGTCGACCAGCAATAACACGCCGTCGACCATGTTCAGTACCCGTTCCACTTCACCGCCGAAATCGGCATGCCCCGGCGTATCGACAATATTGATTTTAACGCCGTCGTGCATAACGGAAGTATTTTTGGATAAAATCGTAATTCCCCGTTCCCGTTCAATATCTCCCGAGTCCATAACCCGTTCCGCTACTTTTTCGTTCGTACGAAAAATATGACTTTGTTTCAACATGGCATCCACCAAGGTGGTTTTACCGTGGTCAACGTGTGCAATAATCGCAATATTACGAATGTCTGTACGTTCCATCTACATTCTCTCCTATACCAGCAAATACAAAAACATTTTATTGAAGTATGTAACTTACTAAGTATAACACGAAAATATTCATTCGTGAATATTTTCGGCTTTTAAAATAAAAAAAGCGGAAGATCCGTCGATCTTCCGCTCCGTTGTTCCTCATTTTTCTCCCAAAATTCGCACTTCCGGCTCCAAACGCACGCCGTGTGCCGCTTCCACCCGCTCTTGTACGGCATGAATAACCTGCAATACATCTCGGGCCGTTGCCCGACCGGTATTCACCACAAAGCCGGCATGTTTCGTCGATACTTGCGCGCCGCCGAACGTTAACCCTTTGAGACCGGTTTGATCAATCAGGGTGCCGGCAAAATATCCCGGCGGCCGTTTAAACGTACTGCCGGCACTGGCCATTTCCAAAGGCTGTTTACTGCGTCGCCGCCGCATGAGTTCTTCCATTCGTGCCTGAATGGCGCTGCGGGAAGCGGCATGCAACAATAACTCCGCTTCCACCACGTACTCCTGCGTTTCCTGAAAACGGCTGCGACGATACGCGAAGCGACATGCCGCCGCCGCATACGTATGCACGCCGCCTCTATGATCCACCGTGCGTACGCGGGCGACAATATGACTCATTTCCCCGTCATAAGCACCGGCATTCATAAAGACGGCGCCTCCCAACGTGCCGGGAATTCCACAGGCGAATTCGGCACCGCCGAGTCCTTCGGCACAGGCAAACTCGCACACGTCCGCCAACATATGCCCGGCGCTGGCCGTAATTCGGTCGTCATGTCGGTATAAGACCTGCGTCAAAGCCTGCAACTGAATAACCGCGCCGCGAATACCGCCGTCCAAAACCAATACATTGGAACCGCCGCCCAACACGGTAATCGGCAGCTGTAACGCCCGGGCCGCCCGAATGGCCAGGGACATTTCTTTGACGGTATAAGGCAACAGCAATAGATCCGCCGGCCCGCCTACGGCAAAGGTCGTATGGCGGGACATGGGTTCATTGGCCAGCATCTGCTCCGGTTTCATATGCGGTTGTAAGGTTTTGATCAATAGGGAAAGACGATTATCGGTCAAGAATACTCATTCCTTTAGCCATGGCCTGTTGAATAATCTGCAATATTTCGCCCGCCATATTCTGCCATGTATGATATGTTTGTAAATAATCCTGTGCCTGTGTGTTGTTTTTTATCAAAACGGACAACTCATTCAGGCGATCCGTCCGTTTTTTGGCCGGCGCGGCGCCCATAGATTGTCCGTAGGCCAGTTCCGCCTGCAATACCAAAAATTCTTTCACCATGTCTTTCGTGCTCTTATCTTTTGCCAACTCTTCGCCGGCTTTGACCAACTGCTCATACTCCCGGCATTCCCCGATCGCCTTGGCCAGCGCTTGCGCTTTGTCATAAATTTCCATGTGTACACCTCATTTTTATTGTAAATTATCAATACCTATGCCGCCGGTTAATCCCGGAAATTGCAACTGTCGCAAGGCTTCATAGGCAACAATGGCCACCGAATTGGAAAGATTCAAACTGCGTGCCGCTTCGATCATGGGAATCCGGAAACACCGCTCCGGATGTTCCTTTAACATGCTTTCGGGCAAGCCTTTCGTTTCTTTTCCGAAAAACAGCAAATCATCTTCCGTAAAGGATATGTCCGCATAGCATTGTCGGGATTTGGTCGTCAAATAGTACATGGCATGTCCGGCATACTTAGCCATCACGTCCGCTACATTTTCATGTACCTGTACATCGACTAACGGCCAGTAATCCAATCCGGCACGCTTTAAATATTTATCTTCCAACGAAAATCCCAACGGCTTCACTAAGTGCAACGTCATATGATTGGCTGCACATAAACGGGCCACATTCCCCGTATTGCCGGGAATTTCCGGTTCCACCATTACAATATGCATGATTCGTCCTCACTCCGCTCTTACTGGTTTCATCGCCGCCGGCTGTGACAACCATCGGCCGCTACGGCAAGTCTTAATATCCTTTATTATAATACGCTTTTTTTCTATACAAAATCAACTGTTTACGAAAGTTTTGCCGATTAATTTTCCGCCCCGCTTTTCTTGCAAAAAAGCGGCCGCCCCTGCTGCGGGCAACCGCTTTTCTTCGTTTCGCCTACCTTCTTTGTACGGCCCGTTGGCAACGACGTAACAGGTGCGCCGCCAAAAAAGACGTCAGCGCCGTAAATACCATTCCCGGGCACGCCGCCAGCCACATGGCGGTAAACCCCTTGCCCAAGATGAGCGTAATCACCGCCCGCGCCGCAGTCGTCCCGAGAGGACCGGAGAGGGCATAAAACACGCGTGACGATCCCAAGGCCATCCATACGACGCCCACAGTCAACCGAAATGTCATGGCAATACATACACTGATTAAGGTTTGTACGCCCAACAGCAAACTGATAACGGAAGCGATGATCCCGGCGGTTATGTATTTTTTAAATCCGAATACTCCGCATATGCCTACGGCAATAGATGCGGACAGCTGAAATTCCGTCCCCGGAAAAATCCCGGGAATTTTAAACATGCCGCTGACGCCGATAAGTGCCGCCAATAACGCGATTTGACAAATATCCCGGCCGGTGCCGCTCTTTTTTTTCGGTTCTTTACCGGCCGTTTCGGTCGCCGGTAAAGCCGTATGTTTTACTGTTTCCATGTCGCTTTTTCTCCTTGTTCATTTAAAATGTCGGCACCTCGCCGCAACTCGTCGGGCGTATGCCCGGCCGTAACCGTAATACGTAACCGTGCCGTACCTTCCGGTACGGTAGGCGGACGAACGGCCGATACCAGGAGCCCCGCCTCGGCACATGCGGCCGCATACTGCATAGCGGCTGCGGAAGACCCCGTCAAAATCGGTAACACGGGCACGGGCGGTTGCCGTTGAGAAATAGTCGGCACTTGTCGGCACATATACGCAATATGGTCCCGAATTTGTGCGACATAAGACGCCCCCTGTGCCCGTAACAGTCGCAATGCCGTCAAGGCCGCCGCCGCCACGGCGGGCGGTAAGGCGGTAGAAAAAATAAACGGCCGGGACTCGTTTTGCAAATACCGGCAAATCGCTTCCGAAGCGGCCACATATCCGCCTAACGCGCCTAAGGACTTGGATAACGTACCGATATGTATATCCACGTCATGACACGCAAAATATTCCGCCGTACCGCGGCCGCTCTTTCCCAACACGCCCAAGCCGTGCGCATCATCCACCAGCAATACGGCACCGTAAGTTTGTTTAAGCCGTACCAATGCCGGCAACGGGCATACATGACCGTCCATGCTGAACACTCCGTCCGTAACAATATACCGCCTGCCGCCGCTTTCGTGCTGCAACTTTTTTTCCAAATCGTCCATATCCATATGGGCATACACGACGGTGCGGGCGCGGGACATGCGACAGCCGTCTATAATACTGGCATGATTTAAGGCATCACTGAAAATCACGTCGCCTGCCTGCGGCAATGCCGAAAGTACGCCGACATTGGCCATATACCCCGTACTGAACAGTAAGGCCGCTTCCGTGCCTTTAAAATCGGCCAATTCTTCTTCCAATTCCCGCAATATAAACGGCGCTCCCGCCAACAGGCGAGAACCGCCGGCGCCGCAACCGTCCGTGACGGCTCTGCGGGCCGCCGCCTGCACGAGCGGATGATGGGATAAACCCAAGTAATCATTGGTATTAAACAGAAGATACCGACGGCCTTGCCTATCGTATCCGCAAGTAGACGAAATCATGTGTAAATCCCGAATGCGGCGGAATCGCCCCTGTGCCTGCCGCTGCGCCAGACGGGAATTCACAAACTCATAAAGGTTCATGGCAAGTCACCAACACCGGCTGATATTGTAAATACGCCATATACGCTTCCACATCCGTAGTCGGCCGGATAAAAATAACCCGTCCGCCTACGGGATCTCCCGCTTGCTTCATCACCATAATGCGTTCATAACCGTACCGGGGCGAAGCGACATAGCCGGTAACATATTGCGGATCATCGGACCAGCACAACTCCGCAACCGTCCCCGGAGCAGCGGCCACCTTGGCGGCCAGGACAAATGCTTCCCGAGCATGCAGGCCGGTATACGGCGTATGCGCCAGTGCCCGGGCATACGCTGCCGCATCGGCACAATCCATGGTACTGCACCGCACGCCGCGCTCTCCCTTACCGTCCACCCGTTCACCGCTGACCGCATCCACCAACATGGCGCCGCGCATACTGTCACGCAACGCCGTAAGATACGAAAAGCCTTTAGCCGCGGCCGCTGCCGATACGCCGGCTCGCAGTAACGCCAATCGCGCCTGCCGCCGCCCTTCCGCCACGGTCTTAACATCCTGTTGCCGCACCGGCAACAGCGGACAATACTGAATTTGTGAAGGCTCGACGCAGGCCACTTTAATCTGAATAAAATCGGCCGCGCCGCGTTCGTGTTGCCGGGCACGTCGCAAAACCCGGATCACTTCCTGTTCTATATTTTCGGGCTTCACGATTCGTTCCGCACCGGAAATATGTCGACCGACACGGCCGTTTTTTCCGCCCTTCCGAGCATGCATTTTAATACTGTACAACATCTGTACCGACTCCTTTCCTGATGTTCTGTAACGTACGTCCTTGAGTATACGTATTTTTTTCTTAATTGTCAATGTTATTTTAATTTCAAAAAGTTTACAATAAATTTATATATATTCTCCGTCCAACGCCTTTCCGGTCGGTATACCGCCCGTATTGTAAAAAAAATACCGATAACCCTGTAACGGTTTATCGGTACTGTTTTTCTTTCTACATACGTGCCAATTTTTTCGGATCCATCACTTCATCATAAGCGGGCGCCTCCACGCCGGACGCCAACGCCGCCTGTCGCAGGGTAATTCCTTCCAGCGCCGCTTTTTTCGCAATCGCGCAGGATCGGTCATAGCCGATAAGCGGCACTAAACCGGTAACCAAAATCAACGAACGTTGCAATAATTGCGCAATCCGTTCCTCATTCGGTTCTATCCCCGCCAAACAATGATCCGTAAAGGAGCGCATCGCATCGCTTAATAAGCGCACGGATTGCATCATCGTATACGCCATGAGCGGCATAAATACATTTAATTCAAAATTTCCCTGACTTGCCGCAAACCCCATGGCCGCATCATTGCCCATGACTTGCACGGCCACCATGGTCATCGCCTCGCACTGCGTGGGATTTACTTTAGACGGCATAATCGAGCTTCCCGGTTCATTCGCCGGAATGCGAATCTCCCCGATACCGCACCGCGGTCCCGAGGCCAACCACCGCACATCATTGGCGATTTTCAACAAATCCGCCGCCAACGCTTTTAAGCCGCCGTGCACCGCCGTCAGTTCATCCTTGCTCGTCAGGGCCTGAAATTTATTCGCCGCCGTATGAAACTCTTCCCCGGTCAATTCACTGAGCACGGCGGCAAATCGCACATCATACCCGGGCGGGCAATTAATTCCCGTTCCTACCGCCGTACCGCCCATGGCAATACTGCGTAAAAAATCAGTCATCGTCGTAAGCATTTGCCGATTTCTCCGAATCATGGCCGCCCAACCGCCGATTTCCTGCCCCAACGTCAGCGGCGTGGCATCCTGCAAATGCGTTCTGCCGATTTTTACAATATGGGCATACGCCTCGGCCTTGGCATTCAATACCTCTTCCATATGCGCTAACGCCGGGAATAACCGCGCTTTTAATTGTAATACGGAAAGCACATGTAAGCCCGTAGGAAAAATATCATTGGAGCTTTGTGAACGGTTAACATGGTCATTCGGATGTACGTGTCCCGGTTGGCCGTGTGCCGCCATGATTTGCTCCGCCCGATGGCCGATAACTTCATTCATATTCATGTTGAATTGGGTGCCGCTGCCGGTCATCCATACGGATAACGGAAACTGATCGTCCCACCGATGCGCGACAATTTCTTCACAAGCCTGCACAATAGCCGCTTTCCGCGTTTCGTCCAAAACCCCCGCCTCGGCATTCACCAAGGCCGCCGTTTTCTTTAAATACGCAAAAACGGTTACCAGTTCCAAGGGAATTTTTTCCGTACCGATTTTAAAATTTTCATAACTGCGTTGCGTTTGTGCGCCCCATAATTTCTGCGCCGGTACTTTTATTTCTCCCATTGAATCTTTTTCTATACGATAGTCCATAGGATCCTCCTGTCTGTTACCGTAATCCCATTTTCGTCTCCCCGAAAATACGTGCATCCATCGTTTTTACATGTGCGGCCACACGCGGCGAAAAATCCATAAACGGTATAATATGCCGGCGTATATCCACGCCGGGTGCTACTTCCGTAAGCAGCCAACCGGCCGGTGTCAACGTAAACACCGCCCGTTCCGTCACAAATAACACCTTCTGCCCCCGCTGTTTTGCCGCGACGCCGGAAAAGGTAATTTCTTCCACTTGTTTTTTAAACTTATGGTATCGACCTTCTTGTGTAATGCACAAGGTGCCCCGTTCGCAATGCGCCTGCAGGCCGACAGCCGTGAATGTGCCTAAGAAAATAATTTTTTTGGCCTGCCGTGTTAAATCAATAAAGCCTCCCGGGCCTACGACACACCCGTTAAATCGCGATACATTAACATTTCCCAGATAATCCGTCTCCGCCAACCCCAAGGCGCATACGTCCAAGCCGCCGCCGTTGCAAAGCGACAGCATGTCCGCCATGGGAATCATCGCTTCCGGATACAGCGCGCTGCCCATTTCCGGCCCGGTCAATTGCACGCCGCCGATCACCCCCGAATCGGAAGCGGAAATAATGCGGGATTCCATACCTTCTTCGGCCAGCACACTCCCGATACTTTCCGGCATACCGATGCCCAAATTCACCAACTCTTGCGGCTGCAATTCCAACGCCGCCCGCCGTGCACAAATCTTCCGCACGGTCAGCGGTTCATGCGGTCTCCCGCCGTCGGGATCCGGCACAATCTCCGTCCACACGTCACGCTGCCGTACCACCGTTACATAGTCCACCAAATGACGGGGGATCGTCACTTGTCGCGGATCCAATTTTCCTCGTCGCACGAGATCCGCCACTTGTACCAACACGATCCCGCCGCTTTGCTTAACCGCCATGGCAATCTGCAACTGCTCTCCGATCATGTCTTCATGCTCCAGAGAAATATTACCGGTTTCATCGGCAATAGAACCGCGAATAATGCCCACCTGAATAGGAAAGGTGCGATAATATAAATATTCTTTTCCCTGTACGGTTTCTACGGAAACCAAGGGCTTCCCTTCTTTCCGGGTGCGTGCATTACCGCATGACCCTTCATACCGCGGGTCCGCCGTCGTCCCCAGTCCGACTTCCGTCAAAAAACCGTTTTCCCCTCTGGCACAAGCCTGATACAAACGAAATATGGTGCCTGCCGGGATCATATACGCTAAACAACGTTCCGCACGAATGGCTTCCGCCAACTTCGGTTCCAAACCGACATGACTTGTAATCAGCGTCCGGATACATCCCGGCGCGGCCAACCGATCGCCGCCGCGTCTGCCGCCGTCACCGGCACCGGCCACTTTGACCAGCGTCAGTTGTGCCGGTTTTCCGGTCAACGCATATTGTTGCTGCAACGCTTGTAAAATAGCATCCGCCGTACCGAAACCGGCATGACCGCTCATGGCCACGGTCGCATGATCGGCAACTAAATGCGCCGCTTCTCTCGGTGTTATAAATTTTATCATACCCCAAAACTCCCCCCTGTTCTTATAGTATGCGTGATGATGACCGAATCTGCAAGCCCCTGTCGCCGATATTCTTACAACCGCCGCCGACAGCTCCCCCTAAAAAGCACCAACCGTACGACGGGACCGCCCCTGTCGTACGGTTGATTATGGAAAATACGTTACCGCCGGTTTTGTATCCCCGCTGTACCCGGTGCCTCTTTTCCGCCCGGGCAGGCGACCGTATATCCGTATCGTATGCTATGGCCGGCGTTCTGCACCGCTTGTTTTTCTAACAAAAGCGGCGACACGTCCCCCGAATACGCGTCGCCGCACAGCCTCATTCAACGGCAATGAGTTTTCCGGGATTCATAATCTGCTTCGGATCCCACGCCCGTTTAATACTGCGAATCAGCTGCAATTCTTCAGCCGACGTACATCGTGCAAATTCATCCCGTTTTTTATAGCCGATACCATGTTCTCCCGACATTTTTCCTCCCAGTGCATATACTCTGGGAAATAAATCACGATGAAATTCTTTAATCTTTTCAAACCAAGCTTCCGGCGAAAGTCCTTTGTTATTTAGCGGCAATACATGAATATTGCCGTCCCCGATATGAGCAACCGTCACACAATATAAATCATATTTTTCTCGTAATTCCGGCAATTGCGCCGTAATAGCCGAAATTTTATCCAACGGCACGACAAAATCTTCCGCCTGATACATTTTATCTATATTCCGTGCCGCTTCGGCAAATTGTTTGCGCAAGGTCCAAATCCGTTTATCCGCTTCAAATTCATCAATCGAACCGTTTTGTTCCGCCAAATCACAGAGTTGTTCCATCTTGCGATCCAGTTCGGCTTCATCAAACGTTTCTACTGTGACAATCACATACGAACACCCTTCTTGTACATGCGGCATGGACATATCTAAAAACTTGCACGTCATTTGCAGCGCTTCTCTATCCATATATTCAATACTCGTCGGATTGATACCCGCTTTTAAAATTTTATTGGGCAACGCAAACGCCGCCGTATCATCCGTAAATACACATACCATGTTAAACGCATACGGAGGCAGAGGACGCAACCGCAAAGTTATTTCAGTAATAATTCCCAAAATTCCTTCCGAGCCGGCAATCAGTTGTTCCAAGCAAAGGCCGGAAGAACATTTTTGCAAACGACCGCCCACCGTCACAATCTCTCCGGTCGGCGTCACGACTTGCAAGCTGTAAATCTGATGGCGTGTCGTACCGTAACGAACTGCTTTATTACCGCCCGCATTATTGGCAACGTTGCCGCCAATCTGACAACTGTCGGAACTGGAGGGATCACCGGCATATAACAGGCCGTATTTTTTCGCTTCCCGCTGCAAGTCCCCCGTCAACACGCCTGGTTGACAAACGGCATACATATTTTCCGCATCCAATGTCAAAATTTTATTCATCCGTTCCAGTTCCACCACAATGCCTTTGTAAATGGGAATTGCACCGCACGCCACCCCCGTTCCGGCCGCGCGGGGCGTAATCGGGACCACATACGTATTGGCCAATTTAACGATTTGCGCCACTTCTTCCGTAGTACCGGGAAAAACCACCACTTCCGGTTTTTGAAAAAAATGGGAATTTCCTTCTTCATCCGTTTGATATGCCGTGAGACAGTCCTCGTCCGTTTTGACATATTTGTCTCCTACCGCTTGTCGTAACGCCGCCAATACTTCCGGCGTCACCGGGTTAAAATGAGTTTGCATACGTATCATCCTTTCCTTATATAATAGGTTTAGTATACCATGTAATAATCGCTTGTAAAGTAAGTTAAACGTTTAATAATATAAATTTCTTATAAAATATATAATAAAAAAAAAGAATGAAGATATTCATTCTTTTTTCTCACTTTTCTCAAATTATTCGGCCAACGTTTCCCACTTTTCATAGGCCTGTTGCAACGCTTCCACGGTCTTTTCATACTGCTCATTGAGGGTCATTAATTTTTGACTGTCCGCCATATTTTCCGGTAAAGACAACTGCACTTCATACATTTTTACGGTAGCCTCCAATTCAGCAATCTTCATTTCTATGGTTTCCAACTGTTTTTCCTTACCGTAGGAAGAAGGGGCGCTTTTTTTTATATGCTCCGAAGCCCGTATTTTTCCTGTCGCTTCCTTTTTTTTCGGGATTGCCGTTGCGGGTTCCGCCTTTTCCTGTGCGGCTTGCTGTTCTTCTTGCCGTTTTTCCCGATAATAGGAATAGTTTCCCAAATATTCTTTTACTGTCCGATTTTCCAATACCAACGTACGGCCGGCAATGGTATCCAAAAAATAGCGGTCATGCGAAACCACTAAATACGTCCCGCCAAAATCCAGCAGCGCTTTTTCCAATATTTCCCGGGTAGGAATATCCAAATGGTTCGTCGGTTCGTCCAAAATCAAGAAATTGGGACCTTGTAAAAATAATTTCAGCAACGCCAACCGCGCTTGTTCCCCGCCGCTTAATGCGCCAATCGTTTTATCGACTTCATCCCCTCTGAATAAAAACCGTCCCAATACGGAACGTGCTTCTTCTTCTCCATAGCTGAAGGTATCCATAATTTCCGCCAATACCGTAGTGCGGCCGTTAAATTCCGTATGTTCCTGCGAAAAATATCCCGGTTGTACCCGACTGCCCCACACAATATGCCCGGAAGTCGGCGTCGTTTCTCCCATAATCAGCTTCAACAACGACGTTTTCCCCGTGCCGTTCGCGCCCACCAAAGCCACCGTTTCGCCGCGACGGATGGAAAGCGAGAGATGCGAAAATAACGGCTTCCCCGTATAGCCGCCGCAAACATCATCCAATACTAACACTTTTTGGCCGCTCTCTACGGCCGGCGAAAAAGAAAATTTCAACGTAGCCGCTTCCGGATTCAGGTCAATTCGTTCCAGCCGGTTTAATTGAGATTGACGACCGCGCGCTTGTTTCGCTTTAATACCGGCCTTGTATTTTCGTATGTAGTCTTCGGTTTCCCGAATATGTTCCTGTTGCTTTTGATACGCTTTTTCCAAGGCATCTCGCTGTTGTCGATACTGTATTTTGTACTGCGTGTAATTCCCCTTATATTTTTTTACACCGCCGTCGGTTAAGTCCAAAATTCCCGTAGCTACCCGATCTAAAAAATACCGATCATGTGAAACAATCAAAATACCGCCTTCATACGACAATAAATAGGTTTCCAGCCATTCCAACATGTCCACATCCAAATGATTTGTCGGTTCATCCAAGAATAAATAATCCGGTCGCCGTACTAACGCTTTTGCCAAATTAATACGTGTTTTTTGACCGCCTGAAAATTCTTGTACCGGGCGTTCCATATCGGCTGCCGAAAACCCCAATCCCTGTACAATCTTACGAGACATACTTTCATACGCGAAGCCGCCGAGCCATTCAAATTTTTCCTGCATGCGTGCATACCGCCCCATCAGTTCCGTATCCTGAGGACGTTCCCGCATAACTTGTTCCGTCTCTTTTAATTGCTTTTCCAATCGCAGCACATCCTGCCATGCCTCGGTAAGCAATTGCCGCAATGTAAGCCCCGCATCATAGGTAATATTTTGCTGCAAATAGCCGACGGTTTCACCGGCCGATACGATAAAATTCCCGTCATCGTACTCTTCTTCCCCTATAAGACATTTTAATAACGTGGATTTTCCCGCCCCGTTCGCCCCGATCAAACCTAACCGCTCCCCGCGATGTAATTCAAAGGATACATCCTTAAAAACGGTATGTATGCCGAATGACTTTGTTAATTTCTGTACTTTTATACTCCCCATCCGTGACACCTCTTATGCACTTCACCGGCGCACCGCCGATGATCGCTGTTTTTATTCTTATCATAAAACGTCCGGTCTCTATGGTCAAATAAAAAAAGAGAGCAGTTTTCTTCTGCTCTCTCCCGCTTCTTTCTTCCTTACACATTCCACTCTTCTTTGATTGTCGAAAGGCACATAAAGGTCTGTGAGGAAGCAACCGTAGGAATTTCATTCAATTCATCCATCAAAAAATGTTCCAAATCATCCGGTGTTTTTACCAACACTTTCAGCAAGTAATCAAAAGCGCCTACAATATGATGGCATTCCAACACTTGCGGAAACCGGATAATACTGTCACGAAATTCTTCCACTTCTCCGGATCGTTCCAGATTGACCATAATAAAGGCAGTCACATTATAGCCTGTCTTCCGGCGGCTGATTTTAGCTCCGTATCCCTGAATAACACCGCCATGTTCCATCTTACGTACGCGTTCGGCAACGGCAGGAATTGACAAGCCAACGACTTTGCTGATTTCCGTCGCAGATGCTTTCCCGTTCTTCTTTAAAATCGTTAATATCTTATCATCAATATGATCCATATTTACTACCATCCTCTGCGAATATTTAAAAACTATTATGTACGCCTATATTATCATATATTATGAGGAAAAAGTAAATATGTTTTGTGCAAAACAGACATGCCTTATACAAATACCTGCGCATTATATATGTATATTGATTCTTATTATTGTGCTAAGTGAAAATCCGGATGTAAATCGGAAAAATTCTTTTTAAATCCTTTCGTCATATATACCGTACCGTCCGTACCGGTAATTTCTCCTTCTACGCCCGGCGTATTTTCTATAAATGCCAACCCTTTTTCCGGTCCCAAAACAAATACGACCGTCGTTAAAATATCGCTCAACATACCGCCGTGCGGTACATCTCCCTGAATAACAAGGGAATCACTCATGACACCGTGACGCGCCGGATAGCCGGTTTTAGGATCAAAAATATGATGATATCGTACCCCGTTTTTAATAAAATATCGTTCATAATCACCGGATGTGGATAAAAATTGATCTTGAATTTTAACAATCCCCAAATACGTTCCGTCTTCCTGCACGCGCGGATGCTTAATACCGATATTCCATGCAGTCCCCTTCGCATTCGTATTCATCGCATACATGGAGCTGGCCCCCAAGTTAATCAGACCGTTAGTGACCTTGTGTTTTTTATAAATTTTGAGAATTTCATCAACGGCAAATCCCTTGGCAACTCCGCCCAAATCAATATACATGCCGGGTTTTGCCAACATTACGGCATGATCCGACGGACGCAATAAAATATCCTTATAATTTACATAGGACAAATGTTTTTGTATCTCCGCCGGTGCCGGAATATGTTCATCCGGATTTCCTATGTCCCATAATTTAGTAAATATACCGACACTAATATCCCAAGCACCCCGACTTTTTTCCGAGTACGTCTTGGCAAAAGAAATCATTTCATACACGTCGGGATCAACCGCTACATACGATTTTCCGGCGGCCGCATTGATTTTGCTGACATCACTATCAGCATGATTCGTACCGGCCAACCGATCCAAGCGATTAATAAAATCCATACTTTCTTGTAATGCACCTTGGGCGTCTCCGCCGGCCGCCCGCAACGATACGGTCGTATCCATTGCCACCCCGTTTCTGTCAAAAAACTGCTCCGTCTGTGTTTTACCACATCCGGAGCAGCCTGCAATGACAAGAAACGCCGTAAGTATCCATCCTATAATACGTCGTTTTCCCCTCATATGTTTACCCTATCTTTTCTTCCGATACAAGATGCGATTCCAACATGGCCGTAATCGCTTTTGTCGGACATTTAGTAATACAAGTAGCTTCTTCACAGCTGTGACAAATAGCCGGATTAACAACGGCTAAGTGATCCACTACTTTCACACCGCCTTCATGAGAACAATTTCGCATACACAAGCCGCAACCGATACAAGCGGACGAACAGTTTTTCTTGGCGGCCGCTCCCATTTCTTTCGAAGAACACCCTACGCTGACAGGCGCACTCATCGGCAATAATTCAATAATATGGTTGGGGCATACGCCGGCACATTTACCGCACCCGGTACACAGTGATTTGTTCACTACCGGCAAGCCGTTTTCCCCCATAGTCATCGCGCCGAACGGACAAGACCGCACGCAATTTCCGAATCCCAAACAGCCGAATTTACAAAACTTGGGTCCCTGTTGTACCAACTTGGCGGCGGCACAGTCGTGAATTCCTTTGTATTCAAAGGCCACTTTGGCAATACCTAAACCGCCGCGACAACGAACATGCGCAAATTGAGGTTCTGTTTCTTCCGCAATTTTTCCGGTTAAATTGGCTACAATATCCGCCACTTCTTTTTTCCCCGGCACGCATAAATTCGGAGCTACTTCGGGATCCAACACGACGGCTTCCGCATATTTTGCACAACCTGCAAATCCGCAAGCCCCGCATTGTCCTTTCGGCAAGGCTTCTTCCACTTCACCGATGAGCGGATTTTCTTCCATGGCAAACTTTTTATCCGCAAAAGCCAAAATGAACCCGAAGACAACGCCTATACAAGTCATAATAGCTACCGCGGAAATAGCGATTTGCGTATATTCCATGATATTAATTCCAACTCCTTTCCATTATATCATACCGGAGAACCCGAGAAAAGCTAAAGCCAACATGCCGGCTACAATAAACGCAATCGGAGTTCCCTGCAAGGCCTCCGGTACTGCGGCATAATCCAATTTTTCCCGGCAGCTGGCCATCAAGACCAAGGCCAACGCAAACCCCAAACCGGAGCCGACGGCAAATACGAGATTTTCCAAAAACCCGTAATGATTGGTAATACTGATCACCGGTACAGAAAGTACAATACAGTTGGTGGCAATTAACATCAAATAAATTCCCCACATGTTATATAAAGTGGGTGACATTTTTTTAATGACGATTTCCAACAGCTGTACGAAGCTGGCGATTAGTACCACAAAAGAAATGGTTCGTAAAAAAGTAAGATCCAACGGCATTAATACATAGTTATATAACAACCATGCCAGCACGGTACTCATGGTAATAACGGAAGTAACGGCAAACCCCATGCCGATCGAGGCGTTCAAATTTTTTGAAACCCCGAAGAAAATACAAAGGCCGAGAAATTTTGTCAAAACGAAGTTGTTAATCAACACGGCACCGATGAACAGGGTAAAATATTCTCCCATTATCCTTCACTCCCTTTCATTTGTTTCGCTTTTTCACGAGCATTATTCCACATCTTAATCCCCGCCATAAAGAAACCGATTAACATAAACGCTCCCGGCGGCAATGCCAAAATAAGTGCCGGCTGATACGACGGTCCGAACATGGGAATCCCCAACAAGGTGCCGTTACCGAACAGTTCACGAACCACGGAAATAATAAGCATGGCGCCTGTAAACCCTACGCCCATGCCCATGCCGTCCAAGAAAGATACGACAATACCGTTTTTGGAAGCTACCGATTCGGCACGAGCCAAAATAATGGCAAATACAACCACCAAATCCAAATATACGCCCAGCGCCTTATATAGTTCCGGCGCATAGGCCTGTAATACCAATTGTACACACGTAACAATCGTGGCAATACAGGTAATGTACACAGGTACCCGTACTTTTTTATTAATCGTACGACGAATAATAGATACTACCACATTATTGGACGTAATAACGAACCATACCGTCAAGCCCATGGTCAAGCCGTTAATAACACTGGTCGTAACCGCCAAACCCGGACACAGACTCAAGGCCAATACAAAGTACGGATTTTCTTCAATAATGCCTCGGCTAAATACTTTCCAAAGATTCATTATGATTTCCCTCCCATCTGTGCCGCTTTTTCTACAGCCTGCTTAACGCCCAAAGTAAAGGCGCGGGAAGAAATGGTAGCCCCTGTCATCGCTTGTACTTTGTCTTTTTGACTCGGATCCTTGGTAACTTCCAGAGATGCTTCTTTTTTCCCTTTTATTTGACTTTTAAACGGCTCTTTTGCACCGCGATCGCCCAACCCCGGGGTTTCATTGGCTTCCAGCGCGACATAGTCGATTACCGTGCCGTCCGTACTTACTGCCGTCAACAATTTAATAGGACCGCCGTATCCTTTCGGTGCCGTAGGAATAATATACGCAATCTTTTTCCCGTCTTTTTCCGCTACAAAGGTATCTTTTTCACCGGCAACGGGCGTGAATTTTTCAGCCTGCGGAACTAAACCGCGCATGGATTCTTCCTTCATCTGTTCCGCTTTAGCACGCGCCGTAGGTCCCGTAATAAAGAAGACGGCACCGATAATACAGCCGGAAACAAGACAGGTTAAGATCAAATTCATAGCAATTTTTACTAAGTTGTTTCCTTTGTTCTCGGCCATCTTATTTCGCCCCCTTTGTCTTCACTGCGCCAAAGACCTTGGGTTTTACAACCCGATCAATCAACGGTGTCAACGCATTCATCAATAAAATAGAGTAGCAAACCCCTTCGGGATACCCACCCAAGAGACGAATCAAGACGGTAATAATGCCGCATCCTAACGCAAACAGCATTTGTCCTTTCAGCGTAATCGGCGCCGTAACCATATCCGTGGCCATGAAAAACGCCCCGATAATCAAACCGCCGGCCATCATATGGAATACGGCCAAGTGCGCGTCCCCGGCAACCAAGCCCATTAAAATTCCGACCGTAGCAATCATAATGACGGGGACTTGCCATTTAATATACCCGCGATAAATCAAAAACAAGCCGCCTAAAATCAGCAACACAGTGGAAGTTTCTCCTAAGGAACCGCCACGGAAGCCGAAAAACATACTTTTATAAATCGCCGCCCAGTCGTTTGTACCGAACAAATTGAACAGTGCTTCCGTACCGCCATGTTTCAGTACATTAAGCGGGGTAGCACCTGCTACACCGTCGACTACGGAGCCGTTCATTTGTGTCCACGTAGTCATTGCCACCGGCCATGATACCATCAACCCCGCACGACCTACGTGTGCCGGATTAAACAAATTGTACCCCAGGCCGCCCATCGATTGCTTACATACTACAATGGCTAAAAAAGACCCGATCACGCTCATCCACCACGGCAAGGACGGCGGACAGCACATTGCCAATAATAACCCTGTAATCACGGCACTGCCGTCGGCAATGGTGACCCGTTTATGCATCATTTTTTCCCATAAAAATTCAAAAATGACTGCCGATACGATGGCGACAATAATATTTACCAGGCCGTTCATCCCGAAATAATATACCCCGAAAGCGGCGGCCGGTACCAAGGCGGCGACGACGCTCCACATAATTTTTGAAATAGATTCTTTACTCCGCACGTGAGGGGAAGAAGATACGGTAAAATTCCCTTTCGTATCCGTTCCCGCCATTTGCCCTTTTGCTTCTGGACTCATGATATCCCTTCTTCCATTCGTTCTCAGCTTATTGTGCCGCTTTTTTCTGCGCCGCCTGCTGGATGGCTTTTAACTGCCCTTTGGCATTTCTGAAATACTGAACTAAATTGCGTTTTGCCGGACATACGTATACACAACTGCCGCATTCCACACAATTCATTACACCGTATCCGCGACATTCATCCCACGCTTCCCGGGAAGAAAAAATACTCAACTGGCTCGGAACCAACCCCATCGGACAGGCGTCGACACACCGACCGCAACGAATGCACGGTTCTTCTTCTCCTACGTCGCACTTTACCGAAGATAACGCCAGAATACCCGAAGCGCCTTTGGTAATGGGAATATCCAATTGATATTGTGCAAACCCCATCATCGGTCCCCCGGCAATGACCCGATCCGGTTGTTGCGAAAAACCGCCGCAATGTTGAATCGCTTCTTCATAAGTCGTGCCGATACGCAACCGTAAATTTTTCGGTTCCGCAATACAATCGCCGGTAACGGTCGTCACCCGTTCAATTAACGGAATCCCGTAACAAACGGCATCCGTAATGGCAATAACCGTACCTACATTACTGACTACACAGCCTACATTCATCGGCAAACCGCCGGGTTCGACCAAGCGCCCTGTACAAGCTTCGATCATCATTTTTTCCGCCCCTTGCGGATACTTGGTCTTGCACGTAACCACCGTCACTTCCGGCACCTGCCGAAACGCTTCCGTTAAATTGGCAATCGCTTCCGGCTTATTGTCTTCAATGCCGATGTAACCTTTTTTTACGCCCAATACTTTCATGCAAATTTGTACGCCTGTAACAAATTTACGGGTCGGTTCCTCTTCTACCATGGAACGAAAATCACAAGTCAAATACGGTTCGCATTCCGCACCGTTAACAATAAAAGAATCGACCGGCTTGTTCGGCGTCAATTTTACATGCACCGGAAAGGTTGCCCCGCCGCAGCCTACAATGCCGCAAGCTTTCACGGCATCAAGAATTTCTTCCTTGGACATTTTTTCCCAATCCCGATGCAGCGGCAATCCTTCCGCCCATTCATCCAATCCGTCCGATTCAATAACCACGGACATACAGGTAACCATCGTATTATGCGGCATAGGAGCAACCTTCACGACTTTACCGGAAATAGAAGCGTGAATGTCCGCATGCAAAAACGCATCACTGGTGCCGATAAGCTGTCCTTTTTTCACCATGTCGCCCACTTTGACCACCGGTTTACAGGGGGCTCCGAAATGCTGACTCATCGGAATAATAACCTTTTTGGGCAAGACCGGCGTTTCGATCGCCTTGTCTCTGGCCAACCCCTTACCGTCCGCCGGATGAACGCCACCTCGTTTAAAGGTATTCAACATTACTAATCACCTCATTAACAGATCCATGAAAACACAACAAAACGGGAGTATTTCGCAAATTTTCCGTCTCTCACGCCAAGTGCAACGCTCCGGTACTTACACTTCTATGCCGTTTACCGACACGAATAAATTTTTCGAAATCCTCCCTGTCCCGAAGCCGAGATTGTGCTTCAAAGGACATAGATTTTTTTCGGTTATACGTTTATCTATAAAAGCATAAAAATTTGTCTTTAAGTATACCGAAAAATCATTGAGAAAGCTTATTAATATTCATTATATATGTAATCAGCCCTCATTCATATAAAATTATAGCATTGTATTTTCTATTATTCAACGTAAATAGCAATAGCAATTACGCCATCTATGCTATTTTTTAATACTTCAAACAAATACTTGCACGTATTATACAACTGTCTTTTTATTCATATTTTTCATTAAATGTGTTAAAATACACAATGATTAAATTCTACTCTAAGTAAGTATACTTTTATCACAAACATATTTTCTGTTTAAAAATATATTCCGAATACGTATAATACCCGCCTTCACAATATACTTCCCGCCTTCACAATATACTTCCCAAAACGCAAAAAAAACGGGCTGCCGTCACCGGACGGCAGCCCGTTTTTACTATTTCTTATTTTTTTTGTTTTACTTGTAAAGCCGCTTCAATTAATCCGTTAAATAAAGGATGCGCTTTAGTGGGTCGCGACTTAAATTCCGGATGGAACTGACATCCGACAAACCAAGGATGATCCTTTAATTCCACAATTTCTACCAACCGCTCATCCGGAGATGTACCGGATAAAATCAACCCTGCATCCACCAGCTGTGTCCGATACTTGTTATTAAATTCCCAACGATGCCGATGCCGTTCATAAATCAAATGCTCTCCGTATACGGAAAACGCCTTCGTGCCTTCCTTTACCTTACACGGATAAACGCCCAGCCGCATCGTGCCGCCTTTATTATCGATATCCACCTGATCCGGCATCAAATCAATCACCGGATTTACGGCCGCTTCATCAAATTCGGACGACGTGGCTCCCGCAATCCCGGCAACATGCCGTGCAAATTCCATAACCGCACATTGCATGCCCAAGCATAACCCTAAATACGGAATCTTATGTTCTCGTGCATATTGTACCGCCGAAATTTTTCCTTCCACGCCGCGATTGCCGAAACCGCCGGGAACTACAATACCGTCTATGCCGGCAAATACGGTCGCAGCCGACACCTGCGGATCTTCCAAAGTTTCCGAATCAATCCAATGAATATTCACTTTGGTTTTATTCGCAAATCCCGCATGATTCAACGATTCCGCCACACTTAAGTAAGCATCATGCAAAGACACATATTTACCGACCAAAGCAATGTCCAATTCTTGCTCCGTATGGTAAATATCATGAACCATTTTTTTCCAATCCGTCATGTCGCAAGGTTTATTCGGTAACGCCAACTTGTCCAAAACAATGCGATCCAGCCCTTCTTCCGCCAACAATAACGGCACTTCATAAATACTCTTGAGAGTTTTATTTTCGATGACCGCTTCTTTATCAATATCACAGAACAACGCTAATTTTTCTTTCATTTCTTCCGACAACGGACGTTCCGTTCGGCACACAATAATATCGGGTTGAATGCCGATTCCTCGTAATTCTTTTACGCTGTGTTGAGTCGGCTTGGTTTTTAATTCCCCGGCGGCGCCGATATAGGGAACCAAGGTAACATGAATATATAAGACGTCATTTTTACCGACATCCTTCTTGATTTGCCGAATGGCCTCTAAAAAGGGCAAACTTTCAATATCCCCGACTGTGCCGCCGATTTCGGTAATCACCACATCCGCATTGTCATCGTCCCCTACACGGACAACACGTTTTTTTATTTCATTAGTAATATGGGGAATAACCTGCACTGTATGCCCCAAATAATCGCCATGCCGTTCTTTTTGTAATACGGACCAATAAATTTTGCCGGTAGTTACATTGGAATTTTTCCCTAAATTAATATCAATAAACCGTTCATAATGCCCCAAATCCAAATCGGTTTCCGTACCGTCATCCGTAACAAATACTTCGCCATGTTGATAGGGACTCATCGTGCCCGGATCCACATTAATATAAGGGTCAAATTTTTGAATGGTAACTTTAAAGCCGCGATTTTTCAATAATCTGCCCAGCGCAGCCGCTGTAATTCCTTTTCCCAATGAAGAAACTACCCCGCCTGTTACAAAAATATATTTAGTCATAATGCCTCCCTAACGAGCCCTGCTCATATCAAAAAAAGTGCTTATTCCCTGCATGTAAGTACTTACATTTGTTGCGGAGCGGAAATTCCCAACACAGCCAAACTGTTCGCAATGGTAAAGCGTACAGCCGTAACCAATCCCAACCGCGCGATTGCCAATTCCCGATCTTCCTGTATAATACGACAATGATTATAAAAAGCATGAAATAAGCCGGCGGTTTCATATACAAAATGAGCAATACGATGCGGCGCACGTGCCGCCGCCGCCCGCTGAATTTCTTCCGGAAAAGCAGCCATTTTCTTAATCAAAGCCAACTCCGCTTCTTCTTGTAACAAATCCCACTGCACCGCTTCCCACCGCTGCGGCAATGCGATCCCCGCTTCTTCCGCCTGCCGATAAATACTGTAAATCCGGGCATGGGCATACTGTATATAGTATACGGGATTTTCATTGCTGTGAGACATTGCCAAATCCAAATCAAAATCCAACTGCGTATCTAACGATCGCATAATAAAAAAGTATCGCGCCGCATCCGTTCCGACTTCTTCAATAAGTTCATTTAAGGTAATCGCCTGCCCTGTCCGTTTGGACATTTTCACAGGTTTACCGTCCCGAAAAAGACTCACCATCTGCAACAATAGCACTTCCAACCGCTTCGTGTCATACCCCAAGGCCGCCATAGCCGCACGAACACGGGCCACATACCCGTGATGGTCGGCCCCCCAAATATTAATCATGGTTTTAAAATGACGGTCATATTTATTCTTATGGTACGCAATGTCCGCCGCTAAATACGTCGGCTCCCCGTTTTCACGAATAACCACCCGATCCTTGTCATCTCCGTAAGCAGTGGATTGCAACCATAAGGCGCCGTCTTTTTCATACACCTTTCCCCGTTCGCGCAATGCGTCACAAGCCTGCCGAATCCCTTGCGGATGCAACGTACGTTCACTGAACCAATGATCATACTGCACATGAAAACGGGCTAAATCCTTTTGCAGCGCTTTTAATTTTTCTTCATACGCCCGATCTTTAAAGATCGCCAATCGTTCCGCTTCCGAAACTTGTAAATACCGATCGCCGTCCTGCGCCGCTATCGCCTTTGCCGTATCTATAATATCCTGTCCGTGATAGCCGTTTTCGGGAATTTCCGCTTTCCGCCCGAACAGTTCCAAATATCTGGCATTAACGGAAGCCGCCAAATTATCCATTTGTTTCCCGGCATCATTAATATAATATTCCGCTTCCACTTTATAGCCGGCCATGCGTAATAAATTAACCAAACTGCTGCCATAGGCGGCGCCCCGCCCATGGCCCACATGCAACGGACCGGTAGGATTGGCACTGACAAATTCCACCTGTACAGTATCTTCCGGTCGTTCCGCACACGTACCGTAGGCCTCCTGTACTGTCAAAATATGCTGTAATACTTGATAAAATACGCGAGAATCCAAAAAAATATTAATAAACCCGGCACCGGCCACTTCCGCTTTGTCCAACCACGGCGCCTTTAATTCTTCTACAATACTCTCCGCAATATGACGCGGCGCACAATGCGCCGTACGAGCCGACTGCATGGCAATATTCGTCGCAAAATCGCCGAATTCTTTTTGCGGCGGAATTTCCAAAACAATATCCGGATAGTCGCCTTCCGGTAATTTTCCCGCCGCCACCGCTTTATCCATGGCAGTGCGTATTCCTTGTATAACCGCTTCTTTAATGTCCATTATGCCCGATCCTCCTGCACTGTAATGGTTAGTTTCGTATAATTGTAAAACATACCTTCCAAAGAAAGATTGTATTCCAAATGAATGGTGCCGATACCGTCCTGCATATCCACCTGACATTCATATACTTTTGTATGCAATTGAAAATCGCCGTCTTCTAAAGCATATATTGAGTCTTCTTCCTGTCCTTTGCGAAAATCATGATGCTGATGTATTTTTCCCGTCCGTACTAAACTGATGGATTGGTCGGGAAATACTTTTACTAAAGTGTTCACGCCGTCCATTTCGCTCATCATCCGCTCATCATATCGAATATACTGCGTATCGCCCTGCACATGCGCCGTCCCCGTCGATACCAATTCAAATTCTGTTTTTTTGCCGATTTCATCTTGCTGAATACTATGAATTTTCACTACTACAGGCTTCAACATATACCAACCTTTCCTATCAATAATTCAATGTTTCCATTATATAACATGTACTGAAAAAAAGAAACACTTTTTAAAAGGCGACACATATTTTTCTCGGATTAGTTCCCTTGCCTGCGACCGCTTCGCCATTTTTTACAATTCGAACGGGTCTTTTTCTTTCTTTTATAAATATGGTATAATCAATGTAATGTCCGCATGTTTTTTTAACGTACGGAAAATGACTGCTAAGGAGGTTTTCCACATGGAAATTACAAAAGATACCAGTATTATTGAAGCCGTTCAAAAATATCCGCAAATTGTAGAGATTTTTCAAGATTACGGATTGGGCTGTGTAGGCTGCATGGCGGCTCATTTTGAAACAATCGGACAGGGGGCGGGTGCTCACGGCATCGATATTGATGCCTTAATCGCCGATATTAACGATTCCATAAATGATCCCGAAGCCTGATAGGAGGCTTCCGGGCAGCAAAAAAAGAGGCGGCTGTAACTTCTTACAGTCGCCTCTTTTTTTGCTATTCCTGCAGATTATTTTTTTTCAAACCGATAGCGTTGTACGGCTTTCGGATATTTCCGCATATCCGTTTCACTCATAAACATTCGTAACGGCCGTGCATAATGTCGCTCCGGATTATTTACAGGCTTATAAATAACAAATTTTTCTCCGGTTTCCGTATGTTCCGCAACCGTAATAATTTCATAGTCATTATTTTTGAAATGTCGCCATATTTCATGGGCTTTAGGATTTTCTCTCATCGCTTCTCCTTTTTAAAACGTCGTCAATTCTGTAAAAATTTTTTCCGCATACCGATCGGTCATCCCTGCAATATAATCAACACACGCCGCCTTATATGCCTTTTCTTCCGTACCGATCGCATATAATACGGTATTTTTAAAAACATTGCCGAATCGATCTTGCTTCGTTTCCGCCCGGCCTATATCGGAAAATTTTTGCAAGCGTTCCAAAAAATGCGTTCCCAATGTCGGATAGTACTCGCTCATTTCCCTAATCCGCTGTAACGTTTTTTCGCCCGCATAGCAGTCCCGCAACGTATAATAGATGGATTGTATAATCAATTTTGCATATTCATGATATATTTGCAACCGCTTGTGACGATAAATGTAACGGTAATTAAAATTCATGACATCATTCATTAAATGTATGTTTTTCTTCGATAACAGCAAGCCTTTTTCCGGCGTACTTTCGCTGCACAAATCTGTAATTAACGGATACATAATGGACGTATTGGTCAAAGACGGCAGAACAATATGAAATTTATTCTGCAGTCGTTCTTTCAAGGCCCGTGCGGGCGTACCGTTTTCATCAATAATTTTAAGGCGCACCGCATCTTCTATATCCCTACCTAAATACGCAATTTTGTCGGAAATTTTAACCACGCAACCTTCCCAGGTATACGGTTCATATTGTCCCGGATGCGTAATCGATTGTAACGGGATCGCCTCTTCTCGCGGCCGCAACACGGCTTCCCGCACTTCACCGCAATGATTAATAATACCGTCTCGCACGGCATAGGTAAGCAACATATTCACCGTCCGTCCGGCCGGATCCAATAAGGTTTCAATACCGTCCACCACCCGCAATCCTTGCCGCTCATGCCAAAAAGAAGTTCCCAAGTCCTCCTTGCATATGGCGCGCAATACGCGTTCTCCCAAATGCCCGAACGGCGCATGCCCCAAATCATGCCCGGTCGCAATCGCGGCAATCAATTCCGTATTCAGCCCTAAATATCGCCCAATCGTCTGACTTACGGAAGCCACCTGATTCACATGTTCAATACGCGTACAAATATGATCGTTTTTAGTAGTAAAAAACACTTGCGTCTTGTGCTTCAATCGACTGTAGGCGGTAGAATGAATAATCCGGGTATAATCGCGTCCGAATTCAGTGCGAAAATCTCCTCGACGATGATATAACCTTTTTTCTCTTGCTATCGCTTGTTGCCAGTGTGGATGTCGCTCGTCCATGCGAACAGCGGCAAATGCCCGGTTCATAGGCCTCCCCTCCTTATACGATAAAAAACGCTCCCGCCGTTAGCGGCCGGCAGCTGTTCATTGCTTAATCTCCGCCTCTATATATTTACTTTCTTCTTCGGCTACCTCAATTCCCAGCCGCCTCCGGGCTTCTTTTTTTATTTCCTTATATAATCCTCGGGGGAAACAAGAAGAATACGTCGTAATACCGCGCGGAAATACGGCTTCCCGTTCCAGTATATATCCTTCCGGACAATATCGCGAAGCATACGGATGACGGGGAGAAAAATAAAGCACCGTTCGCAGTGTCCCGCTGCGATTAATCACCTCAAAGGCATCCACGACGCCATCCGTTTTCCATTTATGAAAAAACACTTTAGAACCGGTTGCCAATATACGTAACCGTGATAAATACATCCACTCGCCGAAACTGCCGTTCACAGGAATCGGATTGGTTGCCGCCGTACCGAAAGGGCCGGTTCCTTCCGGCAACCGATCACAGGGAAGACCGTTTTCTACAGCCGTCCGTTCTGCCGGCGCCAATGTTTCATTTTGTAAAGCGGGCGAATTACATAACGCAAACGCGTCATCATACATTTGTTCCGTACGCGTACGATTTTTATCGCTCTGCCGAAAAGCTTCCCATAGGTCCATAACCGGTTGCTCCTTTTCCTTTTATTATAGTTGTATTATAGGATACGAAGTACAATCTGTCGAGAATTCTCTAAAAAATATCTATTTTTTTACAATGGGTCCATTTTAAAAAGAAGACAACGGCAACTTTTTATTTTTAAGTTTCGCTTAAAATTTTTAAGAAGTCTTTACTTTACTTTTCTTATCCCGGCATGCCGGTCATACGTAACGGCAGACGTATAATTTTTACTTATTTGCTTTTATTTTATCTTTGTACTATGATAATCATAGAAATAAAAAAACGACAAAAATCCCTTATTTTATCGGTATTTCTACCTTTACACAGGAGGCGAAAAAAATGACACATGTAGGAATTAATACAAAACTGGTAATTTCGTTAGGCATCCTTCTTTCTTACGCATTCATTCTTAATCATATTTAACTTCGACTAAAAAATAAGATTTCTTAATTACCAATGAAACAAGCACGCTTTTTATTAAAAATAAAAAGCGTGCTTGTTTCATTGGTAATTCCCGGACAATACAAAAAATTATTTTTTCCTGTTTTGTCCGCTTCTTTATATATACTTTAAAAATCTTTTGTTTTAAATAAAACTTCCCAATGCCCTTCCAGTTGCTTATACGTTACTCGCATAATCGCGGCATGTAAATCATGAATCCAAGTATATATCCGTGCATCCAAAGCACCGGTATCTGAGTTTCGGGCCAACGTATACATCAGCACGTCCTTCTTATGCGGGGCATATGCAAAAGAAATGCCCGATTGTCGAGGATGGGCAATCCGATCGAAACGATACGGCGTATATCCCGTAATCCGATGTCGTTTATACCACCCGGTTACCCAAGCTTGCGGATGAATACGTTGCGTAACGACTACCCCCATATAAGTATCCCGTCGTTGTGCCTGTTCCAACGCATACCAATCCTGTCGATATCCTGCATAAGCCTGAATTTGCGCTTTCGGCCACGGCTGCCACGGTACATGCGAAATAATGCCGTGCACGCCGCTATGCCGCCCCGTTCTTGCGGCGGATTCACGCCAGTTCCCCCACGAAGCATTAGCGCTGAAAAAAACACCCGTATTTCCCAAATAAACCTTCGGAGATTGATATTCCCATTCAGGAAACTTGGTAATCCATATCGGATCTTCATTATTATCGCTTGTTTCTTTACTATATGCAAATCGTAACCTTCCCCACGGCGAATAGTGACTCAATTTAACCGAAGGCGCAAAGTGACTTCGTACGGACCAGCGATATTGACTTTCCAAACGCCAAGTCCCCGCTTCATTCAAGGCAAAATTGGCATAGCCGCCAAATCCCCAGCCGCCTTTTTCCGTATGTGACGGTTTGGGAAACAACGTAACCGCCCACGGTACGCTCTGCTGATTGCCGCCTATTTTTTTTTCATAATGTCCATAAGAAAATACGCAACTATGTTTCACCCAAAACCGCGCATTATCCATCGTAATTTTTTGCCCTTTTTTCACGATAATATTGTCGCCGGTCACATAGTAATCCGGCACGTCGGCAACCGCATGAGGCGTCGTAAGCAAACCTTTTTTCAACAATATCGTATCGCCGTGTACCGACACACCGGTACCGCGAAAATATATAAGGCCCGAAGGGTCATAGCCTTCCGCCTGTGTTGCCGCTCCTTCTTGTCGCCGACGATCATAGGTTACATCCGTACTTTTCATCAGACTGGTGCCATACGTATACATCATCTTACCGGGAAAATCATACTTTCCGGTATACCGATTGCCGCGTAAATAATCCGCTTCTATCCGATTCGCGCCTTGCGAAATTTCTATATTTCCCCGGCTCATCATATAGCCGTCCCCATCACGAATCGCAATCGTATCCGCCTGCAGTTGCAAAGGCTCCTGTTGCTCGGTTGCCGCCATACCGGCACTCCACGACATACTGTATATACTTGCCAAACCTATAACGATACCTATTTTATTTCTTTTGTACATGGTTACTGTCCTTACGTGTAGGTTGAATAGTTACGACAATTTCATCGTCATTACCGCTGACAACTTGTTTTTTTGATGTGCTTACCGGTTGCTTTTCTTGTATATCCTTTTTTTTCGGTGTCAACGGCTTCGTATACGGATCTTGTACCGCCGTATTTACCGTCACCGCTTCCCGCCCCGATCCGGCTGTCGCTGCCGCCGGCACAGGAACACGCCCGGAAGAAAAAGACGGCTTCTGTCCCTCCTGCGGTACTGCAGGCAGACCCGCGCCACGTACAGCCGCCGTGGCGACAGCCGGAACCGGAGCCGGTGCAAGCACAGCGACGTTCGCTACAGGTTCCGTTCCGTTCGTCGAAATATCCGGAACCGACGGTTGTACAGGAGTTGTTACCGGAGCCGTAGACATAGTGTCGGTCTGTACGGCGGCCTTCTTCGGCGTCACCGGAACTTGCAGCGGCGCAACCGGCAACGGCACCGGCAAAATAGCGTCTGTATTAATACTTCCCGCCACTAAATCCGCGCTTTGCATGCGATCGATAATCCCGTCACGCTTTATGCCCATCGTTTCCACTGTCCGGACAGTTTGTACATACATAACCGTTCCCGTCGGAATCACCGCTTCATTGCCGTGCACAAATAACCCGCCTACCAAACCGATAGGCCCCAACACCAAGGCTCCGGCGGCGGAAGCGCCGGCCGCACCGACGGCATGTTTATATTCTTCCGTATTGCGATCCGCTTCTTTAACATTAATCAATGTCCCGTCGATTGCCCGGAGCTGATGAAACTGTAAGGTAATCTTTCCGTCTACGCCGAACCGTTTCGCTTTTCTCACTTTAGTTACCGTGCCGTCCAGGGTCATTCCTTCCGGAATCACTTCCATATCGCCGATTTTTATAGGTTGCAACACGGCAAAACGCACTATATCGCCGGTTTGTGCCGTGCGCGAATCCAGCGCATCCAACAGTTTAACAGGAATCACGGTTCCCGCCGGTAAAGGAATGCCTTGTGCCACATACCGTTTATTTCCCAGCAACAACCGCCGCAGTACGGCAACTCGTGTAGTCAGCGGACCCGAACCGGCATGTCCCAAAATCCCTTCTTCCAAATTTTCCACCCGTACCGTCAGCGGTTCATCCGTAATAACCCGAGCATATTTCCCTTGTAAAAGGTTAACAGTGGATAATAAAGAAAGATAGTCTCCGGCGTTTCCATATACATCTTTATACATTGCATCGATTTCTTCCTGTAAGCCGGCATGCCCCCGACCTGTACCGTTGAGCACACTGTCCAAAGCGGCTGCCCGCGCTTGCAGCGCTCCCGTTTGCGGCGTTCCGTATACGGTAGTTTCTACTCGTTCCGTTTTTTCCAAGATCGTGTAATCCGCTCCCTGTACAGCCATGACACCGCATATAGACAAGACGGTCATCATGGCGGCTATTTTTTTTGCCACATATCCAATTCCTCCTATACTACCCGTTCCCTATGTTTTCCACATAAAATTAATAGTTTTCTTTATTATATAAAACACCTATTTAAAAAGCAATAAAGAAGGTGCCGGTCATAGTATTGTATTGTAAGTGATTATTATTTTTATTTAAAATTTATTTATATTTACTCTTGTTTTTATCAAAATAGTCTGTTATAATATCAATATAACAAGTAAAGAATATTTGTTAGTATAAATTAATGGTTATGACCATTACATATCATGGTGTAGAGTATAGGAGGTAACTACTATGAAAAAATTTGTATGCGGTATTTGCGGTTTTGTATTTGAAGGTAACAGTGCTCCCGAAAAGTGTCCGCAATGCGGCGCACCCCAAAATAAATTTACCGAATTGTCCGCCGGTAAAAAAGAATATGCCGATGAACATCGTGTAGGTATTGCCAACGGCGTAGATGAAAAAATCATCGAAGGACTTCGCCTGAATTTTACCGGTGAATGTTCTGAAGTCGGCATGTATTTGGCAATGAGCCGTGTGGCAGATCGTCAAGGGTTCCCGGAAGTAGCGGAAGCATACAAACGCATTGCCTTTGAAGAAGCGGAACATGCCGCTAAATTTGCAGAATTGCTCGGTGAAGTAGTAACCGATGACACGAAGAAAAATTTGGAAATGCGTGCCGCCGCCGAACAAGGCGCCTGCGAAGGCAAAAAAGAATTGGCAACCTTGGCTAAACAACTCAATTTAGATGCTATTCACGATACAGTCCATGAAATGGCAAAGGACGAAGCTCGTCACGGTCGTGTATTTGACGGTTTATTGTCCCGTTACTTCGCGTAAAAGTAACGTTCACGCCACTCTCATGCATAAGATCTCTACGAAAGAGCCTTGTATTTCCCTTATACAAGGCTCTTTTTTTTATTGCTTTTGTTTCCCGGCAACCGCCGTGCCGTTCTTTTCTTCCGCCGTTCGCCATTTTTCTTTAAACGCCCTTATTTCTCCTTCTCTTTCTCGATGGAACCGAATTACGGCATTGCCGGGACGATTGATATAAAGTAAGGTATCCGCTTCCTGCGGCACAATAAAATAAAGTAAGTCCAACGTATGGTCAATATATAATTTGCCGTTTTTCACCTGTCCTGTAGCACTCGGTTGGGTATCGGTTTGCCAACTTCTATTTTTACCAATTCCTTGCCAATGTTGATCCTGCATAGAAACAGTATATGCCCTTCCTTTTTTCTCAATCGTTGCCAAATAAATCACATTCGCCTTAGGTTCATAATAACCGACCCACTTTCCCGCATAAGGGTCCGCAGTGGCACAAGCACTTACTATCAACATAATGACGATACCGGCCAACGTCAAAACAATACCTTTATATCCTTTCATCTTTCACCCTCCTCTTGTATTTTATTGTACCATACTAATTACGCAATTCGTCGCATATCTCCCTACGACCGCTTGAACGGTACAAGAAGATGCGACCTGCCTACTTACTATAACGTAAAAAACGCACTGCATATGCAGTGCGTTTTTATCTGTCATAGTATTACTATGCTTAAGCTTGTGCGTCAAACCCCTGTTGGAAACGTACGTACGTTTCACGACGAGCTTTAGCATCCGCTTCTGTTTTAGCATACAAGCCGGCAGCTTCTTCAGGGAATGCTTTCTGCAAGGACGCATATCTGACTTCGCCTTGGAGGAATTCCTGGAATTTGCTGTAATCCGGGGTCTTGGAATCCAAATGGAACGGATTCTTTCCTTGTGCTTTGAGATCCGGATTATACCGGAAAAGATCCCAATAACCGCATTCAACAGCCAATTTTTCTTCCAACTGGCTCTTGCCCATACCTTTACGGATACCGTGGTTAATGCAAGGTGCATAGCAAATGAGCAAGGAAGGACCATGATAAGCTTCCGCTTCTGTAAAGGCTTTCATCAACTGATTCTTATCTGCACCCATAGCAACCTGTGCTACATACACATACCCATAAGAAATAGCCATCATGCCCAAATCTTTTTTCTTCGTCCGTTTACCGGAAGCGGCGAACTGCGCAATAGCCGCTGTCGGAGTAGCCTTGGAAGACTGTCCGCCGGTATTGGAATAAACTTCCGTATCAAGAACCAAAACATTCACATCATAGTCGGAAGCCAATACGTGGTCAACACCGCCGTAACCGATATCGTAGGACCAACCGTCACCGCCGATAATCCATTGCGAACGTTTAACAAAGAATTTCTTCTTACCCAAGAATTCTTCCAATACAGGCTTACCTTCCGCTTCCGCTTCCAATAAAGCGGTCAATTTATCCGCACGTTCACGGGAACCTTCGCCTTCGTCCACATTGGCGGCCCAATCACTTAAAGCAGCCTGCAATTCGGCAGAAGCTACCGCTTTTGCTTCGTCCACACGAGCCACTAAATCATGACGAACTTTATGAACCCCCATAAACATACCGAAACCGTATTCCGCAGCATCTTCGAACAAGCTGTTTGCCCAAGCCGGACCATGGCCTTTTTCATTCATCGTATACGGAGAAACAGGTGCCGATGCGCCCCAAATGGAAGAACAGCCGGTAGCATTCGCAATCATCATGCGATCCCCGAAGAGCTGTGTCAACAACTTGGCATACGGCGTTTCACCGCAACCGGCACAAGCGCCGGAGAATTCAAGTAACGGCGTTTCAAACTGCGAACCGATAACCGTAGTTTTCTTTTGCGGATTTTCTTTCGGCGTTACTTTTTCCGTTGCATAGTACCAAAGCTCCATTTTAGCCCGTTCCGTATCCACATTCGGAACCATCGTCAACGCATCTACCGGGCAGACATCCACACAGGAGCCGCATTCCAGACAGTCGTCCTGGTCAACGACAATAGCTACATCATATTGCTTACCGGCGCGAGCTTTCGGCGCTACTTTATATCCGGCCGGAGCGGCAGCCGTTTCTTCTTTTGTAGTTAAAGAAGGACGAATGGTAGCGTGCGGGCAAACAAAGGAACACTGCATACAACCGATACATTTTTCCGCATCCCAAGAAGGTACATGCAATGCCGGTGCGGCTTTTTCATATTTAGACGTACCGGAAGGCATCGTGCCGTCTTCACGACCTTCAAATGCCGAAACCGGAAGATCGTCGCCGATTTGTCCCAACATAGGAGCTGCAATGTTCTTGAAGTATGCAGTCGTCGGACGACCTTCTACTACTTCATCCGTTGCATCGGCCCAAGATTCCGGATAATGAACTTCATGGAATTCACCGATCCCCGCATCAACGGCAGCCCAGTTCATATCCACGACTTTCTGCCCTTTTTTGCCGTAACTCTTAACGATCGAGTCTTTTAAGTATTTAACGGCATCTTCCAAAGGAATAACTTTTGCCAACGCAAAGAATGCGGCCTGCATAACCATGTTGATCCGTGTACCCAAGCCTAATTTCTGTCCGATGGCATCCCCGTTTAACGTGTAGAATTTGACATGATTACGGGCAATATCACGTTTTAATTTTGCCGGCAATTCATGATCCAATTCTTCATCCGTCCACGTGCAATTCAGCATAAATGTACCGCCTTCTTTAATTCCGCGAAGGAGGTCGAAGCGATTTGCATAGGACTGACGATGACAGGCGATATAATCCGCCGCATCAATCAAATACGGCATATCAATCGGTTTCGTCCCGAACCGCAAGTGAGACATCGTAACACCGCCGGATTTTTTGGAGTCATATGCAAAGTACGCCTGTGCATACATATCCGTATGGTCACCGATAATTTTAATAGCCGATTTGTTGGCGCCTACAGTACCGTCGGAACCGAAGCCCCAGAACTTACAGGAAGTAAGACCTGTCGTATCGAACTTAATTTTCGGAGCGCGCGGCAGGCTGAGGTTGGTAACATCGTCGACAATGCTCAACGTAAAGCCGTTCAGCGGATGTTCTTTCTTCAATTCTTCAAATACGCTGTACATATCTTCCGGCAAAACGTCTTTGGAACCCATGCCGGCACGACCGCCGATAACCTGAATATCCAATTTTTCTTCCGTAACGAAGCCGACAATATCCAAATACAACGGTTCGCCCAAAGAACCCGGTTCTTTAGTACGATCGATGACAGCGATTTTCTTAACGGTCTTCGGTAATACATTTAACAAATGTTTATTAGAGAACGGACGATACAAGTGTACGTTAACAGCACCTACTTTTTCGCCTTTCTTTACCAAATATTCCACCGTTTTCTTCGCTACGTCCGACAACGAGCCCATAGAAACGATGACATATTCCGCATCCGGTGCTCCTACATAATTGAACGGTTTGTAGTCGCGGCCGGTAAGTTCGGAAATTTTATCCATGTAATCGGCAACAATGTCCGGCATAGCATCATAAAATTTATTATTGGCTTCCGTATGTTGGAAATAAATATCCGGGTTTTCCGCCGTACCGCGAATTTCCGGATTATCCGGATTCAAGCCGCGTTCACGGAATCTCTTAATCGCATCCCAATCAACCAATTTACGGAAATTATCAAAATCCATAACTTCCACTTTTTGGATTTCGTGTGAAGTACGGAATCCGTCGAAGAAGTTAATAAACGGCAAGGAGCCTTTCAATGCCGCTAAGTGAGCGATACCGCCGATATCCATAACTTCCTGAACATTGGATTCGGCCAAAAGACAGCAGCCGCTGGCACGAGCCGACATAACGTCCTGATGGTCGCCGAAAATGTTCAAGGCGTGGTTTGCCAACGCACGAGCGGCAACGTGGAAGACGCCGGGAAGAAGTTCGCCGGCAACTTTGTACATCGTCGGAATCATGAGCAGGAAGCCCTGAGATGCCGTATAGGTGGAGGTCAACGCACCGGCTTGCAACGAGCCGTGGAATGTACCTGCAGCACCTGCTTCGGACTGCATTTCAACAACTTTCGCCGTATGACCGAAAATGTTTTTCATACCTGCTGCGGCCCAATCATCCACATGTTCCGCCATAGGCGAAGACGGCGTGATAGGATAGATAGCGGCAACTTCGGTAAACGCATAGGAGACCCATGCAGCTGCTTCGTTACCATCCATGGTTTTAAATTTGCTCATAGATAAAACACGCTCCTTAATTAAAATATAATAAAATAAATATAGGTAGAACCCATATTAAAAATAAAGCCATAAAGTATTTTCTCAACTATATTCAGTCATGAAGAAGGAATCCCGAACAACCGTCCGCGATTTACAGTCTCTACTCCATCTCACTATACGCAAAAGGAAATTTGCATATAAAAAACACAGATAATATTCAAAAAAGGTATTGCTATTATGGCAAATGTGTAATACTATATACTATAGCATTACCATAGCACATGGCAAGTATCCTTTTGTTCGAACTAAACATAGTCGAACTACTTTGTAACTTTCTTACAAAATAATTATATTCCTTAATAGGGGTAAATTCAATAGAAAGTCCTTGCTATTTTAGTCATTACTCTGTGCTATTTTGTAAACGTATACCGTTCGGGTATCTATTTATGCAGGAGGTGTTACTATGGATTTCCATCATCTGAAATACTTTGTCGAAGTCGCCGACAAAAAATCATTCAGTAAAGCAGCCCGTACCCTTCATATTTCACAATCCGCCATCAGTCGCACGATCAAAGCCCTGGAAGAAGAGCTGGGCGTCGTTCTTTTCATGCGAAACGCGAAAGCGGTGGAATTAACAGATGCAGGAACAATTTTCCTTTCTCATGCCAAACGGGTAGTTTTCATGTTCGAACATTTGAAAACCGATTTTGAAAACGAATTCAAATTGGAACAAGGTACCGTTTTGATCGGCTTACCGCCTATTACAGGAGCCCCGATTTTCGCCAATCTCTTAGGCGCTTTCAAGCAGGAATATCCTCAAATTGAGTTGGATCTCTACGAACACGGTTCGAAAAAAGTCGAAGTCAGTGTCCAAGAAGGATTAATCGACTTGGGCATTGTCTGCACCCAACCGAAAGAAAAAGAATTCGAATCGTTTTTTCTTACCCAAGATCCGATGAATGTCATTATTCATCGCGACAATCCCTTAAGCAAAGAAAAGCACATTTCTTTAAAACAATTGGCAAATGAATCGCTGGTTCTCTATCGGGACGACTTTAATTTGCATGATGAAATCATTCAGCAATGCAAAAAAATAGGCTTCCAGCCTAAAATTGTTTTTGAAACCAGTCAACGTGATTTAATGATCCAAACCGTAGTGGCAAATTTAGGCGTAGCCTTATTACCCAGCCGTCTCTGCCCGACACGGGAAACCAATCCGCGTACAACGGAATCCGTAGTCGTCCGTCCTCTTACGGATCCGGAAATCATGCATGTCGTATATGTCATTTGGAAACGCGGCCATTATTTATCTCATGCGGCACAATTATGGTTGGATTTTGTCCGTAATAAATCCCGCGTTATTTCTAATTTATAAACCGCGCCGTACTACACTGACATCGCCCGTATACGTCGCTTGTTGAAGTGCACGCATACGGGCGATATATCTTTCGCAAACTTCCTCTCACCGAATCTCTCAAAAAAGCCGTTTAAACGGCTTTTTTATTTTTTCAATATCTTTTCCCGAATGTCCCCTAACCGGCGTGTTATATATGGCAAATTTCAAATTTATTCCCTATTCATTTTAACATTGATACTCTTTTTCGTTTGTTTTATATTTCACAAGCGCCCTTTCTTAGGAAACTTAAATAAAATTTCCGCTCCCCCATCCGCTTTCTTCCGCAGTCCCTCTTATTTACCGTTAAAAAATGAAAAAACAAGGTGCCGTACCTAATACGACACCCCTTTACCCAACGTTCTATAATTCGCTTACATCTAAATACGCAAACCCTTTCAGTAACGATTTTATAATTTTCCCCATTTCCCGGCAGCCGCCGACTTTTCGACTTTCCAAATTCAACGGCATCTGCGGATCATGTAAAGACATTCGTAATAAAGCCCATCCATGGTCAAACAGCAGTCGTACCCCTTCATAAGAAGGTTCAGCCGCATGAATCCCGATTTCTTCCGCCCGCTGTTTCAATACGGCCAATACCAATTTACCGTACCCCGGGGCATCATCCGTTTCCCTGATAGCTAAGCGATATTCACAACTTTCCAACGGTTCTTTCAAGGCGGCAATATAGTGCGCCGAATCCTTGCCCGCTTCTTTGGCCGCTGTAACGGCGACAATCAATTTGACAGCTAAATACGCGCCGTCATCCAAATAATAATTTTCTTTTAAAGCTCCGTGCCCCGAGGTCTCTATAGCCAAGGGAGATACCGTTCCCGCATCATTTAGGCGAATGCATTCATTAATGACATTTTTATACCCCCGCCTATACCGATGATGTACCAAATGCAGCGTGTCTTCCAAAAAGGCGGTCAATTCGTCAGATGTAACAGAATCTGTTACAATAGTACTGCCCGCATATTGCGGTGCCAAAATTGCGGCCATCATGGCAATTAACTTATTTCGATTAATGGGTTCCCCGTCATGTAATACGGCACTCATGCGATCCACATCGGTATCAAAAATCAGTCCCAAATCCGCATGACTGTCCCGAACCGCCTGTTGAATAGCGGCCATAGCTGCTTTCGCTTCCGGATTGGGCACATGATTCGGAAACATGCCGTCCGGTTCCAAGAAACGGCTTCCTTCTATATCGGCGCCTAAAGGTGCCAATACTTGTTCGGCAAAAAATCCTCCCGCGCCGTTCCCGGCATCCACGACAATATGCATATGTTGCAAAGGCCGGTCGGCTTCGGAACACCCCAGTCCGGTCGCTATTTTTTTACGTAAATACGCGGCATATGCGGGCATCAAAGCCAGCGGGTAAACCCGGCTGTCGGTCTTTTTTTCTATGCGCTCCGACCGGGCGGCGGCCCGCAAAATTTCTTTAATCTCTTCTTTTTCCAATCCGCCTTGTCGCGTAAAAAATTTCAACCCGTTGCGATTATAAGGTAAATGACTGGCCGTAATCATAATAGCGCCATCCATTTTCATATCTTCAAAAACCGTACTCATAAACATAGCCGGCGTCGAAGCCAGGCCGCACAAAAACACGGTCGCATCCTGTGCGCACAATCCTTGTACTACGGCTTTTTCCAAAACATTTGCCGATATACGGGAATCATGTCCGACAGCAATGCGCAACGATTTTTTTTCTTCGCAACGGTGCGACCGCAAAAAACGAACAAACGCGGCGCCTATTTTTTCTACCGCTGCCGGCGTTAAGGTAACTTCTTCCGAAGGTACGCCCGCCACGGCAACCCCGCGAATATCACTGCCGTTTTGTAATTTTAAAAATTCATATGTATAACTCATGTTCGCCTCCTATATACGCTATACTATCTATAGTACTGGAAATTATCCGAAAACACAAGAAAGGACCGGTCTTCATGAAACAATATAAACTCATTGCTTGCGATATGGATGAAACCCTTCTGAATACGGATGCCTCTATTTGCCAACGCAATATTACCGCCATTAAAGAAGCGACTGCCCGCGGCGTCTATTTTGTTCCCTGTACGGGACGGGGCTTTCGTTCTATCGAAAAAATATTGAAAATCTTGGATTTATATAACTGTGCCGACCAATATGTCATCTCTTTCAACGGCTCCTGTATTACGGAAAATCGAAACTGTCGCTCTCTATATTGGCGGCCGCTTCCCTTCGCGCTCGCCGATACACTGTATCAATTCGCCATAAAATATAATTTATGTCAACACATTTATACGCGTGAACATGTATACTTGCGCGGACTTACGCCGGACGAAAAAGCGTTTCTCCACGGTCGCATGTCGTACATAATCACCGACGCCGCCGACTTAGCCTTTCTTCGGCACCATGAAGAAATTGCCAAACTGATTATTACCCATACCGATCCGCATGTACTCCAACATATTTACGAAGAAATGAAGCCTCTCTTACACGGCATAGATATTACTTTTTCCAGTAATCGCTACTTGGAATTTTTGCCGGCACATGAAAATAAAGGAACCGGCTTATTGCGTCTGGCGACGCTCTTGGGAATTGATGCCGCGCAGACCCTGGCTATAGGAGATAATATTAATGACATAGAAATGTTGCAAGCGGCGGGACTCGGAATCGGCGTACATAATCTGAATCCGAAAATCCGCCCTTATTGCAAGGTTATTACGGACGCCGACAATAACGAAGGCGCCGTAGGAGAAGCAATAGAACGATTTATTCTCTCCCGCTGAACAAAGAGTGTGCCCTTTGCCGACACAAAAGGCACACTCTTTGTTAGTATACGACGCGTATCTTTCCGCCGCTATTGCTGAAAATTTTTTCTATAATCTTTAGGCAAGGCGCCGGTTACTTTTTTAAAAGCGACAGAGAATTTACTGCTGTTTTCATATCCCACCTGATTGGCAATAGCCAAAATACTCGCATCCGTAGTTTCCAATAATCGCTTGGCTATAGCAATGCGAAAATCTTTAATATATTGTCCGATAGTACTGCCATACACACTTTTAAAACAACGTTTCAAAGTAGTCGGGGCAATGCCGTATTTTTTTGCCAAATCATCAATAGTTACATGCTGCTGCATATTCTCCGTCAAACTGTTATGTACCGCTTTCACAATATCCACCTGACTTTTGGTCAAATAAATTCGTTTCTCTTCAAACTCCGTATCCAACGTTCCCAAAAACAACAGTACTTCCAATACTTTCAAGCGGGAATAGCGAAGGTGAATCGACTCGGGCACATGATACAATTCGTAAAATAAATGTTCCATATTCGGGGTCGCTTCCATAATCATTCCAAAAGCGGCATTCTTACAAAACCGGTTACACAACGCCCCCAAATCAAACTGCGGCTCTCCCAATAATTGTCGAATACAAGGTTCCGCCTGCGGTACGGAAATCTTCATGGACAGCCCGCGATAAAAAGCGGAAGGAAAAAAGGCGGTATGACAATATTCATGGTGGTCTCGCCAACTGATGGACATATCTCCATGTCCCATATACAAGTATTCGCCATTATTAAATTGGCATTCCACCCGTCCTTCTTCGCAATGATTAATAGCAAACACATGCGGCACCGGCGGTGCACAAAAAGAAAAGCACTCAATATGCGCATCTATATAAAGAATATCCACCCCCGGAAATATGGGGCAACGAGTCAAAATAACTTTTCCTTCTTCATTTTCAAAAGAAACAACAGTACGCTCTTTCGTTTCTTCAATCAAGCGCATGTCATTCATGCCCTTCATGGTTTCCTTATGTTTCCTGCCTTCTTTATAAGACCTTTTGATTCCGTCTTTTTTTGCCGCCATGTATTACTCTCCGTCCTGCTCGCGCGGAGAACCGGGGAACGTATACACTTGTGTAGGCGCCTTTCCCCGCTTTCCGAATTCCCCCCACAAGAAATGCGCTTTATGCGGTGTAATTTCAATAACATGCAACATAACCGCCATTTTATCCAACCGTTCTTTGGCTATCCCCCGGGCCGCCGCAATCCCGTCGTATTCCGCATCACCGGGTTCAATAAAGCGAACCGTACCGTCCAATTGCAACCCGGCAATTGTTTTAAACCCTGTAAACGGATCAAAAATAGACATACTGACATGGCGATTGCGATATAAATAGGCGAATTTTCTGCCGCCTTCACTGAAAATATATAGTTTTCCCTGATGATAAATATATTCAATCGGCGTGGAATGTACCGCTTCTCCCCATCCGGTTGCCAAGGCTCCCGTATTATGGTGATGCAAAAAGTCTTCTATCGCTTTTAACACCTCCGGATCATTCGTATGTTTTGTCCGAACAGCCCGTGCCAATCCTTCTCCCGCCACAATAGCATCTTGATCCAATACCTTACGATCCACAAAAGCGGTAAACGAAAATTCTCCCAAATCAGGAATATTCATCATTTTTTCCGGGGTTTCGCCTACCAAAACCAACCCCAGCCATTGCGGATGTTTTTCCGGTAACGTCAACAATCCCGGATTCGCCAAATCGCTTTCTTCTATTACCAAAACCAGTCTTGCATACGGTGTCATAGCAATATTCGAGCCAATTTTCACATAGCGCCCCATGCAAACAATACTACTCATCATGCAAGCTACACGCTGTGCGTGTTCTCCTTCATACATAAATAGTGTATTAGCCATATTACTCCCTCTTTTCCCATAGATTCTTACTACTACTGTAGTTTTATTATGAATACATCGATATGAATTGTCAATAAAAAAAAGCAAGGACGCAGCGTGAAGCCTGCCGATGCTCGCCCCGTCCCGGACCTGTTTCGTTCACCGGTTATACGCCCCGTGCCGTCGGCGGCCAAATATATTTATGCAACTGCAACTGCAGTCGCCAATTCATCAATCGGTACGCTTCCATATACGCCACAATTTCTTTCGGCTCTATAGCCGCAAATACGGCGCTGATGTATATGGGGCAGGAAGGGTTAAAATACGCGCATATTTTTCGGGCCTGTTCTAAATCCGCGTGTGTGCCGACGACAAATTTCAACACATCTTGCGGTCGTAAAAGTTGAAAATTTTCTTCTTTCATAGCCGTTGTCATGCCTGAAGAAATACTTTTATAATCCACCGTAAACCAAACATGAGAATAAGATAAATAAGGTCTGATAGAAACACTGCCATTTGTTTCTATATTCACATCCCTGTCCTGTAATCGTTGCAACAACAGATGAACATCCTGTAACAACGGTTCGCCGCCGGTAAGCGTAATATTCCTGTACCGAAGCTGCGACAGGATCTCCTCGACCGCCATCGGAGTTCCCTCGGTAAAAGCATAGGTTGTATCACAATACGAGCACCGTAAATTACATCCGCATAACCGAATAAAAGAGGCGAGCTCACCGGCTCGCCGACCTTCTCCGTCAATACTGTTGAATAGTTCATTCACATACAACTTATTTTTCATAAACGGCTACATTTCCCTCACTTTCCCGCACTTCCGCTTTTACACAATGAGGAACCGTGTCGCAAATCCATTTGGCTATATTTTCTGCCGTCGGATTAAACGAAAAAATCTCATTTAAATCTTGATGATCCATCTTGGCATGTACCAATTCTTTAATCTGCTTAAAATCAATGACCATGCCGTTTTTATCCAAGGTTTCCGCTTGGCAGGTGACATAAATAATCCAATTGTGTCCATGCAAATGCGTACATTTACTTTCATAGTCCAACTGTAAATGGTGCGCAGCTGAAATTTCCAGTCGTTTTCGTACAGTATACATAAAACGGGGCCTCCTTATACCGCTGCGGCCGTTTCCAAGGCAATGCGAATCATATCATTGAAAGAAAGTTGTCGTTCTTCCGCCGTACAAGCTTCCTTGGTAAGCAAATGATCACTGACCGTAAACAACCCTAATGCCGAAACGCCATATTTCGCCGCCGCCACATATAAACCCGCCGTTTCCATTTCTACTGCCATAATTCCATATTGTGTCAATTTTTCATTATTTATTTCTTCATCATAAAACCGATCAACGGAAATAACATTTCCCACTCGTACGGGAATATGTTCCTGCACCGCTTTTTCATAAGCCGTCCGCAAGACCTCGAAATCGGCCAAGGGAGCGAATTGAATGGAAGGTCCGAAAATATTTTGAATAATACTCGAATCCGTCGTCGCGCCCTGTGCAATAATCACTTCACGCAAATGAATATCACTCCGCATGGCGCCGCAAGTCCCTACCCGAATAAGTGTTTTTGCCCCATAGTCCCGAATTAATTCATGGACATAAATAGAAATGGAAGGAATCCCCATACCCGTTCCCTGTACAGAAATCTTTTTTCCTTTATAGGTGCCCGTATACCCGAACATATTGCGTACTTTTGTATAGCACTTCGCGTCTTTCAAAAATGTTTTCGCAATATACTCGGCACGCAGAGGATCGCCCGGCAATAATACGGTTTCCGCAATTTCTCCCGCAGAAGCCGCTATATGTAAACTCATAATGATACCTCCTTTTAAAAAAACAGCGGACTTGCGAAAGCAAGTCCGCTTCGTATGTATTATACCATACTTTTACCGTACCCCCAAATACGTCTTCGTTTTATGACACCGTCATTCTGCGCTTAACCGCACCGGCAATACCGGCCGCAGCCAGACATTTTACAATATCCAGCGGAATAAACGGCAATACGCCGATAGCAACGACATGTATCCAAGGCATATGAGTTACCGCCTGCAATTGTACCGCTCCCATAATATAAATCACGGGAATTCCTATGCCGATGCTGACCGCTCCATACCGCTTAAAATGATACTGCTTCCCTTTAAAATACGAAATTAAAACCGCCGCCACTAAAAATCCCCATATATATCCGCCGGTAGGACCGAACATTTTACCGAAACCGGCAGTTCCGCCGGTAAATACCGGTATCCCGATAAGCCCCAACAAAATATATACCGCCATAACCGTACCGGCTTTTTTAGTCGGTAATAAAAAGCCGACCAGATTCACTACCAACGTTTGTAATGCCAACGGCGACTCTGTAAACGGTAAGGGAATGATAATATAAGCGGAAATACAATTCAACGCCACTAACAAAGCCATCCCGGTTAATGATCGCGTACGCACTGAATCTTGCACGAATTTTCTCCTCCTCTGTCATTACTGTTTGCAGTATAACAAAATGGGAGCGCTTTGTCAACTCCAATCAACATAAACGGTTTACATAAAAGCTTTTTCCCGTTTTTTTCCGCCGGTACCGCCTACACGACGCCGGGAAAAGCCCGCACAAATTGAATACGCAAATCGGGAAAGACCTCTACGTATTGAATTGTAAAATCTTGTCCATATTCCACATATTGCCATTCTCCCACGTGCTGCGGAAAGCTGCGCACCCGTTGTACTCGCAAATCGGGAAAAGACCCCACTACTTTTACCCGCAAATCCCCATGATACGGAACCACCTTTACTTTTCCCGCTAAATAAATACCGCGACAATAGCCGTCGGGCGTAACCGCACCGACAGCTAAAATATAGGACGGTATACCGATCAATAAAACAAGCAGCATCCATAATTTTTTCCACATAATCCGCTTCCCCTTTACGTAAAAAAAAGCGGAAAGACCGAGATGAAACACTGCACCATATTCCGTCCCGCTCTTTCCGCATTCATTTATTCTTCTTCAATTTCTTCAAATTCTTCGTAAGTTTCTTCTTCTACGTGTTTAGGTTTCAAAGGCTGCATACCGCGTTTACCGTTAACATGATTTTTCCATACCACCCATAAAGACGTGTCCACACAAATAGACGAATACGCCCCGCTAATAAACCCGATAAGCATGACAAGGGAAAAGTTTTTAGTCGATTCCCCGCCAAAAAAGTGCAAAGCGCCGCAAGCGAACAATACGGTCGCCAAGGTATAAAAACTGCGGTGAATGTTCTGCACAATGCTGTCATGTGCAAGTTTTTCATACGAATCCGTTCGCCGATGAGTACGCGTATTTTCCCGCACCCGATCAAAAATAACCACCGCTTCATTCATAGAATACCCGATGACCGTTAAAATAGCGGCTAAAAATGATGCGTCAATTTCTAAGTGGAAAAAGGAAAACACACCCAGCACCATGATTAAATCATGTAAAATAGAAATAATCGCCGATACGGCTATCTTATATTCAAAACGAAACGAAATATATGCGGCCAAAACAATAAATGCGACGGCCAAATTCAAAATCGCATTTTTAGTAACTTCCGAACCGATAACCGCACCGACAGATTCCGTCCGTTTTACTTCCGCGCCGCCCAATTTATCATTCAGTTCTTGGGCCACCGTTTTGCTTTCTTCCGTCGTCAAATTGCGCATACGCAACATCACTTCTTTCGAAGCGCTTTGATCCGTCACGCCGGAAAGCTGAATAACGGTGTTTCCCAATTTTATAGAAGAGTGATCAACTACGGTTCGCACTTGTGCCACAGTTACCTCTTGTTTAAACTGCATATCCAAAATAGTACCGCCCGTATAATCAATCCCGAAATTAAAGCCATGCACAAAAATAGAAATTAAACTTAAAAGGACTAAAATGGCTGAAAGCGAGAACCACCATTTTCTGTGCTTCACTATATCAAAACTCATTTTCGTCCCCCCTTTTTCAAGTGTTCCGGTACAGGCCGATTCAAACCGTACCATCTCGGATTGCTTACCAGTCCCGTATTAATAAACCAGGTCAATAAAGAACGACTGATCACAATCGCCGTAAACATGCTGACAATAATCCCCAATGCCAAGTTGACGGCAAATCCTTTAACCGTTCCCGAGCCCATAACCATTAATACAATCGCCGCAATCATAACGGAAACATTGGCATCCAAAATAGTACTGAACGCACGCTTAAATCCCGCTTCCATAGAAGAACGCAAACTTTTACCGATCAACACTTCTTCTTTAAATCGTTCAAATATTAAAATATTCGCATCCACCGCAAATCCCATAGATAAAATAATCCCCGCAATGCCGGGCAGGGTCAACGTCGCATCCAAATATTTCAACAGTCCCAATAAGATGACAACATACACCAACAAGGCCAAGTTCGCCACAATACCGGCAATACGATAGACCGCAATAAGGAATATCATAATTAAAATAATACCGATGGTAAAGGCTTTTTCACTCTTCATTTTTGAATCTTGTCCTAAACTGGGACCGATAGTTCGTACTTCCATGACTTTCAATTTTACCGGCAACGCCCCGGAACGCAATAAAACGGCCAAATTTTTAGCTTCTTCCAAGGTTTTACTGCCCGTAATAACCGCTTTGCCGCCGGTAATCGGTTCATTAACGACAGGATTGGTCAACACCTTACCGTCCAGTAATATAGCAATATGATGTCCCACATTGGCTCCGGTCAAATCGGCAAATTTTTTGGCCCCTTCATCCGTAAATTCAATGGCTACCACATTTTTATGGCCATTATCAATTTCTTCTTTAGCCGTTTTTAAATCTTTACCGGTCAAATGCGTATCGCCGTTTTCATCTTTAAATTCCATAACCGCCGTTTTCCCAATCGTTTCAATCGCCTTTTCAGGATTTTTTTCTCCCGGCAATTCCACAATAATACGTTTCGCACCTTCTTGCTGTACCAACGGTTCGGTCAAGCCCATTTCATTAATACGACGTTCAATAATCGACACGGCTCGTTTTAACGAATCTTCCGTTACCGGTGCTCCCGGCGAATCTTCCGCTTCCAACACAATATGTGTACCGCCCTGCAAATCCAACCCCTGTTTAATTGAATCCGGGAATGGTTTGACCACTGCAAACGGCAATACCGTACCTTGTCGCATGGATTTTGCCGGCGGAAAAACAAGTGTAAAAAATGCCGCCAAAATAATCACGACCGCCACAAAAAACTTAATTATATTACGAGTTTGCAATACATTTCCCCCCTCCGGGTTATTTTATTTTTCTGCCTGCCAATAACGACGGGGCGTCAATACGGCATCCATTCGCCGGTCCCAGCCGGAAACAGGCACTTGCGCCATGATTTGGCAATCCCATGCGACACCGATACGTACCGCTTCCGGATACGAACGCAAAAACCGATCATAGTAACCGCCGCCACGTCCCAATCTTCGACCGTGTCGATCAAACGCCAATCCCGGCACAATAATAAGATCGGGAGTTTTCGTCACGGCCGGTATTTCGTCCGCTACCGTTCGAATCCCATAGAGTCCCTTTACCGTCCGCTGCAAGGAAAACAACGGCACGGCTTCCATAAAACCGCCCTGCCTACAACGGGGAACCCATACTTCTTTGCCGTCATGTCGCGCCTGCACCGCCAACCTGTCCAGTTGCACTTCTCCGGAGCAGGCTAAAAAAATCATGAGCCGCTGTGCCTTATGATACGCAGAAAGGCGACATAACCGTTGACAAATCGTTTGACTGTCTACAGCTTGCCTCTCCTGCCCCATATTAGCCAAGCGGCTTTTCATAACCGTTCTGATAAAATTTTTGTAAGTCGCTTTCACCTTATTACGATCCCACTACTTGACTGACAGCACTGCGAGAAATTTTAATTTCCACTTTTTCAGCAATGCGAATTTCCACAACATCTTCCTTAGTAGCGGTAACAACGCCATAAATACCGCCGGCAGTAATAATTTTTGCACCTACTTTCAGGCTGTTCATCATTTCTTGTCGACGTCGTTGTTGCTTTTTCTGCGGTCGCCATAACAAAAAGTAAAAAATGACGATCATAATAATAAGCGGCCAAAATTGTTGTGCCTGGTTCAACATATTCATAATACGGTTTTCACCTCCTATATTTCTCAATGCGTATATAAAAGATTCGGGAATATGCTGCAAGACCTGCCATCGCTACTATACTGTACCCGTATTATTGACGCGATTGATAACACGAATGTAACCACTCTTTGACTATCCGCACATTCCTCATTATATAATACGCTTTTTCACTATGCAAAATCAACCGTATCCGGCCGTTTTTATTCGTTCTCTTCCCGCATTCGCTACCGGTCCCGATACACACGCCGAAATTGCCGGCAAAATTCTCGGAAAGTTCCGTCTACAATAGATTGACGCAAATCTCTCATAAAATGCAATAAAAAATGTAAATTATGAATGCTCACCAGCCGATAGGCCAATAATTCTTCTGCTTTAAAAAGATGCCGAATATACGCGCGCGTATAATTTTGACAGGTATAACAATCACAATTTTCTTCTATAGGTACAAAGTCCGCCGCATATTTCGCATTACGTACGGTTAGTCTTCCCGTTTTCGTCATAGCCATACCGTTTCGCGCCACTCTCGTAGGATATACACAGTCAAACATATCGACGCCGCGAGCCACTCCTTCCAGCAAGCAGTCGGGCGTTCCAACACCCATTAAATATCTGGCTTTATGTTTCGGCAGCAATGGCACGGTATATTCCAAAATATCATACATCAACGACTTTTCTTCTCCCACGCTCAACCCGCCAATACCGTACCCGTCAAAATCCATAGCCACCAACTCCGCACAACTGCGAGCCCGCAAATCTTTATACATCCCTCCCTGTACAATGCCGAAAAGACCTTGTGTAGGACTGTGATGATGTTGTAAACAACGTTGTGCCCAACGAGAAGTTCGCGCAGTAGACTGCGAAGTATAATCATAGTCGGAAGGATAGGGAATACATTCATCAAAAGCCATAGCAATGTCGGAATTTAATGCCATTTGCACATCCATCGATACTTCCGGAGAAAGAAATTTCCGCGATCCGTCCAAATGAGACCGAAAAGTTACTCCATCTTCTGTAATTTTTCGCATTTGTCCAAGACTGAATACTTGAAAACCGCCGCTGTCTGTTAAAATCGGTTGTTGCCAATGCATAAATGCATGTAAACCGCCGGCCTGTCGAATCAATTCTTCCCCGGGACGTAAAAATAAATGATACGTATTGCTCAAAATAATTTGCGCCCCCATGGCGTATAATTCTTCCGGCGTCAGCGTCTTTACCGTCGCCTGTGTTCCTACAGGCATAAACATAGGTGTTTTAAATGTACCGTGCGGCGTATGAAGCAACCCGGCTCTGGCCCCGTCACATTCCGCCTGTAATTCATATCGAATGACCAATGTCGCGCCTCCTTATCGAATAAACATAGCATCGCCGAAACTGAAAAAACGATATCCTTCCGCAACCGCAATCCGATAGGCCTGTAAAATCTTTTCCCGCTTCGACATAGCGCTAATTAACATCAGCAATGTCGATTCGGGTAAATGAAAATTAGTCACCAATGCATCGGCGATACGATAGGTATAACCCGGATAAATAAAAATATCGGTCCATCCGCTGCCAGCCTGTACGACACCTTCTTTTCCGGCACTTTCCAACGTGCGAATCGAAGTGGTCCCTACTGCAACCACCCGACGGCCCTCCGCTTTTGCCCGATTGACGGCCGCCGCCGCTGCCGGCGTAACACTGTAAAACTCACTATGCATTTCATGGTCTTCCACATTTTCTTCCTCAACGGGACGAAACGTTCCCAACCCTACATGCAAAGTGACAAACACCGTTTCCACACCTTTAGCGCGTATTTTTTCCATTAAATTTCGGGTAAAATGCAAGCCTGCCGTCGGTGCCGCCGCCGATCCCCGTTCTCGTGCGTATACGGTCTGATATTCATCGGGATTCTTCATTTTTTCATGAATATAAGGCGGCAACGGCATTTCTCCGATTTGATCCAAAATTTCATCAAACACCCCGTCGTAATGAAATTGCACAATACGACCGCCGAAATCGGTTCTTTCTTTTACCGTCGCGCATAAACGGGAAGAAAATTCTATTGTCGTTCCGGGCAATGCTTTTTTTCCGGGTTTAACCAGCACTTCCCAACAATCCTCCCCTACCGGGGTAAGCAGCAACACTTCCACTTTACCGCCCGTTTCCTTTTTTTTTCCATGTAATCGTGCCGGAATAACGCGAGAATCATTAAAAACCAAGACATCCCCTTTATGCAGCTCCGCCGCTAAATCATAAAAATATCGATGCGCTACGGCACCGGTTATTTTATCATATACCATTAACCGCGCATGATCTCGCGGTTCTGCCGGATGTTGTGCAATTAATTCCTTCGGTAATTCATAAGAAAAATCACTAAGTTTCAAAATAGACCTCTTTCTAATACAACTGTTCAATCCGTGTACCTGTATAATAATGGGATAATATTTGACGATAATAATTTTTTATCCCCTTATTGGACAAAGCCATTTGATATGCGCCATACTGACTCATTCCCAAGCCATGTCCCCAACCGAACCCGTAGACCACAAAAGGCACGCCCTTGGTGACAGAAAACAACGTTTCCCGTTGTACGCTGCTGCGATCCGGATCCGGTAACAGCCCTTGTCCGTCATACACATCAAATAAAGTACTTTTTAAAGACAAAAGAGACTGAAACGCATTGCCGCTTAGCGTAACTTTTCCTTCCGTGCCGATAATCACTAAGGAACGTACTCTGCCGGATATACCGCGATCAGAAACACTCATAGGACGACGTTGTAACGGAGATAACAATATGCCGGTTACGTCGCCCACATTCCTTCCCGTTGCTTTTAATACTGCAGCCAAGCGCTCCGGCGTAAGCGAAAGTTGCCACCGATATGCCGGCATCGCTTCACTGAAATCCGGAACCCCGCGTAAATATCCGTAAGCTTTGCCCCAAACATTCTCACTGTTTTCCGTCCAACCGCCGGCGGTAGAACAAAACAGTGCATCAATTACTTTATTTCCATAAAACAGCACTTCCCCGTTCGTTTCATCTACCGCCCGCAATACGGACGGGGATTCTCCGTTTACGCCGCCATACATTTGACTGCGGGTGTCATCCGTCACGTCAAACCCGCGAGTTCCATACGAATTTTTATGCGTAATCGCATAAGTCCGTGCCGCCACTGCTTGCGCCTTTAATGCCTCCAAATTCCAGGAAGGCGACATTTCTTTACCTACTACGCCATATAAATAATATTCCAAAGGTACTACATTGACCAACGTCATGCCTTCCCGACCGGGCGTTTTTATACATTCCAGCATGCCGCGATAAGTATAACCGTCTGTAATTCGTACCGTTCCCTGATATCGTGCAGGCTGAAACGAAACGGGTCCTTCCAAGCTGCTGCCGTCTATAGAAAACATATTATCAACATACGAAATCGTTACGGGCATATGAGGCGCCACCGTTTTCCACAAATTTCCCTTAGAAAAAATCTCCAAGCCGCCCGCACTTACCAGCGAAATCGCATTCCGTCCTTCGCGAATGCCCACCCGAATAGGAATGCCGGGACCGGATGCAGCCGCGCTCAATACCCCGACACACCCCAAGAAAAATACGATACCGATACTAATTTTGTGTATTACTTGCATATATCCCCCTATTCTGCAGTTTCTATACGCCCGTTGTTCTACACGTGATGAGACACCTCTTGCGGCAGGGGTAATCCCAAATGTCGATAGGCGGCCTCGGTCACCACGCGACCGCGCGGCGTACGATGTAAAAATCCCTGCTGCATCAAAAACGGCTCATATACATCTTCCACCGCATCTACCGATTCACTGATAGCCGCAGCAATCGTATCCAAACCGACAGGGCCGCCGGCAAATTTTTCAATAATAATTTCCAACACCTTGCGATCCGTTCTGTCCAAACCGCAAGAATCCACTTCCAAACGTGTCAACGCGGAAGCCGCCATTGTTTCATGAATAAACGTTTCTCCCGCCATTTGCGCAAAATCACGCACCCGTTTCAATAAACGATTCGCAATTCGCGGTGTCCCTCGTGAACGTCGCGCTATTTCCATGGCGCCGGAAACATCAATAGCAATATTTAAAATAGTAGCCGTACGCTGAATAATCAACACCAACTCTTCCGGTTTATAAAATTCCAAACGACAAATGACTCCGAACCGATCCCGCAAAGGCGGGGCCAACCTTCCGACTTGTGTAGTTGCGCCGACTAACGTAAACGGCGGCAAATCAATCCGTACAGAACGGGCACTCGGGCCTTTTCCGATTACAATGTCCAAGGCATAATCTTCCATAGCCGCATACAGCACTTCTTCCACGCTGTGCGACAAACGATGAATTTCATCAATAAACAACACATCCCGCTCTTGCAAGTTCGTTAAAAGCGCCGCCAAGTCACCGGGACGTTCAATTGCCGGACCGGAAGTAATGCGCAAACTCACATTCATTTCATTGGCAACAATTCCCGCCAAAGTCGTTTTTCCCAATCCCGGCGGACCGTATAACAATACATGATCCAAGGCTTCTTGCCGCAACTTTGCCGCCCCTATGAACACTTCCAAATTTTGCTTTGCCTGTTGCTGTCCTATATACTCTTTTAAATAGTGAGGGCGCAAACTATATTGCCACGAGTCACTGGGTAAATCATGATTTTCCACAAGCCGCGTTTCCTCCATATTCACCGCCCCCTACCCAGCACTTGCAATGCGCGACGAATTTTTTCTTCCACACTCAGGTCCTTACCGGGTATCGATGCAACTGCCGTTTGCGCTTCACTTTCACTATACCCCAAACCGCGCAACGCTTCTACCGCCTCATCCGTATGAGATCCTGTAACTATATCCGCCCCGTTCTCCGCACCATCGGGGATACATCCCTGCAATGAACCGACTTTATCATGCAATTCAAAAAGAATTCGATCGCCGACTTTTTTCCCGATTCCCGGCATACGAGTCAGCGTCTTTAAATCCTTACGCTGTACAGCTGCGCAAAATTCCTCCGGTGTTACGGCACTTAAAATCCCCAGCGCCACCTTCGGGCCCACACCGCTCACGCCGATTAATAACATAAATACATCATATTCCTCTTGGGTACCGAACCCATATAAAAGGATCGCATCTTCCCGTACATGCATATAGGTAAACAGCGTCGTTTCCCGCTCCGGTACAAGTGCCGCCAACGTAGCGGCCGGCGCATATATACGATACCCGACACCATGTACATCAATAAAACAATACTCATGAAAAATTCGGGTTACAGGCCCGCGTATATAGCCGATCATAATTGAACCTTCCTTTTTAACCGCTGCGAATGCTGCGAATAAACCGCATAAATAGCCATCGCCAGTCCGTCCGCAGCGTCATCGGGCTTAATCTTCTCCCGAATCCCTAAAATCCGCATTGTCATATCCGTCACCTGTTCTTTCGTCGCTCTACCGTAGCCCGTAACCCCTTGTTTTACCTGTAAAGGAGTAAATTCCAAAATAGGAATACCCGCCTGTTCCGCAGTCAATAAAATAATCCCTCTGGCTTGGCCCACAGTAATAGCCGTAGTAACATTACGATTAAAAAAAAGCTGTTCCACGCCGACTACATCCGGTTGATACGTCGCATATAATTCCTTGAGCCCTTTAAACAACATGACTAACCGTTGTGCATCCGTATCTTCAGGGGAGGTCCGAATCGTCCCGTACGTAACCGGATGTAACCGGCTCCCCTGCGCATCGACTACGCCAAAACCGCAAATAGCCGTACCGGGATCAATGCCTAATGCGCGCATCCTTCATTCCTCCCTCTTTCTGCAATACAGCTTTATTTTTTTATTATATCACAGCAATCCGACATAAAAACAGCCGGTTCGCAGTACGAATAAAAAAAGTGTGCTTCCCGCACACTCTTTTATTCGTACATGCTTATTCAGCTGTAGTGTTGTTGACAACCTGTTTACCTTTGTAAAAACCGCAAGTCGGGCATACGTGATGCGGTCTTACGGGTTCATGACACTGCGGGCATTCTACATATCCCGGTACACTCAATTTCCAATTCGCACGACGCATTTTCTGACGTGTTTGTGATAAACGATTTTTTGGTACTGCCATACTTTGCACCTCCTTACATCACGGTACGTTTAGTGCTTTGACCTTAACAACTCCTCCAAGACAGCCAGTCTCGGATCGATCGTGTCGGTAGGACAACTACAGTGTTCTTCGTTCAAATTCGCCCCACATGCGGGACATAAACCGGCACATGTCGAACGGCATAAAACCTGCATAGGTTCGCTCAGGATCAAAGTTTCTCTAATAGTCTCCGTCAAATCGATGTATTCCCCGTCATACGGCAATACATCGTCCGGAAGCTCTGCTTCTGTACCATAGATTTCAGACAGTGTTGCTTCTCGCTTCACCGACACCGGCAACAAACAACGACTGCAAGTATATGTCCCCCGGGTCCGTATAATGCCCTGAACAACAATATGCAGGCCATCAAACCAATACGTTCCCTCTACATGAACTCGTTCATCATGCCAGGGAAAAGCGGTGACATCTCCCAATCCGGCAGCCGGTTCTTCAAAGTGAAAAGAAAAGGATATGCCTTTTTCTTTGCATGCTCTTTCGACTTGTAGTTTCATTATTCTACCTCGACTATACTATTATATATACCACACTACCCTTTGTCAATAATTTTATG
>NZ_AFIJ01000005.1 GCF_000214495.1 Megasphaera lornae | reverse complement strand
CAAGGCCCGAAGGGGAACAAGGCCCGAAAGGCGAACAAGGCCCGAAGGGCGAACAAGGCCCGAAGGGTGAACAAGGCCCGAAAGGTGAACAAGGCCCGAAGGGCGAACAAGGACCGAAGGGCGAACAAGGCCCGAAGGGTGAACAAGGCCCGAAGGGTGAACAAGGCCCGAAGGGTGAACAAGGACCGAAGGGAGAACAAGGACCGAAGGGCGAACAAGGACCGAAGGGCGAACAAGGCCCGAAGGGTGAACAAGGACCTAAGGGCGAACAAGGACCGAAGGGTGAACAAGGACCGAAAGGTGCCGACGGTACTAATGGTAAATCCGCCTATGAAATCTGGAAAGAAAAATCGGGCAATGAAGAGAAAACGTAAGACGATTTCATTAACGATATGAAAGGCAAGGACGGAGCGAATGTCGAAGCGGGAGACGATACTATTATTGTCGACAAGAAAGATCCCGCCAAAGCGGTGCTTTCTCTCAATAAAAACCTCAAACTGGATTCCGTAAAGGTAGGAACTATTTCCCTTGATAAAGATAAAGGAATTGATGCGGGCGGAAAGAAAATCACCGGCATTGCGGCAGGAGAAATCTCCCAATACAGCAAAGACGCAGTGAACGGAAGCCAGCTCTTTGCAACGAACCAGATGGTAGTAAACAATATGAATCAGATTAACAATCTCCGTGACGAAAGCCGTGAAGGGGACGCTCTGGGAGCAGCCATGGCAGCCCTGAAGCCGCTTGACTTCGATCCCTATCAGAGAAGCCAGGTCATGGCAGGTGTCGGCTACTACAGAGGCAAAGAAGCAGTTGCACTGGGACTTGCACACTACAAGAATGAAGACCTGATGATTCACGGCGGTCTTGCTTATGCGGGCAACTCTAACGTGATGGCGAATGTAGGGGTCAGCTATCGTTTCGGAAGCAGCGAAGATAAAGAAGCCCAAAAGGCACGGAATCTCCGCCTGCCGCAGTACGACAAGGGACCAATCAGCAGTGTCTATATTCTCCAGGACGAAGTGCAGTCATTAAAACGTGAAAATGATGCTATTCGTAAGGAAAATAAAGAAGCTAACGACAGAATTGCCGCATTGGAAGTAAAACTCGAAAAGGTTTTAGAGAAAGTAAAATAATTCCGAGAAACAAAAAAACAAACACATCGTTGAAGGTGTGTTTGTTTTTTTTGTGGTTTATTCGTATTAGCATTCATTATCCTGTTCAGACCGGTGTACACAAACCTGTCCCTATCGCCCCGCAAGGGCCGGAACATTTCTCAGTAATCGGGGAAGTGAACAAGGGGAAAGCGTGAGTAAGCACGAAAAAAGATCGCATACGGAACGGCACTAAATACCTGCCTGTCATTCTTGAACGAAGTGATGGCAAGATAACCGCTTTCCGGGGAGCTAAGCGATGCTGTAAAAGCGAGTGGGTGCCGCATATAGGGAGCAGGTATTGTTTGGCGGGGCGTAGGGTGTCCTGCAAAAAAAACGATATATCCGCAGCATTGGTCATCGGTTTTCTTGTACACCTTGACATCTTGTTGACTTACGGGATTTATTATATACTTATATATATATTAAACAATATATAGTATTGCAGTAATAGCAGCACGAACGGTATCGTCATAAGGGGGTTTCATAGATGAATCGTATATTTAAAGTTATTTGGAGTGAAACGAAGCATGCCTATTGTGTGGTGTCGGAAATTGCGCACACACACCGTCGCACTTCGACACGTCGTACTAAAGCGGCATCTCTGGCAGCGGTCTTTTTGGTGTCTGTAGCGGGGAGCGCCTATGCGGCACTGACCCCGGATAAACAGGCAGTATATGATGCGGTGATACAACAATTGGCACAAACAAGCGGTAAGGCGAGTCTCGGCAAAGTAAAGGTGGATAACGATAAGGAAACCTTGTCTTTGGGATATGTTCAATGGGACGGCAAACATGGAAATTTGTATTTAGGTACAACGGCGGCCGGCAATGAAGTGGGAACTTCGCAGACGCAGTATACACACGGTATTCCCGGTTCCAATATTGCTTGGGGCAGCGGTAACGTGGCAGGCTTGGCATTGGAAGCGCAAACTGAAGAAGCTACCGTTGACGGAAAGAAAACGAATATAATTACCGGTTATAAAAGAGAACGTCAAGCAGACGGATTTATGATTCCGCTTTGGAATATCAATTCGTCCGGAGATGCACGCAGTTATTCGACCGCCATCGGATTTTTAAATGCCGCTTACGGGGTAGGTGCGTTTTCTGTCGGACAATACAGTGCGGCAGGAGCGGATTCGGCATTTGCCGGCGGATACGGTGCTATTGCTTCGGCTAAACAAGCGTTTGCTTTCGGTAAAGAAGTCAAAGCGATGGGTGAAAATTCCGTTGCAATGGGAGAGAAATCGGAAGCGTGGGCAACCAATTCATTTGCTGTAGGAAATACGGCAAAAGCACAGGATGTCGGTGCCATTGCTATGGGAAATAATGCGACAGCTTCCGGAAAATCAAGTTTTGCCGCCGGTGTGAAAAGTAAAGCGACGGCATACAGTACGGTTGCGTTAGGTGATAACGCTGCGGCAGCCGGAAATTATGCAGTCGCCATGGGACATAAAGCTAAAGCAACGGAAGAAAATTCATCCGCCGTAGGTGCATGGGCAAAAGCAACGGGTGAATATAGTTCCGCTTTGGGAGCTTCATCAAAGGCATTAGGATTTTTATCGACAGCAGTAGGCGGCGGTAAGGTCAAAGAAGATGGAGATCGCGGACTTTCCATGGGATATGGAGCGCAAACCACCGTAGCGGACGGTGTGTCTGTGGGCAGTGATTCCGTAGCAAGCAGAAGGGAAAACGTATACGGGTACAACGTACTTGGCGGAAATGCATATGATACCGAAAGCATCGGTGCCGCATACGGTCAAGGGAAAAAAGAAGAAATTGAAGGATATGACAGGGGGCTTGCAGAAAAGCAACCGCAACTTGCAGCGGCGGAAGCGGCTTATCATAAAGCGCAGCAGGACTTGGATGATATGTCCCACGGCAGACCCGGAGCCTTGGAATTTACTTCGGCAAACCGAGAAAAATTGGAAGCGGAAATAGCGAGAACGAAGCAAGTATATGAAAATTTGCAAAAGGAATTTGATGAAATCAAAGCAAAACGCAATACATTGACCGGTGCGTACTTGAGTTCTTCCGCTGCCGTATCTGTCGGCAATGAAGAAACCGGCATGACCCGTCAGATTACGGGAGTTGCCGCCGGAAGTGAAGACACCGATGCGGTTAACGTGGCGCAGCTCAAAGCATTGAATAAGAAAGTTGACGGTAAGAAGGATATTCATTTCTTTTCTTCAAACGGGAGTGATTCCGGTATTAATTATGATAATCAAGGTGCAAGAGCCGGATATACTACGGCAATCGGACCGGATGCTATGGCAACGGAAGAAAATTCGCAAGCGTTCGGGTACAGAGCAAGAGCGATAGGTCACTCGAGTATCGTATTCGGTGTGGAAAGTACGGCATCGGGAGCCAGAGATATTGCCATCGGTTACGGTTCACATGCGGTCGGTTCGGATAATACGAATACGTCATGGAACGATACGATAGCTATCGGTTGGAATGCGTTGTCGCGAGGCGGCTCGTTTGCTTCCGGAACCGGCGCGGTAGCCGGCGGCAGCGGCAGTGTGGCACTCGGAGCGGGCGCTTATGTCGGTACGAAGTGGCTTGATGATGAAACGCAAAAGGCACAAAATGTCAATAAATGGGTGTTGACACGAAGCTTTTTGGATAAGGGATTGAGAGATGAATTGAAAGCCAAATTCCCGGAAAAATTTGCAGAATGGGAACAAAGAGCGGAAAAGATGCCTGCCGCTATGGGCAGTGAATATTTGGAGCAAAAACTCCGTACGTTGGCGATGGAACAACTTCCGCAGATGACTTCTCCGTCTATGAAAAATACAATGAAAGACATGGAGAGCAGTATTGCTATCGGTCGTCGTACCAAAGTATACAGTGCGTCCGCCATAGCAATCGGTTCGGAAGCGAAAGTAGGAGAAAATCTTGACGGTGCAATTGCGTTGGGAAATCAGTCCCTTGCTACCCGTAATGCCGGTATTTTCGGCTACGACCCGACAAGTGATGCAAAAACATGGACGGACTTTAAAAAGGCACATCCGGAAGCAGGTATCGGTGCGGTACGAGAACAGGAAATTCAACGTGAAATGAACGACCTTTCAGATGAAGTCGCTCAAATGGGACCTACATATCAAGCATGGGTGGATAAAGAAAAATATCCCGATAAATATTTGGATGAGCGTAAAGCCTATGCAGAAGCTCACGGAAATACATTGAACGGAAACAATGAATGGGTGGAATGGGTTCTCCATGCACGTAATGAACAACAAAAATTGTGGAACAAAGGACAAGAGTTGACCAATAAATATAACAACTTACAAAAAGAATTGAATGGCGGAGCCAACTTAGGTAAAGGTGCATGGATAGGAAACAAAGCGGCACTTGCTATCGGTAATGAAGAAGACGGAATTACCCGTCAAATCACCGGAGTTGCCGCCGGTACAAAGGACACCGATGCGGTGAACGTGGCACAGCTCAAAGTATTGAATACGAAAGTGGATAAAGTAGCGGAAGGCAGTGTGCATTACTTGTCGGTGAACAGTTCCGAACAAGGAGCCGGATCCAACTATAAGAATGACGGTGCGAAAGGCGTTCATGCGGTAGCTATCGGTGCGTATGCTACGGCGGATAGTGCTGGCGGCGTGGCCTTGGGCAGAGATTCTACAGAAAAACGTGCAGGCGGTTTATTCGGTTATAATCCGAAAAATGGAGCAGCCTTTGTAGACGGTACAGCCGTAGCGGAATATCTCGGTAAGACTACGGAATATGACGCTTTGCAAACGGAAATGACTGCAAAGAAAAAGGCTGTTGAAGAGGCCAAAAAAGCTTTAAAAGAAAACGCTGCAGATATAACTAAGAAAGAAAATTTAAATAAGGCGTATCAAGCTTTAGAAGCAGTGCAACAGAAAGAGAATCTTCTTCTCGGGGCGTATCGTTCGGCTGGTGGCTATGGTGCTTTTTCCGTAGGTAATGAAGAAAAAGGTATCACCCGTCAAATCACGGGAGTTGCCGCCGGCACAAAGGATACCGATGCGGTGAACGTGGCACAGCTCAAAGTATTGAATACGAAAGTGGATAAAGTAGCGGCAAACAGTACCGCTTATACGGTTGAAACAAAAGAAAATGACGATAATACGACCACCGTCACCATTAAAAGCAATAAAGCCGGTGATAAGGGTACAGCCGTGACGGTAGCTACCAAAGATATTCATATTACAAGCGGAACGTACGATAAAACCACAAAGAAACTTACCTTTACAACGAATACAAATACTACCTTCAATGTAGATATGAATGATGTAATCAACGCGGCGGCGGAAGGCAGTGTGCATTACTTGTCGGTGAACAGTTCCGAACAAGGAGCAGGATCCAACTATAAGAATGACGGTGCGGTCGGTGAAAATTCGATAGCTATCGGTAATAAGGCGGAAGCTTTTCATTGGGGAAGTAGTGCCATAGGTAATCAGGCCTGGAGTATCGGTGCGTTTTCACAAGCGTGGGGCTGGGGCGCAATCGCAAGTGGAGAAAAAGGAATAGATAAAGAAACCTATGATAAGCTTTCAGAAGCGGAAAAAAAGAATTATCAGCTATATTCGTTTTTATTAGATACGGGAGATAAATCGCTATATTATCGTACGAAGTATGAGGAATATACGCCGGAAGAATATAGGGCTTTGCCTGCGGACCGGCAGCAAGCCTTGGATAAGATAGGATATCAATATTCCGAGGCTCGTAAGAAAGAAATTATGGCTCCCCGCTCTTTGGCGATTGGTATTTATGCGAGAGCTGTCGGTAAGTATACAACAGCGGTAGGAAATTGGGCGAATGCGTCCGGTATACAAGCTACTGCATTGGGAACACAGGCTAAGGCGACCGGCGATTTCAGCATAGCGGCAGGAGATCGAGCGGAAGCAAGCGGCGGACAATCTGTGGCAGTAGGTACACAGGCCAAAAGTGACGGTGTGTTCAGTACAGCAGTAGGTACACTGGTCCAAAGTGACGGTGCGCTCAGTACGGCTGTCGGAGTTCAGGCGAAGTCTTCAGGAAATCAGAGTATAGCTGTCGGTTTTAAGGCGGTAACAAACTTCACAGAAAGTATAGCCGTGGGTAATAAGGCGGAAACGGTAAAAGGCTGGTCTGCGGCAATCGGCAGCGGTGCTAAAACACAAGGAACGGCAAGCACTGCCGTGGGCGGTTTGAAGGTATCGGCTACGGTGGATTACGGTGCGGCCTTCGGTTCTTTCAGTGTGGCACAAAGAGAAAAAGGTGTAAGCGGATACTTGGCAAACGGACAGGCCGGTTTAGCATGGAAATCAAATTTAGGTGCCTTTTCCGTCGGCGATGATGTGAAGGGGTATTCCCGTCAAATTACGGGAGTTGCCGCCGGCAGTGAAGACACCGATGCAGTCAACGTGGCACAGCTCAAAGCCATCGAAAAGAAAATCGGTACGGGCGGGACAAACGGTAAAGACGGTAAATCTGCTTATGATATATGGTTGGAAACACAGACCGATAAAACTAAAACGAAGCAAGATTTCCTCGACAGTCTGAAAGGTAAAGACGGTAAAGACGGAACAGGTGCGGACATCGACATAAAAGGCGATACCGGTAGCGGAGTAAGTGTGACATCGAATACTGAATCAGGTAAAAAGACTTATACCATAGGTTTAAGTACAAAAATCAAAGCAGGCGAAGTTACGATTGACGGAACGAAAGATAAAGAAAATATTGCTGTCGGCTATGTGAAGATAAACGGAGAAAAAGGCAAAGGTACAATTACCGGACTTTCAAACAAGACATGGGATCCGAATCACATCGAGTCGGGACGTGCGGCAACTGAAGATCAATTGAAAGCGGTAACGCAAGGAATGACTGAAATTTCCGGAGGAATCGCCCATGTCGGCGCACACGCTGCGGCACTTGCAGCACTTCATCCGCTCGACTTCAATGCCGATGAAAAACTTGATCTTGCAGCCGGAGTAGGTAATTATAACGGTGCCAATGCGGTTGCCGTCGGCGCGTACTACAGACCGAACGAAAGAACGATGTTCAGCATAGGCGGTTCCTTCGGCAGCGGCAAGAATATGGTCAATGGCGGTGTATCTTTGAAAGTAGGAAGCGGGTCCGTACGGTCCATGGCGAAAGCGGTGCCGGCACGACAATTGGCGGCGCAGCAGCGGGAAATACGGGAGCAGCGGGCACAAATTCAAGTGTTACAGCAACGGGATAAAGACAAAGAGGCGCAAATACAGGCGTTGTGGCAGGAAATACGGCAGTTGAAAAAACTGAAATAAAGATAAGAAGTTCTTTTTACAGCACGCATGCTATAGGTACTATAGTGTGCGTGCTTTTTGTATGCCTATAAGAAGCAAGAGAAACGGGATAAATGTTTATACATACTAAAAAAAGAAGGTGTTGTCAAATAAAAAACGAAAGAAATTTTATTAAATATAAATACACTGATAACGTTATTTTTTTTTTTTTGATAAACAATACAAAGTGTACGGAAATAAAACTATATTTAAAATAAATAATTATGCGACAGTGGAATACTTGACAATAAATGTCATACTGTAGTACAATGACTTTTGATTTTATTTTCGGTCAGTTATGTGTATTATTATGATGTATTCATAGAAAGGAAGCAAAATAAGAATGAATCATATATATAATGTTATTTGGAGCACTGTAAAGCATTGTTATGTCGTGGTTTCGGAACTGGCGAAACGCGACGGCAAAGCGGGAGCCTGTAGGAAGAAACGCGGTATGAAGGCGGCCGTACTGGCAGTATGTGCGTTGTGCAGTATAGGGACTGTGCTGCCGGTTGCGGCACAGGAAGACCCCCCAGCCGCCTCTGTGGTCCAAACGGGGCAGACACCGCAACAAAAGACGAATCAGGACGTTAAGCCGATTGGGTTGATGTCGACTGCGGTGATTAATGCAAAATTGAAAGATAAAACTAAAGATAAAACTAAACGATATCAACATTGGATAGACGGTAAAACGTATGAGCTATCCGATAAGGGTCAGGATCGCGGCAGTATCGGCGTGCGTGACGAGGCGGATGCGTCATCTTTGGCGTATCGTATTGCGCTGATTAGCGGCGAGCATGATCCGTCTATGGACAATACGGCAACCGATGGTAAAGAGAAAACAAAGAAAGAGCTAAAATTGGCTTATAGAACCGCTGTAGGAGCCGATTTTCATGTAAGCGGCGAAGGCGCTACGGCTTATGGTTACGGTGCGGAAGCGGTGGCCGACAAAACCTTGGCCGTAGGATATCGGTCGTATGCCGGGGAAACCGGGGCGATGGCGTACGGGTATGATGCGAAAGCCGGCGGAGATAATGCCATTGCCATCGGCTATCATGTGGGGGCGAATACGGCACTTGACGAGGACGTACAACAGGCAGTGACAAAGGCGTTGTTACAGCGCGTATCGTCGAGTTCGACGGCACAGACCGAAACCTCACCGATGGCAGCCATTGATCGGGAAATAGATCAGGTAATAAAGGAGAAGCCGTTGTGGCAGGCGAATAGTAAGTTAATTCGTACTCGCATAGAGGATGGTAAGAAAGTAAAGGAACACGGCTGGGCAAACTCGACGAAACCGGATCCGAGCGTAAAAGTCACCGAACCGAATAAAAATGCGATTGCCGTAGGGAAAAACACGTATGCGTTAGGCATGAATTCGATGGTGTTGGGGTCCTATTCGCTGGGGACGGGAAAAAATTCCATGAATATCGGCCTGATGACGTATACGGAAGGGGACAATGCGACGGCTGTCGGTATGGAAGCGATTGCGGCAGCAAAGGACTCTTTGGCATTGGGAACCGGCACGTATACGAATATGGAGAACTCCGTTGCCCTCGGTAAGGACAGTCGGACGGATTATAAGTCGGAAGATTTGCAACAGGCCGGGGCATTTTTGCCGGCAGCGACGAAGACGAATCCGGTTTCAGGGATTTTATCGGTAGGTCATATGGGCAGTGAACGGCGTATTACCAACGTCGCTCCCGGATATTTGGATACCGATGCGGTTACCGTGGCGCAGTTGAAAGCGGTGGCGGATCAAATAAAAAAAGGCGGTGCGCCTGCGGCGGTAGACTCGTGGGCCGATAAAGATTTGACCAATCTTTCGGCAAAGGGTAAAACCGCGATTACGACGATTGCCGATAATGCCGTGACGAATAAACTAACCGACACGTTTGTGACGGATAAGGTGAAAAAGGGGAGTATTACTTCTACGACACTTGCGATTACCGGAGACGGAAAAGCGGTCGGTGCGGACGTGACGATTGACCTGAAGGACAAGAGCATTACGGCGGACAAGTTGAGCGACGAATTACAAAATAAAATTAATGGCGCCGTTGATACGAAGGGCGATACTATTAGCGTCGCCGATTGGGTCAAGAAATTGGGCACCGGCAAGGTGGCCAAAGACGATGCCAATCTCGTTACGGGCGGCACGGTAGCTGCGGCGGTAGACTCGTTGGTCGATAAAGATTTGACCAATCTTTCGGCAAAGGGTAAAACCGCGCTTACGACGATTGCCGATACGGCCGTGACGAATAAGGTAACCGACACGTTCGTGACGGATAAGGTGAAAAAAGGAAATATTACTTCTACGACACTTGCGATTACCGGGAACGGGAACACGGTCGGTGCGGACGTGACGATTGACCTGAAGGACAAGAGCATTACGGCGAGCAAGTTGGACGAAGAATTACAAAATAAAATTAACAGCGCCGTCCATGCAAATGGAGATAATATTACCGTTGCCGACTGGGCCAAGAAGATGGGAACCGGCAAGGTGAGCAAAGACGATGCCAATCTCGTTACGGGCGGCACGGTAGCTGCGGCGGTAGAATCGTTGGCTAATCAGAATTTGGATAATCTTTCAGATAAGGGGAAACAAGCGCTTACGACGATTGCCGATACGGCCGTAACGAATAAGGTAACCGACACGTTCGTGACCGATAAGGTGAAAAAGGGGAGTATTACTTCTACGACACTTGCGATTACCGGAGACGGGAAAGCGGTCGGTGCGGACGTGACGATTGACTTGAAGGACAAGAGCATTACGGCGGACAAGTTGAGCGAGGCATTACAAACTAAAATTAACGGCGCCGTTGATACGAAGGGAGATAG
>NZ_AFIJ01000006.1 GCF_000214495.1 Megasphaera lornae | reverse complement strand
AAGAAGCTATAGACAAGGCAACGGATTATCAGTTGGTAGCAAACGAAAGTGCAGCCGATAAGAAATACAGTGTAAGTCAAGACGGAGAAGTTGCCCTGACCGTACAAGACAGCAAGCATACCGATAAAAAAGCTACCGTGACGATCAAAGACGTAGCGAAGAAGTCGGAAGTAGACAAGGCGGTAAAGGCCCTGGATGATTCTGTCGTTAAATATGATAAGACCGGAGATACGGTCAATAAAAATTCCATTACGCTGGCAGGCGGCGATGCCGGTACGGTTATTAAAAATGTAAAAGGTGGCGATATATCTCAAAATAGTACGGAAGCCGTTAACGGCGGACAATTATACAAAACCAACCAAGGATTTGACATTTTGGTGGGAGAAAATAAAGCGTCGAATAAAGCGAATATTTCCTTCGGTAAAGATAAAAAAGATACGCTTGAATTTGCCGCCGGTAAGAATTTAACGGTCTCGTTGGATAAAGACAATAAGAAAGTGCTGTATTGCTTGCAAGATGAAGTCGTATTGGGCGAAGCGAAGACTGCCGACAAAGACGGAGTAAATGGAAAATTGACCATTCACGGTACTACCGGCGAACAAATGACCTTTAACGGTAAAAATGGCGAACTTATCATTACGGCACCGGATGAAAAGGGGCAGAGTAATGAAATCTTCCTTAAAGGACATGACGGCACCATCGGAGTCAACGGAAAAGACGGTAACAGCGTTACCTTGAACGGTGCGGACGGCTCTATCGGCATGAAAGGAAAAGACGGTAAAAACGCTATTACCATTACCACCGGTGCAGGTACCGTCGGGTTGGACGGTAAAGACGGCGAAACACGGATCATCGTTAAAGACGGCGATAAGAGTAACGCTTTGGCGACGATGAATGACGGCTTGAAGTTCCAAGGCGACGACGGCAATGCTGTCGGCGTGAAGTTGAATACTCAAGTTAATATAGTAGGCGGCGCTAAGATTGTTAAAGAAGGTCGGAAGATAACGAATCTGACAGAAAATAATATCGGTGTTGAATCTGTTGTCGATGCAACGAACAATAAGAACGGGACACTGAAAATTCGTTTGGCTAAAACGTTACGTGATATGGAAAGCATTGTGTTCAGCGGCAAAGATAATACCGATTCCATGACGATTGACGGGGCAAATCGTACGATTAAAGATTTGACGACCCTGACATTCCTGAAAGACGGTAAGAATAATTTCATTACAGGACTTTCCAATACGACGTGGCCGACGGCAGCGCAAAGAGAAACGGCGTTTGATGCGTCCAAGGCGGCAACTCAGGGACAAATTAAAGATGTAGAAACGGCAATTAATGACAAAGTAAAAAAGAACAATGCCGGATTTGATGTATACATTAAAGAAAAAACGCAAGAGAATACGTTTAATATTGCTCTCGGACGGGAACAAAAAGATGCGTTCGGATTTTTAGCCGGAAATGGTCTGGACATTATACGCCGGAATAAAGAAATTATGTATGCGTTGCAAAATAATATTACGTTAGGAAAGAAGGACGGTGAGGACGGAAGCTTTACGGTTACCGGCAAGACCGGCAATCGCATTACCATGGACGGCAAAACGGGAGACCTTGTTTTACAGGGAACCCAAAATGCTACGGGAAAAACACCGACCCTCTCTTTACACGGACAAACCGGGAGTATTCGCGGTGACGGAAAGACCGGCGGGGCATTTGAAATGGATGCGGAAAACGGTGTCATTCAAGCGGTCGGTGCGGCCGGCGACAAGCAAGTCGTGTTGGACGGTAAAAATGCTGCTATCCGTATTCAGAACGATAAGAATAGCAGTGTTACGATTACCGTGAAAGACGCTGCCGCAGGTTTGGACGGAAAGGCCGGGGCGGCACGGCTTACGGTGACGGATAAGGCCGGGAAGCAGACGGTATTGGCCACCATGAGTGACGGCTTGAAATTCCAAGGGGATAATAAGGAAAGCACGGTACAGCGTGCGTTGAATGAAACACTGACCATTGCAGGCGGCGCCGATACGGCGAAGTTATCCGATAAGAATATCGGCGTAGTGACGGATGCGACAACCGGTACGATGACGGTCAAGTTGGCTAAAGACATAAAAGACTTGACGAGTGTAGAAACTAAGGATGATAAAGGGAATCGCACCGTCATGACCGGTGTCGGCGTGACCGTGAACGATGAGAAAGGAAACCGGACGACGGTCAGCGCGGCCGGTGCGGTAACGGAAGATAAAGAGAAGAATACGAATACCTCTACTGCGACAGACGTTACCTTGGCGGATAAAGACGGCAATAAAACGGTCGTCAATAAAGACGGAATCCGCATTCAGGCGGCAGGACAGGGAACTGTTTCGTTAACTAAAGACGGGCTTAATAACGGCGGTAAAACGATTACCGGCGTAGCGGCGGGTGTACAGGATACAGATGCCGTTAATGTTAAGCAGTTGAAAGAGGAAATTGACAAGAATCGTACGACAATGCAGGGGAGTGAAAATGTAGCGGTGACCGGTTCCGGTAAACAAGGCGATCCCTTTACTGTCGCTTTGAAAGATACGGTTACGTTAGGGAAGAAAGACAGTGACGGAAAGGATGACGGTAAGGACGGAAAGATTACAGTTACAGGAAAAGCCGGTAATAAGGTGGTTATTGACGGGAGCGCAGGCACTATTGAGATTAAAGGTGCGAATGTGAAACAGGCCGTTACGATTACTACCGCCAACGGTAAGGTCGGTATGGATAACAAGGACGGTACTCGGATTACGGTACAAGCCGGCGGCACAACGGCTGCTTTGGCGACTATGGAGGACGGTCTGAAATTCCAAGGGGACACGAAAGATGTAATCGTTAAGCGTAAGCTGAATGACACGCTCCATATTACCGGCGGCGAAAAGAACGCGGACAAGTTGACCGAAAAGAATATAGGCGTTGTTGCCGATAGTGATACGGGAAGCATGAAGGTTCAATTGGCTAAAAATCTGAAAGATATGGAAAGCGTGACTTTCGGCAATACTGCAGAAGCGATGAAAATCGACGGTACGAATAAAACGATTACTCATGTATCAACGATTACAGGGCTTACGAACACGACGTTGCCGGAAAATTGGGACTCCGTACAACCTGCTCAGGCGGTAAAATGGGATTCTTTACGAGATGATCAGGCTGCCAGCCAGGGACAAGTAAAAGAAGTGGCCCGGAAAGTGAAGAAAGTGGCCTCGGGATTTGATATTCTTGTAGGCGAGGATCCGGATGAACATCGTGCCAATGTTACGTTAGGCGGCGATACGAAAGATACGGTTCAATTTACCGCCGGAAACGGCTTGGCGGCAACGCTGGATACGCAAAATAAAAAGATTACGTATGCGTTAAAAAATCAGATTACCTTGGGAGATAAAAACGAGGCAGGTAAACTGACGGTACAAGAAAAGGACGGCAGTTCCAGTGTAATACACGGCGGCACGATTGATTTGACCGATAAGGGCAAAACGCTTACTATTGCTACGGGTCAAGGCACTGCCGAACTGGGCGGTACGGGGAAGACGACTCGATTGCTGCTTAAAGACGGCGAGAACACGGCGGCAGTCGCCACCATGAAGGACGGGTTAAGTTTTGCCGGGGACAGCGGTGATCCGATTAACCTGCAATTGAATAAGCAATTGAAGATTACAGGCGGACAAACGGATAGTAAGAAATTGTCCGAAGCTCCCAATATCGGCGTGGTAACGAAAGACGGAACGATGACGATTCGGCTATCGAAAGAACTGACCGGTTTGGATAAGGTAAGCGCCAAGACGATGACAGCCGATACGGTGACGGTGGGAGATGTACAGATTGATACGAACGGTCTTACTGTCAAGAACGGTCCTGCCGTGACCAAGAACGGCATAGACGCCGGGAACAAGCCGATTCATGATCTTGCGCCGGGGATGGTCGCTCCTAACAGTCGTGATGCCGTAACCGGGGCCCAGTTGTTCCGGACGGAAGCGCGGGTCGCTACGATGGATAATCGGATTACTCGGACCGGTGCCGGTGCGGCGGCCATGGCGGCCTTGCATCCTTTGGATTTTGATCCGGATGAAAAATGGGATATTGCGGCGGCTATAGGCCGTTATCGCAATGCCGGAGCGGTAGCGTTGGGGGCTTTCTATCGACCGAGTGAATCATCGATGATCAGCGTAGGCGGCTCCTTCGGCAATGCGGATCCGATGGTCAATGTCGGTGTAAGTCTGAAAGTGGGGAGAGGAAATAATATAACCACTTCGCGTGTCGCTATGGCGAAAGAAATCGTTACGTTGCGAAATGAAAATCAAGCATTAAAGAATCGGGTGGAAATGTTATCACAAAAGATGAATGCCGTGCTGCAAGTGGTGCAGGTTCCTGCAAGGTTGTTACAACCGGCACGGGAAATTTTCCCGCGGGATGTGCACAATGAATGGGCATATAAGTATATTGCCTCTTTAGCGGCGAAAAATTACTTGGATACGATGCGGGAAACGGTACGGAAACCGGAAATGAGTCGGTTGGAAATGGCCGGTCTGATTTATGAAGCTTTAAAACAGGGAGCTCCTGTGGACAGCAACATGGATCGGGCGATGAGTGAATTTGATCCGGAATTACGGCGTATCCGTGATAATCGCATTCGGGTCGATCGCGTCGCCGGTAACGGCAGTAGAGACAGAGATAAAATTGAACGTGTGCGGGTTAATCGTAACGGCAATCTTTTAGGATAAGAAGCGATTATATACAGCAAGGCGGCTGCATCCATATACGGATGCAGCCGCCTTGTTTGTTTCACGTGAAACTACGGGGTTATTTTTTGTGCAGCAGGGTATACCCCGCTTTTTTTATGACCGGTGCCAGTTCATCCGGCGTGAAAGCACGGGAGCCGATAATGGTGGCGGTATGCGCGGCAAGATCTACGGTGACCGATTGCACTTCGTCTAGAGACTGTAACGCGGTTTTTACTCGTTGTACACAATGCTGACAAGTCATGCCCTGAATGGTAACAACCGTAGTTTCTCCTGTCGGGCGGTCATCGGTCATTGCGGTCAAGGTATATCCTGCCGTGCGGATGATTGCGGACAGTTCCGGGGTAAGGAACGGGCGGGCGGCGGTTATACGGGCCGCAGCGGGTTTTAAGGAGACGTCGGCACTTTGTATGCCTTCGGTTCGCAATAAAGCTTGGCGGACATGTTGCACGCAATGATGGCAGGTCATGCCCTGAATATGTAAGGTATACGCATAGGCAGCAGTTTCCGGCGGTAAGGGACGTTCGGAAACCGGCGGTGTCCGGTGCGGCGCCGTCATTCGGTCGGCGTGAAAAAAGCGCAATCGTAACGCGTTGAGGACAACGCAGACACTGCTCATGCTCATAGCGGCAGCCCCGATCATGGGATTCAGTTTTATTCCGTATAACGGATATAAGACGCCGGCGGCCAGCGGAATACCGATAATATTGTAAATAAACGCCCAAAATAAATTTTCTTTAATGTTTTTTATTACGGCACGGCTTAAGCGAATGGCCGTGACTGCATCTTGCAAATCACTTTTCATCAATACGGCATCGGCACTTTCTATGGCGATATCCGTACCGGCGCCGATGGCTATTCCCAAGTCCGCTCTTGCCAAGGCGGGGGCATCATTAATCCCGTCCCCGATCATGGCGACTTTATGTCCGCTGCTTTGCAATCGGGCAATATGGTTTTCTTTGTCTTGCGGCAGTACGCCGGCGATTACGTGGGGAATTGCCAGGCGTTTTTGCAGCGCCCGGGCGGTACGCAATGTATCGCCGGTTATCATGATCACTGTAAGTCCCAATTGTTTAAACGCGGCAATGGCGGCGGCACTGGTCGGCTTTTCTTTATCCGTTACGGCAATGAGCCCTAAAAACTCGCTTTCCGACGCAAAGAGCAACGGTGTTTTACCGGCGGCGGTCAGTTCTTGTAAGCGGTCTTTTATAGGGGCAATAGGAATGTGCAATTCTTGCATTAAGGTTTCGTTTCCCGCATAGTATGTACGGTTTTGATAGGTTACTTTAATGCCTTTGCCGAAGAGGGGCTGTAAGGCCGTGACGGGACGGGGCACGATAGCATGTTGTTTGCCGTATGTCAGGACGGCTTCGGCTAAGGGATGTTCGCTGGCGGCTTCCATGGTGACCGCCAAGGATACTAATTGTTCGGCCGAAATATGGCGGGGGAGAACATCCGTCACTTCCGGATGACCTTCCGTAATGGTGCCGGTTTTATCCAGGACTACCGTGTCAATGGCGCGGGCCGTTTCCAGCGCCTCGCCGGATTTGATTAAAATACCGTTTTCCGCACCTTTGCCGATACCTACCATTAAAGCGACGGGGGTAGCCAATCCCAGGGCGCAAGGGCAGGAAATTACTAAGATGGAAATTCCGATAGAAAAGGAAAATTCCGGATCGGCACCGAACAGGAAGTACCAAAGTAAGGAAGCCGCAATGGCGATGGAAATAACGGCGGGAACGAAAATCCCGGCAATCGTATCGGCAATTTTGGCAATCGGCGCTTTCGCTGCACCGGCATGTTCGACGAGGCGAATGATTTGACTGAGGGTCGTATTTTCGCCCACTCGTTCGGCAATGACCCGGATGGTGCCGCTTTTGTTCAGCGTTGCGGCGGTCACCGTATTTCCCGGCCCTTTTTCTACCGGCATGCTTTCGCCGGTGAGAGAAGATTCATCAATTCCCGTATAGCCTTGGGAGATAACGCCGTCGGCACCGATGCGTTCACCGGGACGAATGATCAGTTCATCGCCTACTTGCAGGCGACTCAGCGGAATGGTCGTTTCTTTACCGTCGCGCAGGACGGTGGCTTGTTTAGGTGATAAATTCATTAATTTTTCAATGGCGGCGCCGGTTTTGCCTTTCGCTTTTGTTTCCAAATATTTTCCTACCGTAATTAAGGTGACAATCATGCCGGCAGACTCAAAATATAAATTTGTGCTGTAGGTTTGTACCAGGGCGAGATTTCCCGTTCCTAAGCCGTGACCGATGCGGAAGACGGCGACTATGCCGAAGAGCGCGGAAGCCATAGACCCCAGTCCGACCAAGGTATCCATATTGGGGGCACGATGATATAGATTCGTAAAGCCTGTTATATAATAGTTACGATTTAAATACATAATGGGCAACAGTAAAATAAATTGTGAAAATGCGAAGGTAACGGCATTTTGAGACCCGTCCAAACAGGAGGCGACTGCGGCAGGGACGGGAAGTCCGAAGAGACGGGCCCACATGGTATGCATGGCAATATACACGAGGGGAATTAAAAAGATAATAGAAACGCGTAAGCGGTGTTTTAAGGTCTGCAATTCATTGGTGGCGGGCAGCGGCGTTTCGGCGCTTCCCGGAAGGGCGGCGCCATAGCCGGCGCCGGTTACGGCGGCGATAATCGCTGCTGCATCCGCCACGGTTTCATCGTACGTGACGAGCATGCTGTTCGTTAACAGGTTTACCGCTACCGTGCGGATTCCCGGCACTTTTTTTACGGCTTTTTCTATATGTGCGGAGCAAGCTGAGCAGCTCATTCCTGTAATGGTATATTTTTCTTCTTTCATCAGTACCTCCTAACGTAACGCTTTTTGAATCAAGTCGGTTAATTCTGTGGTAATATGGGGGGCCGCGTCCCCTAATTCGGGGGCTACGGCGGTGTGGATATAGTGGGACAGCATTTCTTTGGTAAAGGAATGCATTGCCGCCTGTACGGCATTGACCTGTATGAGTACTTCCGTATAGGGGCGTTCTTGCGACAGCATATTTTTTATGCCGCGTACTTGTCCTTCTATACGGTTCAGACGAGAAAGCAAGCGTTTCTCTTCTTCTTGGGACAACGTATTTTGTGTAGGACTGTTCATAACTGACTCCTTTTTCCCGAAAATAATAAAATACCGAATGGGGGTATATACTATATATTATACCCCTATTTGGTATACGTCAATGCGGTACTTACGGGTTTTACATAAAAAAACACAGCGAATTTCTTCGCTGCGTTTTTCGTACGGCATGATTTTATTTTAATTTTGCCAATACGTCCTGTGTTTCATCTACCGGCGCATTGTCGGCGGCAATAACCGAACCTTGGAATACAATAGCGTCCAATCCTTTTTCTTTGCGTACTGCATTGACTTTGTTGGCAATATCTTGTTGAATCGGTCCGAATAATTGTACTTGCAATGCATTTAAGCGTTGATTTAATTGCTGTGCCAACGCACGACGTTGATCATCCGTTTTCATAGCGGCGGCTTTTTGATTAAATTCGGAATCGGCCTGCTTTACAGCACCTTGCATTTGTACTACCGCTTTTTGATAATTGCGATGGGACGTCATTAAGGTTTCAAAGTTTACCGTACCGATGCCGGCAGCGAATGCGGATGCTGCGGTTCCGGCGGTGAGTACGCCCATTACGGCTAAAGAAATCAGTTGTTTTTTAATTTCATGGTTATTCCTCCTAATAGTAAGTTGCAAATTTATATTCTGTAACGTATTATAGCAAAGGACTTTTAAAAATACAACTATTTTGGTAATCCTTTACAATATGGCGAGTAAGAAGTTATTCGTCATCTTCGTCGGTAGCGGACGTTTTATCATCATCATTAATATAAATGTATTTATCTTTTTTTAATTTTTCAATAATTTCCGGTGCCATGGCGATTAATTTTTCGAAGGCGGAAGCTTGGTAGCCGTTCTTTTTGATAGAAAACATTTCCACCCGATCGCCTTTTATAACCAGGATGGCGGACGGTTCCAGTTTGGCGCCGCCGCCACCGCCGGCAGTGTGACGACCGTGCTCGGTTTTTCCGTTCAGATTACCGGAACCGAAGCCGAAAGAGACGTCGACAAAGGGGACTAAGATGGCATCGCCGATATGGACGGCTTCTCCTACGACCGTTTCTACGCGGATCATTTCTTTGAATTTTTCGAATAATGAAGATAAGGATTGTTCATTTGTATTCTCCATGTTATTTTTCCTTTCCGGCGGCCCATAAATTTTTTAACAGCGTACGAACGGGCGGTTGCAGTACGGTGTGCAATACGATATACAACAGTTGCGCCGGATAGAGTTGCCCGGCTATATATAAGGTGCAGTCACAAGAAGGTTCCGTGTACGTAAAGCGGAGATTTTCCGTTTGTCGTGCCCCCAAACTGTACAGTACGGCCGCCAGTATTCCCGTTTGATGCGGACGCGGCAGTCCCAGGCATCCCGAGAGAGTACAGGCGGTAAGCTGAGAAGCGGTCAGAATACGCAAGATTCCTGCCAGACAAGCGGTCAGCAGTTCCGGATCGAGGAGAAACCGTAAGTAAGACGGGAAGGGAGAGGCGGTTGTCATAACATCCGCATCTTCCGAGGGGGCGGCAGGTTTTTCCGCCGCCGCATTCGTTTCTTCGCGGAGTTGTTTCCACAGTGCTTCGCCGGCGGCGCTCGGCGATTCGGGGGGGCTTTCTTTTGCGGTCGTCCGGGGATAGGTACGGGAGACGTGTTTCATAAACCATGTTGCCCGACACGTTAAGGTCCGGGGATGACCGAGATGCCCCTGCAGGGTATAGGAAAAAGGAACGAACAGCAAGAGGATACATACCGATACTAACACGGTTACACCGGGAAGCAGTATATTCAATGGCTATTCGCTCCTTTCGTTATACAGGAATATAGTTATATTCTAGCAGAAGTGACCCCGTCCGGGAAGTTTGGGAGAGTTTTTTATTCTTTTTCTGTTTTATGAAAGATACAGGCAATGGCATCCGTTCCGTAACAGCGGGAGCAGGAAATACACGCGGCCGGTTCGTCGCTGCCGTTGCGCCATAAATTCGGCAAGTCGGGTTGGCGCAGGAACGGCCGGGACATGGAAACAAAGGCCAGGGGAGTAGCGGCCAAGGTGTCTTCAATTTGATGGAGATCGCGAAAGCCGCCGACGACGCCTACGTCTATGGGCGTATCTTTTAAGGCGACGGCCAGGTGTTCGGCATAGGGTTTGAAATACATGGGCTCTTTCGTTCGGCGAATGGCGCGAATGGGGCCTTTACGCGGCAAAGAGGCCATGTTGCCGCCGCTCACTTCAATGGCGTTAACGGGGCTTGCGGCAAGGAGCGGCATAAGTTGTTGACAGTCTTCAAATGTTAAGCCGCCTTCCTGCATAAAATCGGCGCAATTCAGTTTTAACCAAAGGGGAAAATCGGCGCCGGTACTTTGGCGTACGGTCGTCAGTATTTCCAAGAGAAAACGGGCTCTGTTTTCCAAGGAGCCGCCATACTCGTCGCGGCGTTGATTAAAGAAAGGGGTTAAAAATTTGCTGATTAAATAGCCGTGAGCCCCGTGAATTTGGATGCCGTCAAACCCGGCTTTTTCGGCACGTGCCGCCGCTTTGCCCATATCCTGAATCAAAATTTGAATTTCGTCATGTGTCAAGGCGCGAGAGGCTTGCATTTCTTTGCCTACTTTTTCAGGAATGCCGCTGGGACTGATGATCGTCCCCGGTCCTTCCGGCAACATGATAGCGCCGCCGATTTCCACGATTTGGGCGATAATTTTGCCGCCGTGTTTATGTACGCGGTCGGTTAATTGCGCCAAAGGTGCGATACAGTCATCCCCGTCGCAACGGATTTGACGATGCTGGCGGGGTTCTATCGTACCGGCGGCAATCATTCCGGTAATAATAATGCCGACACCGCCTGCCGCTAAATGCTCATATGCCAGTAACATTTCCGACGTGGGGTACCCGCAGTCATCGGCCAAGCCTTCAAAGGTGGCGGAACGAACCAGGCGGGAAGTGGTTTCAATACCGCCGATGCGACACTTATCAAATAACATGAATCATCTCTCCTCAATATGTGTATAGAATGCTGAATTTTTTATCATATAATTATAGACTAAAGCATAAAAAAAATCTAATGAATTTTTTATGACGACCGGCGAGGGGGATTCGCACTGAAGAAAGGCGGGAAAATTTTTTCCCGGACATAGGCAGATAAAGTATTTTCGTGTATAATGTAAGTGTTTGTTTAAATTAATGCTGATGAAGGGATGTTGAAGCTATGGCTACAGCAATGGTAATAGGTACCCAATGGGGTGATGAAGGTAAAGGTAAAATTGTGGACTATTTGGCGCAAAAAAGCCGATGTCGTAGTACGGTCACAAGGCGGAAATAATGCCGGCCATACGGTGGTGGTGAATGATCAATCCTTTGCATTGCGGCTTTTACCGTCGGGAATTTTGTTCTCGCATAAAACCTGTATTATCGGTAGCGGTGTCGTTGTGAATCCGAAAGTATTATTGGAAGAAATTGCAAGCATGACGTCACGAGGCGTAAAAATCAGTACCTTGGAAATTTCCACGCGCGCGCATGTTATTTTGCCGTATCATATTCGCATTGATGAAGAAGATGAAAAACTTAAGGGCGACAATAAGATCGGTACGACTAAAAACGGCATCGGGCCTTGCTATGCCGACAAGGTGAATCGCGTAGGCATCCGCATCGGCGATTTGATGGACGAAACGGTGTTTCGAAAAAAATTAAAACAAAATATGGAATTGAAAAATCGTCTGTTTAAAACCTATTACGGCTGTGAAGGTTTTTCGTATGACAAGGTGTTACAAGAATATTTAGGATATGCGGAACAGATTCGCCCGTATGTAAAAGATACGGATTATTCTGTGAATCATTATATCGGACAAGGAAAAAAAGTGTTGTTTGAAGGGGCTCAGGCCACCATGTTGGATTTGGATCACGGCACCTATCCGTTTGTAACCGGTTCCAATCCCACTTCCGGCGGCGCTTGTGTCGGTTCCGGCGTAGGACCGGGAAAGATGGAAAACATTGTAGGGGTAGTGAAAGCGTATACGACCCGGGTCGGCGCCGGTCCTTTTCCTGCGGAACAAGTGAATGAAGCAGGAGAATATTTGCGGCAGACCGGGCATGAGTTCGGTACGGTTACGGGGAGACCGCGTCGATGCGGCTGGTTGGATACGGCGGTTGTCGGCTATGCGGCCATGTTGAACAGTTTGGATTATTTGGCGATTACACGCTTGGATATTTTGGACGGCTTACAAACGATTAAGATTTGTACCGGGTATAGGTATAAGGGAAAGTTGTTGAAAGAGTATCCGGCAAGTTTGGAAGTATTGGAACATGTAGAACCGGTATATGAAGAAATGCCCGGCTGGCGGACGCCGATTTCCGCTTGCCGTCAGTATGAAGATTTGCCGGCCGCCGCACGGGCGTATGTGGAACGTATCAGCGCGTTAGTAGGCGTGCCGTTGGGCATTGTTTCGGTAGGACCGAATCGGGAACAGACGATTATTTTGCAGGATATTTTTTAAATTCTGTTAGGAGCACACAAAAGGCTGTAAGGAAGTACGGCGCGTTTTTTCTGCAGTTTTCGACGGCATACAATAATACGGCGGGGTATCAATACCCCGCCGTATGCGTTTGCCAAAAGGTATGTTGTATGTGTCTGTCGGTTGTCCGGGAACGGTTCTTTCGGCAGATTAATTTCCGCAACAACCGCCGGATAAAGCGCAACCGGCGCAACCGGATCCGGAACAGCTGCCGTCGGCACGGAGACAAAACAGGGCGGCTTGGGATTTACGCGGCGTCAACAAGCCGCCGGAAGTGGCGCCGATACCGATTTCTTCGCCGCCTGCCGCTTGGGCGACGAAGACTTGCTGTTGTAACGGCCAATCGCCGGTTCCCGGTGTAAAGCGCAGGGTTACACGATAATTCTTATCTCGGACCAATTCATTTAAGGTTTGCGTGAATTGCTCGACATACAGTTGCAGGGCTACGCCGGCGGCCGCATCCAGGACGATGCCGCGAGAAAAATCTTTCGCTAAAAAGCGTTCGTCAATGCAAGCTTGTACGGCACTTCCCAAGGTCACGACCCCGGCGATTAGAATCGCCGCATCGGCAAGTAACGGGAGTAATTGGCGACTTTGTATTTTAAACGAATGATCACATAAAAAATGCGCGGAAGCGGCATCATAAAATCCCTGCCGAAAAATTCCCTGCGGCGTCGCCACTTGTTCGATTTGCCGGCAGGCATCGGCAATGACCGGTTCCGTAAATTTATTTTGACCGCGTGCGGCTAAGAAATTTTTAACCTTTGTCGGTTCGATAGGCGGTAACGTATCGGTGTATATAGCCATAAAGGCACTTCCTTTCTCGGAGAAAACTGCAATATTGCTATTATTATAGCACAGGAGAGAAGGACAAAAAATAATTTTGTAAAACCGGTGCGTACGGTGTAAAATGCTGGTTGCCATAGGTATAGTATGGTATACTATAGGCATGAACGGAAAGATTTTGGGAATGAGGTGGACGGGGTGGCACATGTTATTGCCGTAACCAATCAAAAAGGCGGCGTCGGCAAGACGACAACGGCTGTCAATGTAAGTGCCTGCTTAGCGGAAAGCGGTAAAAAAACGGTACTTATTGATCTGGATCCGCAGGGAAATGCGACCAGCGGTCTGGGGATCGACAAGAGCGGGTTGCAGCGGAGCATATATGACAGTTTAATTGACGCGATGCCGCTGGGGGAGGTATTGCAGCCGACACTTGTAAAAAAATTGACCGTAGCGCCGGCGACGATGGATGTGGCCGGGGCTACGATTGAATTAGTGGGCATGGACGCTCGCGAATACATTTTAAAACAGCGTATTCATGAATGGGAACAAACGGCGGCGGAATCGTATGACTATGTTATTATTGATTGTCCGCCTTCGCTGGGACTGTTGACGATTAATGCCCTGACGGCGGCGGATTATGTGATGATTCCCGTGCAATGTGAATTTTATGCGTTGGAAGGATTGGCGCAATTAATGCAAACGGTAGAAATGGTACGAGCCGACTTGAATCGCACTCTACAGTTATTGGGCGTAGTGCTGACGATGTATGACGGTCGGACCAATTTGTCGATTCAGGTGGCGGAAGAAGTAAAAAAATACTTCAGCAGCCGGGTTTTTAAAACCATCATTCCGCGTAATGTACGATTGGGAGAAGCTCCGAGTCACGGGCAACCGATTACCGTATATGATCCCCGTTCCAAAGGTACGGAAGTATATAAAAAATTAACAAAAGAGGTGAAGAAACGTGTCGTCTAAAAAGACGGGACTGCCTAATAATAAACATGGGTTGGGACGCGGTTTGGGCGCTTTCCTGCCGACCCGTACAGCCGGGGCGTCGACGGCGGACGTACAGGACATTCCGTTAACGCATATTCAGGCGAATACGCATCAGCCGAGGCGCGTTTTTGAAGAAGACAATTTGCAGGCCTTGGCGGACTCGTTAAAACAGTACGGGTTGGTGCAACCGATTATTGTGCAACGACAAGAGAACGGCGAGTATTCTTTAATTGCCGGCGAGCGGCGGTTGCGAGCCGCTAAACTGTGCGGCTGGAAAACTATTTCCGCCTTGGTGCGTACGTATGAAGACCAAGTATCGGCGGAAGTCGCCTTAATTGAAAATTTACAACGGGAAGACTTAAATGCGATTGAAGAAGGCTGCGCCTACAAAGCACTGATGGATTCTTTCGGCCTGACACAGGCGGAAGTGGCGGAAAAAGTAGGCAAAAGCAGAGCGCAAATCGCGAATATGATTCGTTTATTGCAATTGCCGGAGGAAGTTAAAGAGATGGTCAGTAACGGCGTCTTATCTATGGGACAGGTACGTCCTTTATTACAGCTTTCCGGCCGGCAAAAACAGCTGGCGGCGGCACAAGTGATTGTGAGTCGCGCCCTTTCCGCCAGACAGGCGGAAACCTATGTCAGAAATCTCAATCAAAGTAAAGAGAAAAAAGAAACCGGATCGGCGGATGCCTTTCTGGAATCCTTGCAGGACAGAATGAAACTGCATTTAGGTACGAAAGTAGCGATTCATTTGGCTCGCGGCAAAAAAAGCGGCAAAATTGAAATTTCGTTTGCTTCAGAAAAAGAATTTGAACGATTAATGAGTTTATTGACGGATGCGGAAGAAGCCGCATCCGGATCGGCTATATCGTTTCCCGTATAAGAAGGAAAGATAACCGACCGAGCGGTTAGGCAGGAGGAACCATGTTTTTCGGATTGAATTTACCCGGTGTGGAAGTAGTTATGGCGGGGGCGGCGTGTATTATTCTCATTCTTTTGCTGGTGTGCATTATCAGTTTGCACATACGGCTGAATCGCGTGACGCGACAATATACATTTTTTATGCAAGATGCCACGGGGGAAAGTGTGGAACGTAAATTGCGGGAAGATGTGGCGAAGTTGCATCAGGTACAGGAATTATTGGCAAACGTCCGCTCGGAACAGCAAGTATTATTGCAGGTACAACAACATTGTTTTCAAAAAATCGGTTTTGTAAAATACAATGCTTTTGAAAATATCGGCAATAAATTAAGTTTTGCGTTTACCGTATTGGACGGAAAAAATGACGGCTTTTGCTTATCCAGTGTATACGGCAGAAACGAATCGCGAATTTTTGCCAAGGAAATTCGCAACGGTCACTGTTTATACAGTATGAGTATGGAAGAACAGGACAGTTTGGAACAAGCCCTGCAGGATACCGGGGAAAGCCGGGAAGAACCGTCGCGGGAGTAAGGAAAGGATCTGGTTTGTGTGCGGGAGGATAAGGGCCTGCGACAGGCGGTAAGACGATTTCTCTTACTGTATCGGCAGGGGGAAACGGCACAGGGAACACTGTCGCCACGGCTTATTCGCCTATATATACGCGTGCTTATGGGGAGTGCGGCGTTCATTGTCGTCGTATTGGGTATTTGTATATATCAATTTTTGGCGTTGCAGCAAGCCCGGCAGGATTTGGAATTAGCCGGGCAACAACGGGAATTGGTGACGCAGCGTTTAGACGGGTTGCAGAAAAAAATGCAGACCATGGATGCGTTAAGTCGCGAATTACGACAAATGGCAAAAGGGCAAGGGGGAGACGCGCTCCCAAAAATTGACGGCAGCCGGACAGAAAAGAACCGTGCCGCTACTATTCGCAGCGACACTTCTTACAATGAGCTGGCACCGGCTGCCGGACGTTTGGAAATACATATGAATGCCCGTATTATTGAATTTATTGCTTTGAAAAAGGTCTTTACGGCCGGTGTCGGCGGGGCGGCGACCGCACCGTCCTACTCCGTGTACAAAGACTGTACCGTACCGTCTCTTTGGCCGGTAAAAGGACCGGTTACTTCGCCGTTCGGACCGCGTATATGCCCGACTGCCGGCGCCTCTTCTTTTCATGAAGGCGTGGATATCGGAGTCCCTGTCGGTACGCCGGTGCATGCTGCGGCGACCGGAAACATTACGGTAGCCGCGTGGATTGCCGGGTATGGAAATCTGGTGGAAATTGCGCATGGACAGGGCTACAGCACACGCTATGCGCATAATTCCCTGTTGCTGGTAGTGGCGGGACAGCATGTACAGGCGGGGGATATTATTGCTCTTTCCGGCAATACGGGGAGAACTACGGGGCCACATGTGCATTATGAAGTACGTATACAAGGAAAACCGGTGGATCCCATGTTGTTTTTACCGTAACAAAAGACCTTTTGCATGTCGGATGTAAAAGGTCTTTTGTGGTCATTGCGCTTTATATACAGTACGGCAGATAGTCGCTCAGGGCCTTGCGTCTTTCTTGCCAATCCGGCATGATTTCGGTCATTACCTGATAGAAACGGCGGGAATGATCGGGATGAATTAAGTGGCACATTTCATGAACCGTTACATGGTCGATAAGTCGGGGCGGCATAACGGCCAAATACGTATTGAACGTAATAATTCCCGCCGGCATCAGGCAGGAGCCCCAACGGGCATGCATGCGACGTTGTTTGACGGCCGGAAAGGAAACGGCATAGTCCCGAAATTTCGGAAACATGCGGCGGACGCTGTCGGCGAATAAGCATTCGCCTTCCCGGCGAAGCAGACGGTAATAGAGGCGGCGACGAGTGGAAAATTGCCTGTCCGTAAGATACATATAAACGGTATGACCGCTTTTTTTTACACGATTTTGCGTACCCGTACACCACGATAACGTATAAGGAAGGCCGCCCAACCGCAAAGACTCCCCGTCCTGTAAGGTTATGGCGGGAGATTGCGGCATAGATTGCAGCCGCGTCAGCGCGGCGAAGATGCGGCGGGAATGACGCAGTAGAAAGTCCTGCAGGTGCGGCATCGGCACATCGGGAGCGGCGGAAAGCTTAAGCGTGCCGTGGCGATACAGGCGGAGCGTTATGTTTTTTACGGCTTTGCGTTCAATTGTCACCGCATAGGACCGGTGATCATAAGAAATATATAACGTTTCGGTTGTGGTTGTCATCATAAGCCTTTCTGAAATAAGCGTACATAGAGGGGCGGTATTGCTTTCAGTATAGCACAAATAAGGGAGAAAAAAATGTTGGAATTTACAGCTATTGATTTTGAAACGGCCAACAAGTATGCCAACAGTGCCTGCTCATTGGCCGCCGTGCAAATGCGGGGGACGCAATGTATACAAGAACAATATAGCTTGATTAAGCCGCCTTTTATGACCTTTGAGCCGACGAATATCGCCATACACGGGATTACCCCGGAACAGGTGCGGCAAGAAAAAAATTTCTTACAGTTGTGGCCGTTGTTTAAGCCGTGTATGGAGAAAAAAATATTGGCGGCGCATTATGCCGTATTTGATACGCGTGTACTTCGCAGTACTTTAAAAACCTATCATTTGGACGTACCGGCGGCAACCTATGTATGTACCGTGCAAATTTCGCGGAAAGTTTGGCCGCAATTGCCCAACCACAAATTGGATACCGTTGCGAATATGTTGGGATATTCTTTTCACCATCATCATGCCCTGGAAGATGCCGGAGCGTGCGCGTATATTCTGTGTGCGGCGGCTCGTACGGTAGGGGCGGATTCGGTGGAAGAATTGATGCGGATCCTGGCATTACCTATTCATACCTTGTAATATATATAGAACGCATGCTTGCGTATTGATAATTCTCTTTTTAAAATACTCCTTACTTTTTTCAAAAATATCTATATAATGAAATTATGTAGATTCGATTGGGAAAGGAGTGTTTTTTTATGAACATTGTATTGTTGGAATCATTGGGAATTGAGGCGGCCGTGTTGGCTTCGTATGCCGAAAAGCTGCAGGCGCAAGGGCATACGTTTACGAGTTATGCCCGTAATGATGAGGTGCAGGCGCAGATACGGGCCGCCGAGAAAGCGGATATTTTGATGATTGCCAATATGCCGTTACGCGGAGAAGTAATTCGGGCCTGTAAAAACCTTAAATTTATTGATGTAGCGTTTACGGGCGTAGATCATGTAGATCTGGAAACGGCGAAAGCCTGCGGCGTTAAAGTGAGCAATGCCTCGGGATATTCTACCGTAGCCGTAGCGGAACTTACCCTGGCCATGATGCTGAATCTGTTACGGAATATTCCGCAAGCGGATGCGGCCTGTCGCGCCGGCGGCACGAAGAACGGCCTGGTGGGCAGAGAACTGGCGGGCAAAACGGTAGGGCTCATCGGTACGGGGGCTATCGGCATGAAAGTTGCCGAATTGGTACATGCGTTCGGCGCCTCGGTCATTGCGTATAACGGGTTTTCCCATAAGCCGAATACGGCATTAATTACCTATATGCCCCTAAAAGAGTTGCTGCAGCAGGCGGACATTGTGTCGTTGCATTGTCCGGTTACGGAAAAATCCCGCGGCCTTATTCATGCGGAAGTCCTGTCCTATATGAAACCGACCGCCTTTTTAATCAATGAAGCGCGCGGTCCCGTCGTGAATGCCGTCGATTTGGCGGAAGCCTTGAACGCCGGTACCATTGCGGGCGCCGGCATTGATGTCTTTGAGGTGGAACCGCCGTTGCCTGCGGATCATCCTCTATTGCACAGCAAAAATACGATTGTTACACCGCATGCCGCTTTTGCTACGGAAGAATCCATGTTGAAACGGGCGAACATTGTCTTTGATAATATTGAGGCCTTTTTGCAAGGCCGACAAAAAAATTGTGTGGTATAATCGCTTGACTATACAAACGGCGCATTCCTGCGGGAATGCGCTTATTTTTCGTGCCCGGAAAACAATATACCCGTGAAAAACAATGATATACCTATTATAGGTATATCATTATGATGGCAAACAAACTATTTGCCACCGGTATATTTACGGGTAATGTAAATTATCTTGTTATACCGAATGTATATATATTAACAAAAAACTTTGCTCTATCCGGGGGGACATGCTAGACTAAAACTATATAGGAGTTAAGATAAGGACCGGTGAAGAAGGATGCTTTCTACTCATTTGATTTTGCAGCAGCAAGTCAAACTCACACAACGGCAAGTATTGGCCATGCGGGTATTGGCGTTGCCGACACAAAATTTGCATGAATTTATACAAGAAAAAATCATAGAAAATCCCTTATTGGAGATGGAACCTGTTTCGTATAAAACCGGAAAAGAGAAGGAGTCTGCGGCGTTGTGGGAAAAAATTCCCGATCGCGACCTTTCTTTTGAAGAAGCCTTATTACGGGAACTTCGTTGCTATCAATGTACCCCCGCCGTTCGGGAGGGCGTGCGGCGCATTGTCTGTTCGTTGGATCAACACGGCTTTTTTACGGGAGATTTAAAAGCCTTGGGAGAAGCGGGGCATATTTCGTATGAGGACATGCGGCAGGCCTTAGCGTTAATTCAGGAATGCGACCCGCCCGGCGTGGGGGCGGCCTCCGTACAGGAGTCCCTGTTGTTACAAATAAAACACAGCGAAAAAATACCGCCGTTCGGTACGGAAGCGGTCTTACGAGAGCATTTTACGGATTTTTTACAGGGGCGCTGGGATACGATTACGGCGAAGACCGGTGTATCGATGCGGCAATTACGGGATATTCGCCTGTTTTTGAAGCCGTTTCAGCCCTATCCGGCACGGCAATATACACAGCGTGCCGCATATATTCGCCCGGAAGTGGAAGTGCAAGCGGGGGAAAACGGTACGTTTTCTCTGCGGTTTTTAGAAGAATTGCCGCCGCTTACCTTCAGAAAAGACCTGTATGATTTATATTATCGGGCGGGAGATAAAGAAACGCGCTGCTTTTTGGCCAAGTATCGGCAGGGATTTCTCCTTTTACAAGAGGCTTTGGCCTATCGGCGGGCATCGATTATTCGCGTGATGCAATATATTTTGCAAGTGCAGCAGCAATTTTTTACACGAGGAATGGCGATTAAACCGTTATTACAAAAGGATATTGCCGCAGTAACCGGCTTGAGCGCTTCTACGGTGAGTCGAGTTTGTCGTGCGCGGTATATGCTGTTTCAGGGCAACGTCTATGCGTTTCAGGAGTTTTTCGGCCGCGCATATGCATGTTGTGAAGAAAATGAAGAGCGCGTATCGGATAAATTTGTCATGAAGGAACTGCAAACCCTGATTGCCGGAGAAGATAAATTACGACCGTTGTCGGATCAGGCACTGTGTGATGTACTGGGAGAACAACATATTACTATATCACGACGGACTGTTACCAAATTTCGGTTAAAATTAAATATTCCGAACAGCAGTATACGGAGAAGAAGATATATGTTGTAACTGTTTTTTATTCACAAAAGTTATTATTTTCACAAATAAATAATAAAACAAGGGCATACTATGAAAATAATGGCTTTATTATATGTATTATTTTATACTCAGGGAGGAATTTATTATGTACAGAATTTCACAAATTGCCGGAGAGTACGAAAAAAGAAAAATTACGGCTGCTGAAGCGGCGGCCCGGGTACAGGACGGCGATCGTATTTCTTACGGCTTGGGCTTATCGGCACCGGTGGACATTGATCGCGCGTTGGGAGCGCGCATTCAATCGTTGCGCGGCGTGGAAATTGTCGGTTCCGTATTGATTAAGTCCGAGCCGTATGCCGTGTATACGGAGAGCACTTCCAATACGCAAGTGCGGTTCGCTTCGGCTCATATGAACAGTATGGATCGGAAAATGAATAAAGACGGGCGGTGCTGGTTTATTCCCATGTTGTTTAATGAATTGCCGAAATACTGGGACCGGATTGATAAACTGATTATTCAAGTACATCCCATGGATCGCTGGGGGAATTTCAACTTGGGACCGCAAGCGGCGGATTTGCGGGGATTGCTGCGGGCGGCAAAAGAAGTGATTGTAGAAGTGAATAACAATATGCCGAAGGCCTTGGGGTATGAAACGGAATTAAATATTGCGGCGGTGGATTATATTGTCGAAGGGTCGCATTCGCCGATGGCGGAATTGAAGAATAAAGCCGCCACGGCGGAAGATGAAAAAATAGCGGATTTTGTATTGCCGCTTATTGAAAACGGCAGTACGATTCAGCTGGGAATCGGCGGTACGCCGTATGCTATCGGAAATAAACTGGCGCAGTCCGATGTGAAAGACTTGAGCGCTCATACGGAAATGTTGGTGGATTCCTACCTGGATTTATATGAGGCCGGAAAAATTACGGGAAATAAATCGCGGGATCGCGGTAAAATCGTATATGCCTTTGCAGGCGGTACGAAACGGCTATATGATTTTATTGATGACAATCAAATTGTATTTAATGCGCCGGTAGATTATACGAATAATATTCATGTCATTGCCGGCATTGATAAATTTATTTCTATTAACGGTTGTATTAATTTGGATTTGTACGGGCAGGTTAATTCCGAATCGGCGGGCTTCCAACATATCAGCGGTACGGGCGGACAGTTGGACTTTGCCCAGGGCGCCTATGCGTCTGAAGGCGGGAAAAGCTTTTTATGCCTCCATTCGACCCGGAAAAAAGCGGACGGTTCTTTGGAATCGCTGATTTTGCCGACGTTACCGCAGGGGTCGATTGTATCGACGCCGCGTTCGGCCGTGCACTATGTGGTGACTGAATACGGGATCGCGTTATTGCGCGGTCGTTCTACGTGGGAACGGGCGGAAGCGTTAATTTCTATTGCCCATCCGGATTTCAGGGAACAGTTGATCGGCGATGCGGAAAAAATGGGGATTTGGACCAAGACCAGCAAGCTGGCGTTATAACCGGCGGCAAGGTGTATAGCACAAAAAAAGGACAACACTTCGGTGTTGTCCTTTTTGGGATTAAAATAAATATTTAGTATCATAACTTAAATCCATATATTGGGCGATGAGTTCCTCGTCAAAGCCGTATTCTTCCGATTGGCCGATTATGCCGCCCAAGCGGATACGGAGTTTTTTTCCGGCCGAAAGGGGCTCGGCATATTCCAGGCGCAGCCTTTTGGCATCCCGGGAGCGGTCGCGTACCTGCACAAATAAGCCGCGGGAAAAAGTCAATTCGAAAACCTTTTCAAACGCATGCGGCAGCTGAAAGCCGAAAGGCATAAAATAGGCATGGAGAAAATGATTGGCAATGAGCAGGGAGCCCGTATAAGGAAGGACATGGCGCAAATCATAGCGCAAGTCGCCGGCGGGAGAATGAAACGATTGCGGCGAAATTTCGTCAATACAGGGCGGAGTCATGCCGCTGTTATTGGTAAATAAGGTCTGCAAGGTTAATTTTTTTTCTTCGTTAATGCCGAAGATACAGGTATATCCGCGGATACAGGCTTCCGTATGCATGGCCGGATGCAGGGAAAAATCTTGAATATGAAAAAAAGAATCCGGGTTTTCAATGGCTACAATACTATATTTGAATGTAGAAAAATTAAAGCCGTCAAAGAACTGTGCTCTCATGTTTTTCTCCTTACGTGAGAAGAAGTGAAAATCGGTTGATTGTCGGTGAAGGATTCAATAGAGGCCAAGGCTTCTACACGATAGCCGGCCTGTTCCAAGGTCGCCCGTCCGGGTTGAAAGGTCTTTTCAATGACGACGCCGATGCCCGCCGTCCGACTGCCGGCTTGTTGCACCAGGCGAATGAGGCCCAGGGCGGCGGCGCCGCTGGCCAAAAAATCGTCAATAATCAATATATTTTCGCGGGCGGGAAGATATTGCCGGCTGATGGAAGCCGTATATTCTTCTTCTTTCGTATACGAATAAACGGACGTGACATATTGGTCATCAACGCTCAGAAGAGAGCGTTTTTTTCGGGCGAAGACTACCGGGATATTTCCCATGGCCATGGCGACCGCATAGGCGACGGCAATGCCGGAGGTTTCAATGGTGACAATCCGATCAATCGCCGTGTCGGCATATAACCGGGCCAATTCCTGCCCCATGCGGGTGAGCAGGGCCGGATCCAATTGATGATTAAGAAAACTGTCAACTTTTAAGATTCTGTTATCAATTACGCGACCATCTTTTTTTATACGATTTTCCAATTCCAACATATAAGGCGCCTCCCTACCCGGCGATTTGATGAATATATATAGTTTAATACGCCACTTTTTTAAAGTCAAATACAGCGCGGCAAAAAGCGGTCGGCGCCCCGGTGACCGGGGGCGCTGCGGTTTTTAATTTACAGGGCGTCATAAAACCGTTATACTAAATAGGTAAAACTTTTATCTATAGCTTTGCGAGCGTAGTAAGGGAGGTCATAACATGCAGTCTATCAGACGTTTGTATGTTGCCAAAAAAGAAGAGTTTGCCGATGAAGAAAAACGCATGCTTGCGGATTTACAAGACAATTTATCCATACGGGGGATACAATCGCTGCGTATTTTTCAGCGCTATGATGTGAGCGGTTTAAGCGAAGACATGTTTATTTCCGCCAAGAATATGATCTTTTCAGAACCGCCGGTTGACGAGGTGTATGATACCTTGCCGACGGCAGCGGGGGATCATGTCCTGGCCATTGAATATCAGCCGGGACAATATGACCAACGTGCCGATTCGGCCATGCAGTGTTTACAAATGCTGACTATGCGACAAGACGGCATGGTGCGTACCGCCCGTGTGGCAGTGTTGCAGGGAACGCTTTCAGAAGCGGATATGGCGGCGATCCGGACGTATTGCATCAATCCCGTAGAAGCCCGGGAAGCGTCGTCGGCACCTTGTCAAACCTTGCAAATGTCGTGGGAAACGCCGGCACCGGTGCCTTGTATCGAAGGCTTTCGTCAGTTTGATGAAGCGCAGTTACAAGCGCTTTTACAAGACATGGGATTGGCCATGAGTCCGGAAGATCTGGCTTTCTGTCAAACCTATTTCCGGCAGGACGAAAAAAGGGATCCGACGGTCACCGAAATTCGCGTCATTGATACGTACTGGTCGGATCATTGTCGGCACACTACGTTTATGACCGAGTTGACAGCAGTAACAGTAGACGAAAGTCCGTTTACCGCGCCTATTCGCAAAGCCTATGAAACCTATCGTACAACGAGGGAAAAATTGCAGCGTCATAAACCCGAATCCCTTATGGATATGGCTACGATTGCCGTGAAGGAACTGAAAGCGGCGGGGGCCTTAAAAAATTTGGATGAATCGGAAGAAATTAACGCCTGTACTATTATTGTGCCCGTCGAGGTAGAAGGAAAAACGGAAGAATGGCTACTATTGTTTAAAAATGAAACCCACAATCATCCGACGGAAATTGAACCGTTCGGCGGGGCGGCGACGTGTTTAGGCGGTTGTATACGGGACCCGTTGAGCGGTCGGGCCTATGTCTATCAGGCGATGCGGGTTACCGGTGCCGGCGATCCGCGCCAACCGGTGGCGCATACGTTGCCCGGCAAATTACCGCAACGTACGTTGACGACCGGTGCGGCCAAGGGCTATAGTTCCTACGGCAACCAAATCGGCTTGGCTACCGGTGAAGTGAAAGAATACTATCATCCGGGATTCGTTGCCAAACGTATGGAAATCGGGGCGGTTATCGCCGCGGCACCGCGAAAAAATGTCGTGCGGGAAACGCCGGTGCCGGGAGATGCGGTCATTCTTTTAGGCGGGAAAACGGGTCGTGACGGTTGCGGCGGCGCCACCGGGTCTTCGAAAAAACATACGGTTATGTCCCTGCAAACGTGCGGGGCGGAAGTACAGAAAGGCAACGCCCTGATGGAACGTAAAATTCAGCGACTGTTTCGCCGCGGCGAAGTGACCCGGCTTATTAAGCGGTGCAATGATTTCGGTGCCGGCGGCGTTTCCGTAGCGGTCGGGGAATTAACGGACGGCTTGGATATTCAACTGGATGCGGTGCCGAAAAAGTATGAAGGTCTGGACGGTACGGAATTGGCGATTTCCGAATCGCAGGAACGGATGGCGGTCGTCGTGGCTGCGGCGAATGTAGAACGGTTTTTAGCCTATGCGGCGGAAGAAAACCTGTCGGCTACGGTGATTGCCGAAGTTACGGACACGAAACGGTTGCGGATGCGTTGGCGCGGGCAGGAAGTAGTGAATATTTCGCGCGCTTTTTTGGATACGAACGGCGTGCCTCAACAGCGGCGGGCGCATATTACGGCGCCGCGGAGCGAAGATTTTTTTGCGGCGCCGCCGGCAGACGATATAAAAACGACATGGCTGCAGACCATGCAGCAATTGAATACGGCTTCCGAACAGGGACTGGCGGAACGGTTTGACAGTACCATCGGCGCCGCTACGGTACTCCTTCCTTTCGGCGGCACCTATCAAAAAACACCCGTACAGGGGATGGTGGCGAAATTGCCGGTGCTGCAGGGAAAAACGTCTACCGTTTCCATTATGACTCATGGCTATGACCCGGATTTGGCCGTGTGGAGTCCGTACCACGGGGCGGTATATGCCGTACTTCTTTCGGTGGCCAAACTGGCAGCCCTGGGCGGCAGACGACAAGATGCCTATTTAACCTTGCAGGAATTTTTCCGCAGTTTAGGAACGGATGAAAACGCCTGGGGATTGCCCGTCAGCGCGGTGCTGGGCGCTTATACGGCGCAACGCGCGCTGCAGATTGCCGCAATTGGCGGCAAAGACAGCATGAGCGGTACGTTTGAGCAACTGACGGTGCCGCCGACGTTAGTCTCCTTTGCGGTCGTTACGGAACATGCGGACCGCATTATTTCTCCCGAATTTAAAGAAGCCGGTCATGCCGTATTGCTGTTGGAAGTGCCGCGGGATTCGTCCGCCATGCCGGACTTTGCCGTGTTCCGCGCCCATTGCGATCGCTTATATGAGGCGATCGGCGAAGGCAAAGTAGCGGCCGCCCGGGCGGTTGCACAAGGCGGCGTGGCGGCGGCTTTGGCGGAAATGGCCTTCGGCAATGCGATCGGTCTCGATTTGGCGGAAGACATTACCGGCGATATTTTATTTTCTTCGTCATACGGTTCACTGGTAGTGGAAACGGACGGCGTAACCGCGGCGGCCTGGCAGGAGCTCCCCTATGTGCGGCCTTTGGGCGTTACGGCGGGAGAAGCGCGCATTGCCGTTGCCGATGACTGCCTGCCGTTGGCGGATCTGCAGCGGGCCTGGGAACAGCCGTTACAATCGGTCTTTCCCTTATATGGTAAGACGACGGCGGGAGATGCGGAAATTCCGCTGTATACGCGGCGCAGCGTACAGCGACATGCCGACTTCGGCAAACCGAAGGTGTTTATTCCCGTTTGCCCCGGAACCAATTGCGAATACGATTCGGCGGCCGCCTTTGAACGTGCCGGCGCCGTGACGGAAGTCATGGTATTACGGAATGAATCGGCACAGGCGTTACAGGAATCGCTGACCGCCATGGCCGCGCGTATGGAAGAGGCGCAAATTATTATGTTCCCCGGCGGTTTCAGTGCCGGCGATGAGCCGGACGGCTCGGGGAAGTTTATTGCCACCTTATTCAGAAATCCCTTGTTGACGGAGGCGCTGGAACGGTTGTTGTATGAACGGGACGGCTTGGCTCTGGGCATTTGTAACGGGTTTCAGGCATTAATAAAACTGGGACTCTTACCCTATGGGCATGTACAGCCGTTGACGCAGGACAGCCCCACGTTGACATACAATGAAATAGGACGGCATGTATCGTGTATGGTACGGACAAAAATTGTTTCCACCTTAAGCCCGTGGTTCAGCTTGACCCGGGCGGGAGAAGTGTATACGGTTCCCGTTTCACACGGCGAAGGCCGCTTTGTAGCGACTCCCGCAGTCGTACGGCAGTTGGCGGCGGCCGGTCAGATTGCCGCACAATATGTGGACCCGCAGGGAAAGGCGACCTATGACAGTCGGTATAATCCGAATCAGTCCGTCATGGCGGTAGAAAGCATTACCGATCCTTCCGGTCGGGTGCTGGGAAAAATGGCACATAGTGAACGCTTCAGCGGGGACGATATATTCCGTAATATACAGGGGAACAAATTACAACCTATCTTTGCGGGCGGCGTCAACTATTTTAAGTAAGCAAAAAAAATCTTGAAACGACAGGCAATGAATGCTATAATAATAGAGCTTGAATTATATCAGGCTCCTAACCCTTCTCAGGGAAGGGTCATATGTCCGAAAGAGGAGGTGATTTCGTGAATAAGTACGAAGTCATGTTTATTGCCCGCCCGTTGGAAGACGAAGCAGTGAAACCGATTATTGAATTTGTCGATGCTTTGTTGAAGAAAAACGGTGCTAAGGTAGAAAAAATAGAACCTTGGGGCAAACGACATTTAGCGTATCCTGTAAAAAAACAGAATGACGGGTACTATGTCTTGGTTAATTTCGAAGCTGAACCTGACATTATCAAAGAAATTGACCGCGTAATGAAAATTCGTGATGAAATCTTGAAACAGTTGATTGTGAAGATTGACGAATAAGCGGAGGCGCAAAGGTATGAATTCAGTACAATTATTGGGAAATCTTGCTCGAGATCCGGATGTTCGCAGCACAAAAACCGGGAAAACGGTTACGCGGTTTACCGTGGCTTGCTCGCGGTATTATACAGCGTCGGATACAGGGGAACAGAAAGAAATGACTGATTTTATTCCTTGTGTGGCATGGGGTACTTTGGCGGAAAGCTGCGGTAACAATTTAGCAAAAGGAACTCGTGTGTTTGTGCAAGGCCGTATTACCACTCGTTCTTATGAAACGCAGGACGGTCAAAAACGATATGTAACGGAAGTGAATTGCGATTTTGTCGGTTCTCCGTTGGGACGGGGGAACGGCGGCGTTGCAAGCAGTCCTGCCGGCGGCGACAATTTCGGTGCTATGGGCAACAGTGCGAAAGATACGGATATTCCTTTTTAATGTCAAAGACAGCCCTTCTTAATTAAAAAAGGAGGAAATCAATATGAAAAGAGATCGCTCGAGAAAACCGAGAAGAAAAGTATGTAATTTCTGTGTGGATCATGTAGACCTGATCGACTATAAAGATACTGCTAAACTTCGTCGTTTTACGACAGAACGCGGTAAAATTTTACCGCGTCGGATTTCCGGAGTATGTGCAAAACATCAACGGAAATTGACGATTGCGATTAAACGGGCCAGAGCTATTGCTTTGCTTCCGTATACGGCGGAATAAGGCGATGAATCGGCATTGATACGTATGTATCGATGCCGATTTTTTTGTGTCCCGTCGGGGTTGTTTCGCAGTTTCCGAGTCGACAAAAAAAGACTCTCCCGAGGAGGGAGAGTCTTTTTGTCGGACCGAGATTTTAATGGGACAACGTCAGTTCTTTGAACCGTTTGGCCACGCGTCCTTCTTCCGTATCTTGCGCGATGAGCGCTTCCAAATGTTTCAGTTCTTCCGCTTCCGCCGTCTTGGTGGTGGTGTAGCTTGCCGGGACGGTTTTGCTTAAATAGAAGCATTTCCGAATGGAAGCGACACTGACAATAATAACCAGGAGCGCCATAATGGCGGAGACGCTGAAGAGCAGATATTCCCCTTTCGGGAGATAAATGTTAAACATGTTCAGGCAATCCGCCCAGAAAATCATGACGGTCAGGAACGCCCACGGAATCGCCGTTACCCAAATATAGCGGGCCTTCCCCATGCTGCAAATGACTACGGACGAAATGGAAAGCGTAATGATTGCCAATAATTGGTTGGAAACCCCGAATATGGGCCAAATCGTAGAAAGATTTCCTTGGAGGACGATATAGCCCCAGGCACCGGAAATCAGCGCCGAGGCGATGATGCTTCCGGGGGTCCAGGTGGTATCGCCGAATTTCGGCCAAACGCGACCGATTAATTCCTGCACCAAATACCGACCTACACGGGTACCGGCATCAATAATGGTCATGATGAAGAGGGCTTCAAACATGATACAGAAGTGATACCAATAGTTCATGAGGTGATCCAACCCGGGGAGGCGGGAGAAAATATGCGCCATCCCGACGGCCAGGGAAACGGCACCGCCCGGACGATGAGCGACGTTTTCGCCGACCATGGCGGAAAGTTGCGGTAAATCGACGACCTGTAATCCTAAGGCCTGGAATTTTATGGCCGTAGAGTTAATGGCGAAATAATCGTTGGGAACCAAGGAACAAGCGGCGATCAACGCCATCATGCCGACAAAGGATTCGGTCAGCATGGCGCCGTAGCCTACCGGTAAAATGGAACGTTCGTTCATCAACATTTTGGGCGTGGTCCCCGTAGAAATCATGCAATGGAATCCCGATACGGCGCCGCAGGCGATGGTAATGAAAATATACGGTAATACCGGACCGGTAATAACGGGACCGCCGCCGGCAATAAATTGCGTAGTCGCCGGCATTTGGATCGTCGGGCCGACAATGATAATTCCCAAGGCCAGCGCACCGATGGTACCGATTTTCATATACGTGGATAAGTAATCACGCGGTGCCAGGAGCAGCCAAACCGGCAGGGCGGCGGCAATGAACCCGTAAATAATGAGGGCTACGCCGATGCCGTGGGCGCTGATGGTAAAGAGCGGCGCCAATACGGGCGAAGCCGCTACGGCAGGCCCGGCCACTACGGCCAATAAGGTAAGAATGACCCCGATGACGGTTGCTTCCTGAATTTTTCCGGGACGAATAAATTGTAAATAAATGCCGACAAAAATGGCGATAGGAATGGTCATGCCGATGGTAAATGTGCCCCACGGGCTGTCGTGTAAGGCATTGACAATAACCACCGCCATGCCCGCCATGGCCAGAATGTTCAGGAAGAGCACGGCAAAGGACGTGGCCAGACCGACTTTGTCGCCCAACTGCGCCTTGGCGATTTGTGCAATGGATTTGCCGTCGTACCGCATGGAACAGAAGAGAATAACCATGTCGTGCACGGCTCCCGCCAAAACCCCGCCGATGAGAATCCACAGGGCTCCCGGCAAATACCCGAATTGCGCGGCGATTACCGGACCTACTAAAGGACCGGCGCCGGCAATGGCGGCAAAATGATGGCCGAATACGACATATTTGTTGGTCGGTACATAGTCGTGGCCGTCTTCAAAACGAAATGCGGGTGTTACTTTGTATTGGTTTACCGTAAGAACTTTGGCGGCAATAAAAGCGCCGTAAAAACGGTAGCCCAACACGAGCACTAAGGCTGAAATGATAACAAGATACAACCCGTTCATATGAAAAACCTCCTTTAAATAAAGTGAATAGGCGTGAAACAAATACGTATTAATAATCAAAATCAAAGCCTATTCCTATATGTCACAATCATTATATAAAACAAATATGGAGTTTTCAAGGCAACTGTGCTTAAAACAAATAAAATAAAGTAACCCATTTTGCATACTAAATAAAGAAATGGAAGACTATGCGAAAAATGCAATTCCATATAATTATGCATATCGGTAAACTTTAAAGCAAACCCGTTGCAGCCATTCTTTTTTAGCAAGAAACTTGGCACGAAAACGAACGACATTAATAATTAATTTCATATATACGGTGGAAAAGGGGAAAAAATCATGCTATAATGTGACTGTTTTCAGAAAGAAAAAAGGAATTGCCGGAAGGAGAAAGAATTATGGCTATTTCTCATGAATCCATATATATGCCGTCGTTTACTATCGGCACGGACGCTTATGATCGCATCGGCGAAGTTACCGGCTTTTTCGGCGAACAAGCCGTGATCATCGGGGGCGTTACGGCCTTGGAAAAGGTGCATGCCTATTTATTGCCGGCTTTGGCGCAACAAGATATTCGCGTGTTGGAAGTCGTGCCGTACGGCGGCGAAGCGACCATGGAAAGTGTGGCTTCTTTAGTGACGAATCCGTTTATTCAGGCGGGACAGATGATTTTCGGCGTCGGCGGCGGTCGGGCGTTGGATACGGCCAAGCTGGCGGCGGATAAGACGCACAAGCCCTTTTTTGCGTTTCCGACGACGCCGTCTACGGGTGCCGCCGCTACGGCGGTAGCTACGTTATATCAAGAAGACGGTACGTTCGGCGGATATTTTCCGGTCCGTCGACCGGCAGTGCACACCTTTTTGCACACGCCGATTTTAATGACGGCACCGTGGGAACATTTTCGCGCCGGCCTGGCGACGGCGTTGTCACACCTTTGGGCGGCGCAATCGCAGCAGGCGTTGCGGAATGAAATGCTGACTTCGTTTTTACAGTACGGGGAACAGGCGTTGACGGATTTTAAGAATCATACCTTGTCCGCAGCCGTGGAAAAGGCGTTTATACAGATTATTATACAGGCGGGAATGCCGACCGTGTTCGGCCGTACTGCCGACGGCGAGGCGGCGGCGCGGGAATTTTCGGCGCAGGACCTGTATCATGTCGTAGCGGGTGTGCCGAGCATTCGGCAAACCACCTGTTTCGGCGAGGCTCTGGCACTGGGCTTGTTGCTGTTGACCGTCCGGCGGCGGCAAGAGGACGTATATAGGCAATTATATGCGTTTTATAAAAAGATCGGCTTACCGTGTTCGTTGGCGGATATGGCGGCGCCGGAGGTGTGGGCTCGGGAAATCGCCGCGGCTTCGCGAGAAGAAAACGAATCGGCGGCGGCAGCGTTTCAACAGGCGCTGGCGGAGCTGGCCGACAAGAGTAAAGAGCAGCCTTGAGGCATGGTGACGGAAAGGATACCGTAGTAGGGAGCGGTATCCTTTTTTGTATGTATACAATATACGACAGGGGAACTATATAACAGACGGCCGGCAGTATGCTATAATAAAAATATTGCAGAAGATATCCGGGAAGGAGTAAGGGAATGGATCGTGAATTGGCGGCATTACTACAACAAATCAAGCCGACGGATACCCGGGCGGTCGCGGCGTTACGGGAGCGGTTACGCCGACATTGTCCGCAGACGGACCCGAAATTGGCAGCGTTGGCGGCGCAATTGGGAGGTATTCTTAAAGACCGAAGTCGTACTTCCTTAAAAAAAGCGGTACTGATTTTTGCCGCCGATCATGCCGTTGACGGGAAAGAAAATAAGACGCACGGACGGCAAAGCAAGGCGGCGGCGGAAAAAATCGCCGCCGGTTGCGGTCCGATTAATCAGGTGGCGCATCGTGTCGGTGCCGGCGTGTTGTTGCTGGAAATGGGACTGGAAGATCCGGTACCGGAATCGCCGGGCGTACAAGATTTGCAGGTCATGAAAGGCGCCCGCTTTTGGGAAAAAGGCGCAGCTATGACGGCAGATGAAATGCTCGATGCTCTGTTCAGCGGGGTGCAACTGGCGGATACGCTGGCGGCGGAAGGATATGACGTACTGGGAATCGGGCAGTTGGGAGAACGCGCCTTCGTAACGGCACTGGTTATGACCGCCGTATATTGTCGCACGGATTTGTCTCCCCGCATTCAGGACTGTACCGATGCGGAAACCCGTCATTTATTGACCGGTATTGCGCAAAAACGCTTGTCCCCCGCCGCGCCGTTAGACGTGTTACAACAAGCGGGGGCGCCGGATATTGCGGCAATGACCGGGTTTATTTTGGGCGCCGCCTACCATGAACGGTGCGTATTTTTCGATACGGCCGTGACCGGTGCCGCCGTGTTGACGGCACAAGCCTTATGTCCGGCAACGGCGCAGTATGTGTTTCCTTCGGAACATTATGACGAGCCCGTACATCGTATGCAGATGCAAAAATTGGGGCAAACGCCGTTTTTGGAAACGGGACATCTTGACGGGCAGGGAACGGGGGCGGCCTTGGGGTTGGCCTTGGCGGATGCGGCGCAACAAGTATTGGGCCGCCTGCAGGCGGAGTAAGCGTTTTCGCATGGCGTGAAGCCTGCGGACAGAGTGCAGAGAAATGAGGATGATAGGATGGCAACGAGGATGGCGGCAGCCGACAGAGAAGGAAAAAAATTACAAGATGTGGTATTCAGTATCGGCATGGCAGCACAACAGGCCGCGGCACAGTACGGCGCGGATCGGGTGGTCAATGCCACGGTCGGGTGTTATGCCGGGGAAGACGGCAAAATCGCCTGTCTGCCGTTAGTGGAAAAACTGTATCGGGCATTGCCCATACGCGATTTTGTCGCCTATGCGCCTCCTTTGGGCTTAGACTCGTACGGTCGGGCGGTTCAGGAAGAAGTTTTTGCGGACCGTCGGCCGGACCTGTATTGTGAAACCGTGGCTACTGCCGGCGGTACGGGTGCCCTGCACATTGCCGTCGCCAATTATGCCGAACGGGGCGAACGGGTTCTGGTTGCCGATTGGCGCTGGGCCGTATATGACAGTGTCTGTGAAGAAGTGGGACGAAAAGTACGGACCTTTACATTATTACGGGAGGACGGCACGTTTCATCAGGAAGCGTTTGCCGAAGCAGTGCATGAATTGTTGCAAACCCAAGACTCTTTAGTGATTATTTTAAATACGCCCGCACACAATCCTACGGGCTTTGCCTTGACTTATGACGATTGGCGGGCAGTGATGGATGTGTGCGGCGAAGAGGAAAAAAAGGGGAAACGGCTGAGCCTGGTAGTGGATATTGCGTATATCGCGTACAGCGGCGAACCGCATGAAGTTCGTCGCTTTATGGAGCTGTTTAAAGGCGCGGGAGAGCATTTGTTGATTATGATTGCCTTCAGCATGTCCAAAGGCTATACGTTGTACGGACAACGGACGGGTGCTTTAGTGGGACTGTCGTCTTCGCGGGCGGTCATTGATGAATTTAGGGAATTGGGAAAATATTCGGCGCGTACGGCGTGGTCCAATGTGAATCGGGCCGCCATGACGTTACTGACGAACATTCGACGGGATAAGACGCTGACCGCCGAATTGGAAGCGGAACGACGGGCGTTTTTTGATACCATTATGCGACGGGCCGCTATGTTTACGAAAGAAGCGCGGGCGACGGGGTTGCCTATGATTCCGTATACGGCGGGATTTTTTATTTCCCTGCCGCATGCCGCGCCGATGCAGGTGTGTCGACGGTTGCAGGCGCGCCGTATTTTTGCCCTTCCCGTCCATGGCGGGATACGGTTGGGGATTTGTTCGATTCCCGAACGACAACTTCCCGGATTGGCGGCGGCTATACAAGCGACGGCGACGGAAGATAGATAGACGGATAGATACACGAAAGCCGCTCTGCAAAGCAGAGCGGCTTTTTTTAAAAATTACCGTTATCATTTAATAAGGGACAGGTATCGTCCGCTTGCGGAATAAAGGTTTCCAAATTCAGCAGCATAGATTCTTTATCTTGTGGCAACGTGCCTCCCACCGGAAAGAGGTTGGACACATGGTTGCTGCGGAAAATACAGGGACGGGTTACTTCTATGTCCCGGATAATACAGGCCAATTCTTCTAAAAAGCCGCGTGCCGTTAACGGCGTAAAAGTGCCGGCCCGTACTTCCTCATAGAGGGGGGAACCATAGGGAATAATTAACGATAAAGCGCTGAGCATGGTCGGTTGAATGGCGGAAATGACCTGCGCCGTATGTAAGGCATGTTCGCGGGTGCGTTCTTTGCCGCCCAGACCGAGTAAAATCATGGTCGATAATTTCATGCCCGCCGCCAAGGCTTTTCGGCCGGCGCGAATCGTGCGTTCTCCCGTTGTACCTTTGCGGATATGATGTAAGACGACGTCATCGCCGCTTTCTATACCCATATATAAAATATCCAGTCCGGCGTCCTTTAAGGCCTGCAACTCTTCGGGCGTTTTACGATTAATATCATTGGGAGTCGCATAGGCGCCTATGCGGGTAATCTGCGGAAAGGTGTCATAACATTTTTTTAAAATATGCAACAAACTTGCCGTCGGCAAGACCAGCGCATCGCCGTCGGCCAGAAAAATACGTCGTACATACGGCATAGCCCGGGCGCCGCGTTCAATAATCCCGTCAATCTCCGCCAACGAACGAATCCGATAGGACGAGTCTTTATACATAGAACAGAATGTACACCGGTTATGGGAACAGCCGATGGTTACACGAAGAATAAAACTGCGCGCTTCACTGGGCGGTCGAAAGACCGGCCCCGGCGCATCATCAATGAACATAGTATACCCTCCTTGTAGATTGTTTTTGCCATTAAGGTATACCCGTTATTATACACGATTTTTTAACGTTGTGTTACTAATTTTTTGTCATACGTACTATGACCGTGCCGACCGATGGCGACGGCTATTCTTCCGGCTTTACCATAATAATAAATACAGTGGATAAAATCAGCGCATAGCCGAGGAGTTCGACGGCGTGAAAGGACGTGTGCAGCCAACAGGCGGAAACGGCAGAGGCGACAAGGGGTTCTAAGGTACCCATGAGGGTACCTTTTAAAGGACCTATATCACAGACGCCCTGAATAAAAAAGGAAAAGGAAATGACCGTGCCGACAATAATGATAAAGGCGACGGCCGCCCAACCCGCTTGATCCAATACGGGAAATGCGCGCCACAGGCGTAAGGTGAAGGTCGGCAGCAGGCCGCCGAAGATCATAGCTACGGCATTGACGGGCGGCGCTTTCCGGTGCCAAGCCGGGCCTTGGGACAGGGTCGGGAAAATGACGGCGCAGGTTACTATTCTTCCGGCTTT
>NZ_AFIJ01000007.1 GCF_000214495.1 Megasphaera lornae | reverse complement strand
AATCGCTAAGGATCCGGAAGAAGCGGCATTTTGGCGACATAAACTATATGTATTACAACATACATAGAAATAAAAAAAGGACACACAGCTGTGTCCTTTTTTTATTCATGCAAATAGAGAACGCGTTAAAAATAAATATGCTGTTTATGTATACTCTATGTGTAAAGTTTATATAGAGAGTATTTTTTTACGATAGCAGTTATCTTGTCTATACAAGATAATAAACAGAAGAAACAGTGAATGACCTATCGGCAAAGGTATCGGCAGACAGTGGGCGACCGGATGAATGATAGTTTATTGGAAGATATTGATAAAATTATCAACATACTTAATTCTGTAATATTGACATATTCGGTATACTTCTTGTAATATATTTTCGATAATTATATGTTGCATGCAATGAATACAGAGAAGGAAGCGGATTTTATGAAAGTTCCTTATAAGGCGATAGGTAAAAATATTGCTGTGTTTTTTATATCGTTGGCGGTGTTGTCGGGAGTTGTGTTTTTTGCAGCTTCTTACGCTCCGGGAGATCCGTTGCAGTCTTATTACGGAGATGCCGTCGATCAAATGAGTACGGCACAATATGAAGCGGCAAGACATCGATGGGGACTGGATCAGCCTGTATATAAACAATATTTTCAATGGGTAGATCGAAGCTTGCACGGCGAAATGGGAATGTCGCTGAAGTATCGTGAGCCGGCGTCCCGCGTTATTCATGATTTTGTAGGAAATACATTGTTTTTAGGGATTGTTTCGTATATTTTAATTTTTATTTCCGCGATTGTCGTGGCTGTATGTTGCGTATTATACGAAGGACGATGGTTGGATACGCTGCTTTCCGAGACGGGGACGATTTTGTTTTATTTACCGGCCTTTTGGGTGGGTTTGTTGTTAATTTTAATTTTCAATGTAAATTTGGGATGGTTACCGGGGAGCGGTGCCTATGATCCGGGGGAAGCCGGAAATTGGGGTAGTCGAGCGGAACATATTGTTCTGCCGGTGATAGTCATGTTAATTAGCCATGTATGGTATTACGCCTATATGATTCGGAATAAATTATTGGATGAAACACGAAAAGATTACGTTTTATTGGCTAAAATGAAAGGGTTGGGACGGTTGAAAATTGTTCTTTCCCATTGTTTACGTAATGTGGCGCCGACGATTTTCAGTGTCATGGCTATCGGCGTAAATCATATTGTCGGCGGTACGTATGTGGTGGAAGCCGTTTTCGCCTATCCCGGTTTGGGAAATTTAGCGGTGGAAAGTGCAAAGTATCATGATTATAATGTGTTGATGCTCGTGGTCCTGCTGACCGGTGCCGTGGTCATTGCCGCCGGTTTGGCGGCACAAGCCGTGAGCGCCCGGTTGGACAAACGGATGAAAACGGAAGGAGGTACGGCATGGACAAAAACGAACGGGCATTTACCGTCGTAGGTGCGGGGAGGCGGAAAGAACCGGACGTCATCCCCGTATCCCCGTGGCGACAGGTTATCGCGGATATACCGCGGGTTTCCGCGGTCATTTTGCTGCTGGTCGTTCTCGGCTGTATCTTGGCTCCCTGCATTGCCAATCATGATCCGGAGGCGTTTTATTTACAGCATCTTAATGAACCTCCGAACCATGAGTTTTATTTCGGTACGGATATGTTGGGAAGAGATATTTTTTCCGTTCTTTGGTATGGCGGTCGATTATCCTTGGTGATCGGCGTGTTAGCTACCGTCGTATCTTCCGGCATCGGCATGGTGTACGGCTGCGTAAGCGGTACGGCACCGGATTGGTTGGATAGTGCGTTGATGCGCATTGCGGAAATTTTGTGCAGCATTCCGTATTTATTATTGCAGTTATTGCTTTTAGCCTGCATCGGTCAAGCACATGTCATTTCCATTTCCTTGGTTATCGGCGTGACGACGTGGATGAACTTGGCCCGTATTGTGCGTAGCGAAGTACGGCAAATTCGCGGCAGCGAATATGTTTTGGCGGCACGCGCTATGGGAGGCGGTTTCTTTTATATATTGCGGCACCATTTATTGCCGAATTTCATTTCGCCGGTGTTGTTTATGCTGGTGTCATCCATCGGAATTTCTATGACCATGGAAGCGACGTTGAGTTTTCTCGGCATCGGCCTGCCCACGGAAGTTACGTCGTGGGGGACCATGTTGGCGCTGTCCACGCGGGCGTTAATGACCGACTCCTGGTGGATTATTATTATTCCGGGGTGTTTTCTTATTATTACCTTATTATGTATTACCCATATCGGGCATCACCTGCGTCGTGAAATAAATCGCGGCAGCAGTAATTTATAAATTTTTTATACAGGAGGTAAGTTATGAAGAAAAAGCGAAGTATTTTATCGTACATCACCGCATTTATTATGGCTGTGATGTGCATGTTTGCCTTTGCCGGTTGCGGTTCGCAGGGAGGCAATGCCGGAAAAACGTTGACGTTTGCCGGCCCGGATTATAAGACTCTCAATTCTATCTTAAATACACATGATGAATTGCCGAGTTTGATTTTTTCCGGATTAATGAAATATGACGGGCAGAATAAACCTGTTCCGGATTTGGCTACGTCGTATGACTTTGACAAAAATACGTTGACGTATACCTTCCATTTACGGAAGAATGTAACGTGGCATGACGGACAACCGTTTACGGCGGATGATGTCAAGTTTACCTTGGATACCTTGCGTCTTAATAAAGATATTGATGATGAAATCAGTGACAACTATAAAGAAATCAAGGCTGTCGATGTTGTCGATCCGCAGACGGTAAAAGTAGAATTGTCCAAACCCAGTGCGGCTATGTTGGACTATTTGACGATCGGTATTTTGCCTAAACATTGCTTGGAAGGGAAAGATATTATGACGGATCCGTTCAATCAGAAGCCGATCGGAACCGGACGGTATAAATTTGTCAGCTGGGATAAGGGACAATCGATTATTCTTCAGAAAAACGATAAATATTATGGTACCATACCGAAGATTGATCGGTTAATATTCAAGATTATTCCGGATGAAACGGCCAAAGCGGCACAGTTGAAATCGGGCGGTGCCGATGTGGCGTTGTTGAATGCCAAAGATGCGGCGACGTTCCGGAACAACAATCATTTTAAGGTATATGATTGCCAAACTGCCGATTTCCGCGCTATCGGACCTAATTTCAAAAACCCTTACTGGCAAAATCCCGAACATCAGGCTTTGATTCCGGTATTGGGATATGCGTTGGATAAAAAAGCTATTATTGCCGGCGTTTTGAACGGCGAAGGGGAAGCGGCATACAGCCCCATTCAATTAAATGCCGTGTATAACGATCCGACGATGGATCATATGGACTATAATCCGACACTTTTTAAACAACGGATGGCGGCTTTGGGCTGGAAATTGGGAAGTGACGGTATTTATGAAAAGAACGGCGAAAAACTTTCCTTCAGCGTAGATGCCCGCGATTTTGAAGAAGAACGGGTGGATATGGCCAAAATTGCTTCGGCGCAATTTAAAAAATTAGGCGTAGATATGAAAGTTAATGTAGTGCCTAAATTTAATTGGAAAACGATGCAGTGCTGCCTTATCGGACAGGCTACCCCCTTTGATCCTGATGCCGGGTTATATAATTTCTTCTACACCGGAGCCGGCGCCAATTATACGGATTACAGCAACAGTGCGGTAGATGCGGCTTTGGCGGCAGGGAGAAATTCCTATGATGTGGGCATGCGTAAAAACGCTTACATTCAATTCCAAAAAGCATGGAGCGCACATCCTGCCTTTATTATGATTGCGTTTATTCACGGCAATTATGTTGCAACGAACAAGGTGACGGGATTGACGACGGATCGTATCCTTGGGCATCATGCGGCAGGTATCTTCTGGAATGTAGAAAATTGGGATATCAGTGAATAATACGGTTTTGGATATACAGCACCTCGCAGTCAGCTTTTACCTTCCCCAAGGGGAGGTAAAAGCTGTGCGCGGTGTATCTCTTTCTTTAGAGGAAGGAGAAATCGTCGTCTTAGCCGGTGAATCCGGTTGCGGAAAATCGGCATTGTGTCGTTCTATTGTAAAATTGCTGCCTCGTTATGCCGTCGTTAAAAGCGGTCATATTGTCATCGGCGGTCACGATATTACGCAGTACACGGAAAAGGATATGCAGGCTGTACGGGGGTTGGAAGTCGGCATGGTATTTCAAAACCCTTTGACTACCTTAAATCCGGTACTTTCTATCGGTACGCAATTGGCGGAAGCACTTAAAAGGCGTACGTCGGCAGGCGCTCGAGAACTGAACGAGCAGGCGGTCGGATTGTTGGAACAGGTGGGGATACAGCAGGGAAAAGAGCGCTTGGCGATGATGCCGGCGGAATTTTCCGGCGGGCAGCGCCAACGCATTACTCTGGCCATTGCGTTGGCCTCGCAACCTCGGTTGCTGATTGCCGATGAACCGACTACGGCCTTGGATGTGACTGTACAATTGCGAATGATCGACCTGTTGCGAAATTTGGCTAAAAATTCGGGATTGACCGTCTTATTGGTGACCCATGATTTAGGAGTGGCGGCTCGCATTGCGGATCGTGTGGGTATTATGTACGCCGGCAAATTAGTGGAAATCGGGACCACTGAAGAAATTTTTTCCGATCCCCGTCATCCGTATACGCAAGGGCTGTTGGCGGCATTGCCGTCTGCGGCGCGCGTGCATAAGCGGTTGCGTTCCATTCCGGGAATGCCGCCGGATATGTTGCACGTGCCGGCGGGAGACGCGTTTGCCAATCGCAATCCGCGGGCTATGGCGATTGATTATGAAGAAGAACCGCCGTTCTTTTCTTTATCGCGCACGCATCGGGCGGCAACTTGGACATTGGATCCGCGAGCGCCGGAAGAAGTACGTTGTCCCGATGGGAGGAAAAAGGATGAATGAACCGTTATTGCGTGTAGAACATATAAAAAAATATTTCACTCTGCCGTCCGGCCGGCTGTTAAAAGCGGTAGATGATCTGTCGTTTTCCGTCCGGACAGGGGAAACGATCGGGATCATCGGGGAATCCGGTTGCGGTAAATCGACGTTGGCACGAGTGTTGGCGGGGATGATCACGCCTACGGCGGGGAACTTGTATTTTAAAGGGCAGTGTATACCGGCGGGAAAACGTAATCGCAACTTGCAACGGGCGATTCATTTGGTGTTCCAAGATTCGGACAGCGCGTTTGATCCGCGCATGTCCGTACGGGAAAGTTTAAAAGAAGCTCTATATTTATCCGGACAAGCGCAAGGAGAGGACAACCGGCGGATCGCGGAATTATTGCAGCAGGTAGGGTTGGAAAATCGCTATGTTCATGCGTATCCCTCGGAGCTTTCCGGCGGACAACGACAACGGGCGGCCATTGCCAGAGCGTTGGCTACACGCCCGCAATTGCTGATTGCCGATGAACCGGTGGCCTCTTTGGATGTTTCCATTCAAGCACAAATTATTAACCTGCTGGCCGATTTGCAAGAACAAGAAAAATTTTCCATGTTGTTTATTGCACATGATTTGGCGGTCGTACGTCATATCAGTGATCGGACCTTGGTGATGTTGGCGGGAAAAATCATGGAAATCGGACCGACGGAAGACCTGTTTACCCATCCCGCCCATGTGTATACTCAATTGTTGTCCGACTCTATTTTACCGGCGAAGCCGCATAAAGAATCTATTGCGATGACGCCTCATTTATGGGGAAAAGACATTTCCGCGGCCGGCTGCTTACAAGAAATACGACCCGGACATTATGTGCGTCGTGAAATTTGAAAAAGGGGGAAAGAACAAGGCCTATATGCCTTGTTCTTTTTTTGCAGCGGTATATAGCTTGTCATAGCTCTTGCAATTTGTTGTCAATATAGGTGTTCGGTTGTATAATAAATAAATATACGGTATAAATCGGTATAAATTATGCGATTATCCAACAGGAGAGAGGAGAATGAAACATTTTTTGATTTTTTCCGCCGCTTATTTCGGGGATACGTTAATGACCGGCGCGTTATGTATGAATTTAAAACGCATGTATCCTCAATGCTATATTGTGTTTGTCGTCAATAAGCCGTTTGCCGATGCGGCGCGCTACCTGAACGGAGTAGATGAGGTGTGGCCGCTGGATAAAAAGGGAAGCGACCGAAGTGTATGGAGCAAATATACATTTTTGAAAAAATATGAGCGGCGGTATGTGTTTGATGCGGCGTTTATTATGTGGAAAAATTTTTTCGGGGCCCTGGCGGCGAAGTTCTGGGGGGCCAAGAAGATATATGCCGAGCCGGGTGCCTTGTGGCAACGTTTTTTTTTAACTAACGGGGCCATTGATTTTAAACATTGGGTACACGTGCAAGATAAGATGGCGTATTTAAGTGAATTGTATTCCCATATGCCTATGGAAAGCATGAAAATACGCTATCATATACCGGACGAAGCGATGGCATATGTGAAGAAGCTGTTACAACATGAAGGGCGTCCGTTGGTGCTCATTAATCCGTTGACGAAAAATAAGAAAAAAGATTTCTCTTTGTCGCTGGTTGCGGCCTTGGCACAGCAAATAGACCGTGCAGGGTATACGCCGGGAATGGTGGGCTGCGGTATAGCGGCGACTCGCTATTATGACGCCTTACCGCCGGAAACCGGAAACATTCTGCGTAATTTTTCCAATCGCACGACGATTCCGCAATTAGCGGCCTTATTAGCCGCTTCTCGGCTTTTGATCAGTGCGGATACAGGGACGGCGCATTTGGCGTTAACCGTAAATGTGCCGTTGGTTTTTGTGGTTTATCGAAATGAGCCGTATCGTTTGCGACGATGGGCGCCGAAATCTTTTTATCGTGCCGTAACGGTCAGTCATGAACAGGCCTTTAAAGCGGATGATATTTGGCGTGCAGGCAAAAAATGGTGCTTGTAGAAGAACTTTTTAAGACAAGGAGAATGGTACTTATGACATATAACCCGTTAATTTCCGTCATTATTCCTGTATATAAAACGGAACAATTTTTGGATCGGTGCTTGCAAAGCGTGCTGGGGCAAACCTATACACATTGGGAAATCCTTCTTATTGATGACGGTTCTCCCGATCATAGCGGTGAAATATGCGATCGCTATGCGCAGCAGGATAAGCGGATTGTTGTGCGGCATCAACCGAACGGGGGATTAAGCGATGCGAGAAACACCGGTTTATCCATGGCGCATGGGGAATGGATTTATTTATTGGATTCTGATGATTTTTTGTTACCCGAAGAATTTTCTTCCTTGCTGGCTTATTCAGAAAACGGTACGTATGATATTGTGACCGGTCACTCGGTAAGTGTAAAAAATAATCGCATGATTACTACCGATAAAGATGCCGTTTATGAAAATAACATTGAAACTATACGACGGCAGAGTTTAAGCGGATATGGAAATATGGCTGCCAGTAAATTAATAAAAAAGGCCTTATTTGACGGCATTCGTTTTCCTGTGGGATATTTAATCGAAGATGCGTTTGTCATGCCTAAGTTATATTTGCGTGCTCGTAAAGCATGTATTGTGCCGACGGCATATTATTGTTACAGTAAAGAAAATCCGGAGAGTTTGTCTAACGGGATTCATCTTAAAGATCGTCTGGATATAATGTATAGCGGGTTTGTTGCTTGGCAGGAGAAATTGCAATTTTGCAAGCAATTAGGTTATGTAGAAGCGCAGGCGATATGTCAAAAACAGATTAGTATGTGCGGATTACATTATTTGTTGTATTGTACGGGCGTGAAGGAAAGAGACAGGCATAAAGAACGGGAAGTGTATGCGTTTATTCAAACGTGTCCTACTGACGGGTTATCGAAAGTCAAGCGGTTTCAGCAGTATTGTGTTCGACATCATTGGCGGGGGATTATCGGGGGCATGGGAAAAATCATGATCCTGTCTTTTCGGCTGCGGACATATTTCAGAAAGCGCCGCTGGAAAAAATATGGTATATGGCAGTATGAAAAAACGACAGAAAACTAGTGACTATAAAGGGTACTGCAGGAAATTTTTGTTGCGAATAAATGAGGCGCCGGTATATAATGTGAATGATAATCATAATATCGTATACGGCGTATTGTTTTTAGTCCATAAAGCGTGTAGGGGAGGTATCTGTACGTGTAATGGCGAGATAGGGGAAAACGACAAAAGGGAAAAGAAGGGAACGAAAGAGTAATGTTTGAAGTATTTTTTTTAGGGGCACAGCAAGATTTAAAATTAATTATTATTCCGTCTATTATTTGTTTATTGTTCAGACTGGCCTTTATAAAAATATATGGTCCGCAGCGGGACAGCGGAGAGTACGGGAAAAAAGTTCGGGAATGTTTACGGTTCGGCTTTTTATGGGGCTTGGACTTTCATGCGTATGTGTATTTAGTGTCTTTGGTTTTCATTACCCTTCCCGGCGTCTTCTTTTCCGAATATAGGATGTATGCCGGTATATTACGCATACTGTTGGTTGCCGTATATGCACTTTGCCTGTATGTTGTATTTATGGGAAAGATGATATTTTACGGAGAGTTTCATGATATTTACAACCAAACTATGTTGTTGGGAAAACATGCGGATAAGGGAAATTTTTTTGATATCTTCTTTTTTCAATATCACGGCGGTTGGATGGTATTGGGATTAATTCCGTATTTAGGCGTTACGGCAGGTTTTACACATTTTCTTTTACAAACGCCTGTTTTTCCGTATCCGCAATGGTTCATGCCCGGCATGTCCTATGCGGTAAATACGGCCTTTTTTGTCATTGCCGTTCTTTTGTTTTACTATATACGGTATGGCGGGCATTTATCTCATTTATTTAAACCGTCACGCAATAACATGCCGACTATTTTGAAGAACGATATATTTTTTTCTAAAGCGGTGGTCGATGACTGCATCGCCATTGAATTAGTATTGAAACAACAGGAACAGCGTATTCTAAACCATTCGGAAGAAGAAGCCGTGAAAATCATGGCTCCTGTTGTGCGGGTACGGGAGACGAAGGATATATGGCGTCCGTTTTTGCGGCAAGCCGAGGGACCCCGTATACGTAAACCGAAACATATTTATTTTATTGTCGGTGAAAGTTATACACAAGTGCCTTTTGATGACCACTATCAAGCGTTGCATTTAGTGGAAGAAGGAAAGAAATTTCGAGCCTCGGCACATACGTTTTCTATACCGAATTTTTTATCGGCCGGGATGATTTCCCAACCGTCTTTGGCGAGTTTGTTTTCCGGTATATTTGATGCCAATTTTGAAATTAATGAAATGCCGGCTTTTCAACAACAGCAATTGCCTACGGCTTTCGCGGGGCAGGTAAAAAAATTGGGTTATACTACGGCATATTGGTATGGCGGTAATACGGCATGGGCCAGTTTGGGACGATTCGGTAAGGCACAGGGATTTGATATTTGCAAAGGGGCGCCGGAATTTTGTCCGCCTCACTCGCCGACTACGTGGCTGGGCATTTACGATCACATATTTTTTGAAGGATTATATAAAGAATTATGTGCATTGCCGGCGGATGAACCTATGTTTCATCTTATTTATACCACTTCCAACCATCCTCCGTATACGATACCGGTAGAGAAGTACGGCTTTGATCCGGACCGTATTATGCCGGACTTAACTCCGGACATACGTAAAAACCGCAAGTTACTCAATAATTTAGGCATGTATTGGTATGCGGATTATTACATGAGTGAGTTTATTCGTAAAGTACAGGCATTGGATCCGGACAGTTTTATTTTGGTTACAGGCGATCATTCGCGGTTGATTATTCCCTTTCACACACAAATGTATTCGGAAAAAGAGCCGAGTGTACGTGAAAAATATTGTACCTCCTTTGCGATGCACCATCCGGACTTACAACGTTCCATGTTTCCGCAACTGCACATTGGCGGGCATATGAATATTATGCCAACCGTTCTGGAAGCGATTGCGCCGAAGGGCTTTTCGTATTATTCATTAGTTCCTTCCTTTTTCGACTGCTTGGATCGAGTCGTTACTCCCTTCCATTGGTTGACGCAAGAGCGGGTAGGGTATTACGGGGATGAAGTGGCGGAAGCGCTGGATACGTATAGACCGGAAATACAGCAGGGAACTACATGTTTTTCTAATGAAAGAGCGGCGTGGTGCGAATTTACTGCATGGATTATTCGACATCCCGAATTATGGCGGCACGTAGGGGATTAAAAAAGTCGGTTCTATATGTCGGGAGCGAAACATAAGTCGTTTTTCAGGGTAAGAAAAGATGGGAAGTATGTCTGCCGGTTCTTACTCCGACATGTATATCGGTCCCTTTTTATAGGTTGTTTTATATGACAAATGTTTTTCCTATTGATTGAGAAGAGAAAAAAAGTTTTTCTCTTCTTTTTTTATGTATACAGAGAAAAAGGTCGGGAATATCTTTTTTTACAATTGGCGTGTATAAGCGAAAAAATCAGTATATATAGGGAAAATATTATAGAGATGCGGGAAAATTTTTGTAAATAAGAATGGCAAGGTGAAAATAAGTATAATATGTATACTGTCTACTGTAAAAAGACAAATAAATGCCGATTTTATAAATTTTTTTATATATTTTTTATATGGAGAAAATATAAGTGGGAGAAGATGAAGAAATATAACCTGTAAAACGAATGAAAATAGATATAAAAATATAAATTTAAAATAAATTTAAAAACAAAGTGGGAAAAATATTTTTTGTTATCATAATTATTGCATACGGCACGGTATCTGGTGTTTTAAAAGTCGGACATATGTTTACAATTCTATTACAAATACGCATAATACGTATTTTTGGCTTTATTGTAAACTCATAATAATTGACACTCGTGTCCGCCTTTGGTAGAATATGCGTCAGTTAGGAGGGATTTGATGAACAAACGCTGTCAAGGGCCCGTAACTCGTATGTATGCTACCATTATCGCTTTGATTTTAGTTGTTTCGTTGGCCGGTTTTGCGGAAAAAGGAAAAACCGTGGTTATCGAAGCCGATGGTGTCAGTCAGACTGTATATACGCATGCAATTAATAAAGACGCACTTATGCGTGAGCAAAAAATTAACGTAGGGCCATATGATGAATTGGTCATGTCGACGTCGGCATTAAAGGACGGTTCTACCGTAGTATTGCGACGTGCCGTTCCTGTCACCCTGGTCTGTAACGGGGTGAAACGAACCGTCATGACCGCCAAGCAAACGGCGTGGGATGCGGCAAGCCAATATGGGTATAGCCGTGATCGCTACCGCCCCTTCGGCAATCCGGACCGACCGGTAGTCAAGGGGATGACCATTACGATCGGTACGTTCACCGAAAAAACATTGACGGAAGATCAAGTACTTCCGTATGCTATTGAAAGTATTCCTGATGAAAGCCTGCCCAAGGGACAGGAAAAAATTGTACAACAAGGCCAAAATGGCAGTAAACGGGTAACGGTTAAAATTGTGACCATGGAAGGAAAGGTTGTTTCACAAGAACCGGTATCGACGAAATTACTTACGGAAATGAAGCCGCTTATTCGTCATGTAGGGACGAAACAAGTGATTAATACAGGCTCATTATCGCGGTATAAGCAAGTGATTTCCATGCAGGCAACGGCATATTTGCCGACAGACGGCAACGGCAAAGGGTTAACGCGTATGGGAACCCGCGCCCGTCGCGGTGTTGTTGCGGTAGATCCGCGGGTTATCCCGTTGGGAACCAAAGTGTATATTCCCGGTTATGGCGTGGCTGTTGCAGAAGATACGGGCGGAGCCATATTAGGGAATCGTATTGATTTATGTATGGAAGATTATAATTCTTGTATGAGCTTCGGGCGGCGCAGCGTGCCCGTGTATATTTTGGAATAAGTCGCTGTGCGGACAGTGCGGTAAGCTTTTACGCATAGCAAAAGAAAATACAAATAAGCTGGTATACGGACAGGATAGTCGTATACCGGCTTATTTGTATTTAAAAGGCGGGAATCATAAAAAAACCTCGTTCAGTGAACGAGGTTATAGTTGGTGACCCAGTAGAGATTCGAACTCTAGACCCACAGCTTAGAAGGCTGTTGCTCTATCCAGCTGAGCTACTGAGTCATAATAAATGGAGCGGGTGATGGGAATCGAACCCACGTAACCAGCTTGGAAGGCTGGCGCTCTACCATTGAGCTACACCCGCATTTCTCGTGTGGTCGGAGCAGCAGGATTTGAACCTGCGACCCCCTGGTCCCAAGCCAGGTGCGCTGCCAAACTGCGCTATGCCCCGCCAACAAAATGAATTATACCGTGCTTGGCGGATTTTGTCAAATGGTTTTCGTTAAAACCCGTAAAAGGGAGTATATAGTTATGTTTTTTTTATTCCGGAGCACTAAGCAGTTGGTTTGAATATAAATAATGATGAGTAAATGTATATAATTATTGCTATAAACGATAAAAACGATAATTACTTGCATAAATGGAATAATATTGACATAAAAATGTATAAAGTGATACTATACAACTAGGAATTTTGCGACAGCCAAAGTTCATAAGAAAAGCCGTTCGGCGTGGGTATGTGTAGCGGCAGGATAACAGAGAACCTTGCAGCGCAAATGTATACTGCGTCGCCGGTGCTTTTCGAAAGTAGTAACAGTATTTTGGGAAAAGAGGTCATGTAGTATGAAAAAGGTAAAAATTCTCGCCGCTCTCGCGGCCACCATGGCGGTAGGCGCCACCTGCGCTTTTGCAGCCAATCCGTTCGCCGATGTACCGACAGACAGCTGGGCGTACAAATCGGTAGTTACGTTGGCTAACTCCGGGATTCTTCAGGGCGTGGACGGCACGCATTTCCAAGGTAACCGCAACATTACTCGCTATGAAGCGGCGGAAATTACGGCTAAAGCCATGGCACATGCTGATCGGGCCAATGCACAGCAACGGGCGGTTATTAACAAATTGGCCCATGAATTTGCCGGCGAATTGAACAACTTGGGCGTACGTGTCGCCAATTTGGAAGACCAAGTCGGCACGGTGAAATTCTCCGGTACCTTCAAGGCGGAGTATAATTACAAAGGTGCACAAAAAACAGAAATTGATACAGCTAACTATCAAACGTTCCTCGTAGCAAAAAAAGTAAAGAAGACTCCCGTATGGAAAGCCGCCGCCGACATTCCGCAACCGAATTTGCTTGAACGGACTTCGGTGACGCGAGCCGCGGCAGCTGCCAATAGTCGTGATGCTGCAGTGAAGAAAATAACGGGAGATGACTCGTATTCGTATACGGCACAACTTACGGCGACGGCAAAAGTAAGTGATAAGACAAAAGCGGTTGTCGGCTTTAAATATAAAGGTGAATTCGTCAAAAACGGCGACGCCGATAAGGCTTATGCTCATGTAAACGTGGCCAATGTACAGACCGAGGTTGCCGATCGGGTCAGTGTCTTGGCAGGTCGGTATAACCTGACCTTGGGACAGGGCTATATTTATGATGATACGGTAGACGGTGCGGAAGTACAGTATGGCGGTAAAAAAGTAGAGCTCAGCGCAGGCTATGCCAAATTAAAAGCTGATTATCCGACATATAAAGTAGGGTATGTACAAGCCAAGGCGGCGGTCTGTGATCGGGTTGCTGTAGGCGCTTATTTCGGAAAGGTCATGACGGGTGAACCGAATTTGCGTACGCAGGTATACGGGGCTTCCGTACAGGCGAAAGTGTCTGATCAAGTAAAGGCGTTAGTAAGCTATGAAAAGTATAAGGAATATAAAACGGACACACATGAAACGAAGTCTAAACCGGCTTCCTGGTATGGCAAGGTAACGTATGGAAATGCGGATTTTGCCACGCCGAAATCTTGGGATATTTGGGTGGATTATTTGCAGGCGGATGATTTCGCTATGGTAAACGGCGCCACCTGGAGAAGCGGTAACTTACAAAAAGATGTGAAATCTTGGGGTGCAGGTGTAGAGTATGTGTTCGCTAAACATGCCAAATTCCAATTACAACAAAGTTTTGCATCGAAGAAAAAGTCCGATATAAAGGTTATAAATACCAAGTTGGGGGAACAGACAAAAGCGCAAGTTGTATTTGTATTTTAAGGTGTACAAAAAAGGAATCACGACAGTGATTCCTTTTTTTTGTATAAAATGATAACTATTAATAACAATATTGATAAATATTAATAAAAACACAGAAAAAAGGCTTTAAATATATAAACAAAGTATTTTATTGACAAAAATATGTATAAAGTGATAGAATGGCCACATGATTTTGATAAACAATCGGAATCATGCGGGAATATAGAAAGTACGTGTAGCGGCATAAGACTCTGCAAGGCAACGAGGCAAACTTGGAGACGGGATGTGTCACCGCACTTATTTTTTATTCCTGAAAACATTGCAGTATTTTGGGAAAAGAGGTATACAGTATGAAAAAGACAAAGATTCTCGCCGCTCTCGCGGCCACCATGGCGGTAGGCGCCACTTGCGCATTTGCAGCCAATCCGTTCGCCGATGTACCGGCAGACAGCTGGGCGTACCAATCGGTAGTCACCTTGGCTAACTCCGGGATTCTTCAGGGCGTGGACGGCACGCATTTTCAAGGTAACCGCAACATTACTCGCTATGAAGCGGCGGAAATTACGGCTAAAGCCATGGCACATGCCGATCGGGCCAATGCACAGCAACGGGCGATCATTAATAAATTGGCCAATGAATTTGCCGGCGAATTGAATACCTTGGGCGTACGTGTTGCCAATTTGGAAGACCAAGTCGGCACGGTGAAATTCTCCGGAGGTTTTAAAGGTACTTATATTCATCATGGGGCGAATACGACCGAATTGGATATAAATAATTACAAAAAACCTGCCGCTGCACCGAAAGAGTCGGAAAAATGGATGAGTGTGCAAGATATTTATGCAAAAAAAGACACGTTAACCGATCCGAAATATGCAGCTTCTGTAAGACGCGCCACAGATAATGTGGAAAAGAAGAGAGACAAAAACACGGCAGTACAGGGAGACGCTTCGTATTCGTATGAAGCTAAGTTACAAGCGACGGCAAAAGTAAGCGATAAGATTCAGGCGGCTTTCGGTTTTAAGTATACGGATGAGTTTAAAAACAGCGAGCAGGCGGAAGCTTCTCATGCCTATGTAAATGTGGCTAATGTACAAGCTGCCGTAACTGATCGGGTGAGCGTATTGGCAGGGCGGCATGAGTTGACCTTGGGACAGGGCTATATTTATGATGACGTGGCGGAAGGTGCGGCAGTACAGTATGCCGGCAAAACAGCGGATTTCAGTGCCGGCTATGCCAAGTTAAAAGAAGCAAAGAATTATAAACTGGCCTATGTACAAGCTAAGGCGACGGTCTGTGATCGTGCCGCTGTAGGCGCTTACTATGGACATGTAGTGGTACCCGGTGCCTCGAAGGAGATCTCCACTCAGGTGTACGGCGCTTCTTTACAGGCGAAGGTAAGCGATAAGGTACAAGCGTTGGTAAGCTATGAAAAGTATCATGTATATGATACGAACAATAAGAAAACGACGGATAGCGCTGCTGTCCGGTACGGCAAGGTAATGTACGGAAATGCGGATTTTGCCACGCCGAAATCTTGGGATATTTGGGTAGATTATTTGAATACGGATAAATTCAGCATTCCTGTTTCGGGAGATTGGCGTATTTATAATTTAAAAAATAATGCGTCTACTTCTTGGGGGATCGGGGTAGATTATGTATTTGCCAAGAATGCTAAGTTGGAAATAAAACAGACGTTGGCTTCTAAGAAGAAAACGGAACCCGTACAGGGAGCAAAAGTTAAATTTGCTGAAACCACAAAAGCACAACTCGTATTTGTATTCTAAACGATACCAAAAAAGGAATCACGACAGTGATTCCTTTTTTTTGTATAAAATGATAACTTACCATAAAAAAAGTGATAAATATTAATAAATACATAGAAAAAAGGCTTAAAACACATATAACAAGCATTTTATTGACAAAAATATGTATAAAATGATAGAATGACCACATGATTTTGATAAACAATCGGAATCATGCGGGAATATAGGAAGTACGTGTAGCGACATAAGGCTCTGCAAGGCAACGAGGCAAACTTGGAGACGGGATGTGTCACCGCACTTATTTTTTATTCCTGAAAACATTTCAGTATTTTGGGAAAAGAGGTATACAGTATGAAAAAGACAAAGATTCTCGCCGCTCTCGCGGCCACCATGGCGGTAGGCGCCACTTGCGCCTTTGCAGCCAATCCGTTCGCCGATGTACCGGCAGACAGCTGGGCGTACAAATCGGTAGTTACCTTGGCTAACTCCGGGATTCTTCAGGGCGTGGACGGCACGCATTTTCAAGGTAACCGCAACATTACTCGCTATGAAGCGGCGGAAATTACGGCTAAAGCCATGGCACATGCCGATCGGGCCAATGCACAGCAACGGGCGATCATTAATAAATTGGCCCATGAATTTGCCGGCGAATTGAACAACTTGGGCGTACGTGTTGCCAACTTGGAAGATCAAGTCGGCACGGTGAAATTCTCCGGTACGTTCAAGGTGGATTATAATCATAAAGCGGCATCTACTAGAGACTATGATGTAGCCAATTATAAAGGCATAAAAGATGATATTAAGAATAACACTCATGACCACGCGATGCAGCCGGCTGACTGGCAGTCCGGGGAAACCGTAAGTGCAGATAAAGAACAGAAGTATAGTAACGAAGGTACGTACGGTGAGGTGAAGAAAAATGCCGGCGAATATATTGAGACGGCTAAAAAGGCCGCCGTTACGGGAGATGCTTCGTATTCGTATACGGCACAACTTACGGCTACGGCAAAGGTAAGTAAAAACGTAAAAGCGAACATTGGGTTCAAATATAAAGGGACATTCAATGACGCCGCCGGCGCCGACAAGGCTTATGCTCATGTAAATGTGGCCAATGTACAGGCCAAGGTTGCCGATCGGGTCAGCGTATTGGCCGGTCGTCATACGTTGACCTTGGGACAGGGGTATATTTATGATAATGTAGTGGACGGTGTAGAAGCACAAGTGGCTGCGGACAAAGTCAGTGTGCAGGCCGGCTATGCGAAATTAAAGGCAAAAGATTTTACAGACTATAAAGTAGGGTATGTACAAGCCCGGGCGGCGGTGAGCGATGTTGCCGGCATAGGCGCGTACTATGGACATGTAGTGGTACCCAATGAACCGAAGGATGCCTCCACCCAGGTGTACGGCGCTTTCGTACAGGCGAACGTAGGCAAGCAGGTGCAGGCGCTGGCAAGTTATGAAAAATTTAGAGCATATGACAGCACAGCTAAACAAGCGCGTGACAATTCGGTTGCCCGGTATGGTAAGGTAACATACGGCAAAGCGGATTTTGCTACGCCGAAATCTTGGGATGTCTGGGTAGATTATTTGAATGCTGATTCGTTTGCCTTCAGTGTTGAAACCGGCGGCGTAAATGGCGGTACTTGGAGGGAAGGCGATTTGGCGGATAATATTATATCTTGGGGGATCGGTGCGGATTATATTTTTGCCAAAAATGCCAAAGTTCAGTTTAAACAATCGTTTGCTTCGAAATTGAAGTACGAACCGCATGCAGCGGTTAAAACGAAAGTAGGCGAACAGACCAAGGTGCAACTTGAATTTTTGTTCTAAACGACAGGCGGAAAAGGAATCACGGCGGTGATTCCTTTTTTTATTATAAAAGATGGGGAAGGAAGACTATTCAACAAACAGTATTGATAAATATTAATAAAAACGTAGAAAAACGGCTTAAAACATGGAGGTTTAGTATTTTATTGACAAAATGATGTATAAAATGATACAACGACAACAAGATTCCCATAAAGTATGGGAATCATTCGGGAACAGCGGCAATCGACAGCGTCGACACGGCATCTGCAAGGCAACAAGGACAACTTGGAGACAGGCGGGGCGATAAAGCGATTTCAGCGTTCCTAAAATCAGTTTCAGTATTTTGGGAAAAGAGGTCATGCAGTATGAAAAAGACAAAGATTCTCGCCGCTCTCGCGGCCACCATGGCGGTAGGCGCCACTTGCGCCTTTGCAGCCAATCCGTTTGCCGATGTACCGGCAGACAGCTGGGCGTACAAATCGGTTGTTACCTTGGCTAACTCCGGTATTCTTCAGGGTGTGGACGGCACGCATTTCCAAGGGAACCGCAACATTACCCGCTATGAAGCGGCGGAAATTACGGCTAAAGCTATGGCACATGCCGATCGTGCCAATGCACAGCAACGGGCGGTCATTAACAAATTGGCCAATGAATTTGCCGGCGAATTGAATAACTTGGGCGTACGTGTTGCCAACTTGGAAGATCAAGTCGGCACGGTGAAATTCTCCGGTACGTTCAAGGTGGATTACAATCATAAAGCGGCATCTACCAGAGACTATGATGTAGCCAATTATAAGGATGTAGCAGTTGATAAAACGCAAAACTACACGATGAAACCGGCTAACTGGCAGTCCGGGGAAACCGTAAAAGAAAACAAAGATAAAAAGTATACTAAAGATAATACGTATGGAACCTTGAAGGCGGATGCTGATGCCTATAAATCCGGCGCCGTTACGGGAGATGACTCCTATTCGTATACAGCACAACTTAAAGCTACGGCAAAGGTAAGTAAAAATGTAAAAGCGAACATCGGCTTCAAATATAAGGGGCAATTTAATGATGTCCATGAAGCTAACTCTGCATATGCCCATGTAAATGTGGCCAATGTACAGGCCAAGGTTGCCGATCAGGTCAGCGTATTGGCCGGTCGTCATGATTTGACCTTGGGACAGGGCTATATTTATGACGATGTAGTAGACGGTGTAGAAGCACAAGTGGCTGCGGACAAAGTCAGTGTGCAGGGCGGCTATGCGAAATTAAAAGCGGATGCATCCTATAAAGTGGGGTATGTGCAAGCGCAGGCGGCAGTTTGCGATTATGCCACGGTAGGTGCTTACTTTGCCAATGTGGTAACGGGCGCAGCGAATACGAGTACACATGCATACGGGGCTTCCGTACAGGCGAAAGTAGCCGATCAAGTAAAGGCGTTAGTAAGCTACGAAAAATATAAGGTATATGACACGGAAAATAAGGTAACGACTTCTAAACCGGCTTCCTGGTACGGTAAGGTAACGTACGGCAAAGCGGATTTTGCGACGCCGAAATCTTGGGATGTATGGGTAGATTACTTGAATGCCGACAAGTTTGATTTTGTAAACGGCGGTACCTGGAGAGGCGGCAATTTGAAGAGCAACGTTAAATCTTGGGGGATCGGTGTAGACTACACCTTTGCCAAGAACGCCAAACTTCAGTTCAAACAATCCTTTGCTTCGAAAGTAAAGAAAGAAGAAAATGCAGTTGTGAAAACAAAATTGGGCGAACAGACCAAAGCACAGCTCGTATTTGTATTCTAAGATACACGAGTAAGAGGAAAGAGATCACTACGGTGGTCTCTTTTTTTTCATTTTTTTCGGGAAATGAGTCCCGAGTACAAGGCGTTTTGAGAGAACCGTTGCATTGTTTTATATAGGTGTGCTACAATGAGTCGACATAGGAAGTAAGGGGGCTTTTTTATGCAGATACCTGTATATATTATTTCCGGTTTTTTAGGAGCCGGAAAAACTACGTGTATTCGTCATTTGTTGGCACAAATGGCGGGAAAAGCACGGGTCATGATTATAGAAAATGATTTCGGTGAAGTGAGTTTTGATGCGCAAGTGTTACAGTCGGCAGGCGTGCAGGTGCAAGAATTGACGTCGGGGTGTATTTGCTGTACATTGGCGGGAGATTTTAAGCAGTCCTTGCAAGCGGCTTTGCGCGGGCGGGACGTGGATTTGATTCTTATTGAACCGTCCGGTGTGGGAAAATTATCGGATATTATTGCCGCTTGTCAGAGTGCGGAATTGGCGGATAAACTTTCGCTGCGTCAGTGTGTGACGGTGGTGGATGTACAACGGTGTGCGTTGTATTTGCGCAATTTCGGCGAGTTTTATAAGGATCAAATTTCTCACAGTCAAGTCGTGTTCCTCAGCCATGTAGATGAAAATCCGCAGGCCGTAACGGCGGCCGAGGCGGCAGTACGGACGTACAATCCGACCTGTCGTATATATGCCGAACCGTGGGAGAAGTTGCCGTTAGGAGACCTTGTATTTTCGGCTTCCGCCGGCATTGAATTGTCCGGTTCGCCTGTGCAAGAACCGTCTTGCGATCAGGACCATGCTCATGATCATGCGGCTCCTTTTGTGACGTGTACGCTATACGCGAAAGAACCGCGGTCGGCGGCGGCCTGGCAACAGGTGATCCGGGCGGGGATTTCGCTGGAAGGTGCCGCATTGGTGCGCGTAAAAGGGATTTTGCCGACCCCGTCAGGATATATACAGGTGCAATATAACGGCGGCGCGTTGACCTGTGCGGACAGTACGGTGCCGGGGCGTTCGTTGACATGTATCGGCACGTCGTTACAAGAAAAACGGTGGCGTGCGTTATGGGAGGAAGTATGAGTCGAATTATTGAGCCCATTCCGGTGTATGTGGTTACCGGATTTTTAAGTACCGGTAAGACGACGGTGCTTAATCATATACTTTCGCATCGCTCGGGAGTTGTAGGACGGGCGGCCATGGAAGAAGGCATGACCCCGGCTTCGACGCCGGTGTATACGTTGCCGCCGGTGACGGAAACCAATGCGGCACAAGTGGCGGATTCTTTATTGCGGCAGGTGCAGGGCAAGGGGATTCGCGAATTGTGGCTTGAAGCCAACGGCATGGTTCCCTTTGCAGTATTGGAAAAATTATTTTTGGAAACCTCGTTGAATCAGGTGTTCCGACTAAAAAAAGTGTTTTTTGTGACGACGGTCCCGTATTGCCGGCAGCTGTTGGGAAAAACGGGCAATGCTGTATATACCCAGTTGTCACATGCCGATACGATTATTCTGTTGGATCGGTTGCCGGGAGAAGAGGCGCATGCCGATGCCTTGGCGGAAATGCAGGTAAAACGGCAGTTGCAACGACTTTGTCCGCAGGCTCGTTTTATTACGGCTTCGTCCCTGACGGATGCCCGTACGGTGGCACATGAAGTGACGGTGCGACATACGCGAACGGCACGCCTGATTACAGCGGGCTTTATTGCGTTTGCGGCCGGGTATACGATCATATGTCATTCGCAAGCTTCCACGGCGGCCACTTGGCATGTGGTTTCGGCGCTTTGGCTGGCTACGGTGCTGCAGGCTTTTTCTTTTTTAATCTTGGGCATTGCCTGTTCTTCGGCGTTGCAAGTATTCGTGCCGCCGTATTTTCTGGAAAATCGTCTGCGCGGGAATTTGGCAAAATCTATGGCGTGGGCATTAGTGGGCGGGTTTATTTTTCCCGTTTGTGATTGCGCTTCGATTCCCATGTTTCGCAGTTTGATCAGTCGGCGCGTACCGATTCCGGCGGCCCTGCTCTTTATGTTGTCCGGCCCGATCATCAATCCGGTGGTCATTATTTCCACTTGGTATGCGTTTTTAGGAATGAGTCAGGTTGCTGCGGCACGAATTATTTTGGGGTTGGCGGTTGCCTTGACGGTCAGTCTTTCTTTTCGCAAATACTGCGGCGCGGAGGCGTTGACGGCAGGGATGCCGGCGGTCGCTGTTTCGGCGTGCAGCTCCGTGGAAGTGGGGAAGATTACCACGCGGCGGGATCGGGTGATTCTTTTTTTGGAACATGCCAAAAATGATTTTTATCGGATGGCTCCCTATATTGTGGGCGCTTCCTTCTTAGTGGCGTTATTTCAAGGATATAGCGGCAATTTGCTGAAGTACTATTCCTTGACGGGAAATTTATCGATGACCATTGAATTAATGTTGGCGTTAGCTTTTATTCTGTCCATTTGTTCGACGGCCGATGCGATGATTGCCCGAAATTTAAGTTCCAATGTACCTTTGCCGGGAATTTTAGCCTTTTTGATTTTTGGACCTATGATGGACTTAAAGAATTTTTTAATTCTTTCTTCTTTATTTCCCAAACCTTTCGTCTATCGATTGGTTATTTCTCTGGTGGCGGCCTGTTTTGCGGCGTCGTTTATTTTTGCCTTTGCGACGGGAAGCGTGGTGATATAAATGAAACAGGTGAATCGGCAGGCGTTGGCGGAAGGGGTTTCCTTTATCGTACTGGCGGTTGTTTGGCTGATCTTCATGGGGAGCGGAACGTATCGCTTGTTTATTGCGCCGCGATTGCTTCCCTTTTTGAGTTTGGCGGTTGTATTTTTTTTGCTTTGGGGCGGTGTCACTTTGTTTTTAGGACGGCGGCCTACGTATCGGCAGCGGTATCGGAACTGTTTGATTATGCTCATTCCTGCGGTACTGCTGTTGGGACCGGTGTGTTTCGGCGGACAACGATTCTCCAGCCATGCGGCGGCGGAAATGATGGACGAACCGCAAGCTTCTACGCATCCGTTCGGAATTGATTTTGACGGCTTGAGCGGTCCGGGCATTGATGAAGAACACCGGGTCATTATTATGAATACGAAAAATTATTATGCCAATGATTTGGAATTGACAAAAAATATTGAAAAATATCAAGGCTATACGGTATATGCGCTGGGATTTGTTTCCTATGACGATGAAATGCTGAAAGGCAATGATTTTACCATTGCCCGCTATTTAATGTTTTGTTGTATCAATGATATTACGCCTTTCGGTTTGACCTGCCAATATGACGGTACCAAGCGATGGACGGAATTTCAATGGGTAGCGGTGAAAGGTACGGTTTCCAAACGACCGTGGCACGGGTTGATGCAACCGATTATTGTGGTGCAGGAAATCATGCCGGCACGTAAGGTGGAAGGCTATATTTATCCATAGGGGCTTTTTTTTCCGGGGAGCACCGTGATACAATAAACAAAGAAAATTCGGAGAAAGAAGGTACGCAGATGCATTTAGGAGCACAGGAATTAATTATTATTCTGATTATCGTGTTAATTCTTTTCGGCGGTAAAAAAGTCAGCGGTTTAGGGCGGGCATTGGGCACCAGTTTACGGGAGTTTAAAGAAGAAGTAAACAAGCCGACTGCGGAAACTGCGACGGTAAAAACGGGGGACGAAGAAACGACGGCAAAAAAGGATGGAGAAACGTAATGTATTATTGGACATCGTACGCGTCGCCCTTAGGAGAAATGACCTTGGCGGCAACGGATACCTTGCTGCTCGGCGTGTGGTTTGTGGGGCAGAAACATTATTTCGGCACGTATAAGCAAGAAGATTTTCAGGTCGGTGCCAATGCGGTGTTGCAAAAAGGAGTGCGGTGGTTGGACGACTATTTTTCCGGACGGCAACCGGGACCTTGGCAAGTTCCCATAAATCCGGCGGGAACGATGTTTCGGCGGCGGGTTTGGCAAACTTTATGTCAAATTCCGTATGGGCGTACGCAAACTTACGCCGGTTTGGCGGACTTGTTGCAAAACGCGACCGGCACCGTCGTATCTCCGCAAGCGGTCGGTGCGGCAGTGGGCTGTAATCCGTTGGCGATCATCATTCCCTGTCATCGGGTCATCGGCACCGGAGGGGCATTAGGCGGATATGCAGCCGGGACAGAAAGGAAACGCCGGCTTTTGTATAGCGAAGGCGTTGATGCACGGCGGTTAAAATAAGAAAGAAGTTACATAAGGAAGAATACAGAAGACGATTTCGCTGAACTGTAAAAGTCGGGAAATCGTCTTTTATAGTAGGTGTTGAGAAGGTTTTATTTATAGAATGTAAGACGAAGGTATATATTACTAGCGTATAATAAAGATAAAATGATAAAAATAAAGTTTATTCATTTACAAAAAGTGTAAAGTATATTATAATACATACGTTAAGATAATTATGATTGTTATTTTCATTTATATTCATTAAGGGGATACTATTAATAGGAGGGGAATATGAATAAAATTTTTAAGATAGTTTGGAGCTATGTTCGAAATACTTGGGTTGTTGTATCAGAATTAGATGGAAATAAGCGGTTTTGTCGTAAACAAAAAAAATGGGGAAAAGTTACGTTAGCTGCCATAGTAACAGCCGGCATAGTAACGGGGATGCCAATAGTAGGAATGGCTCAGAATCAAAATGAAGTAGCGATACAAAAAAATATTCAAAAACAGGAAAAAAGTACAAAGAACAAAAAAATGGCAGTAGAAATAACTAAAAATAGTTCTGAGAATACTTCTTTTTTATTTATGGCCGGTAAAGGACTACAGGTAACAAATCAAAATAATACTATTACATATAGTTTAAAAGCGCTTCCCGGTGAATTACATTATTTTTCAATATCTGATACAGAAAAATTGCCTGGAGGGGATGCTCCTAATTATGCTAATGATGGGGCTAAAGGACAAAATTCTATTGCTATTGGGGTACAAGCGACAACTGTTCCGAAGGCAATAGGTGCTATTGCTATAGGCTCATTTAATATAGCAAATGATGAAACCTTAAATGAGAAGGGTGTGAATTTTATCGGGGCTAATGTAAATGGCCCTTATGGAATTTCGATTGGGAGTGATTCTTGTGCAAGTTCATATAGTACATCTTTAGGAACTGGTGCACAGGGAGGAGCCGGCAGTACGGCTATCGGTTTTGGTGCTATGGCGGGAACATTGGGCATTAGTATAGGATTTAATGCACATACAATGGATAAAGCACCGGGTAAAACTATTTTACAGTTATTACAAGACCCCGGTAGTCAACACTCTATTGCGATTGGTAATGATGCATCTACGTTATCAGCGGGTTCTATTGCTTTAGGGCGCGCTTCTGTCGGTGGATATAGTGAAAATAGCCCAATATATAAAATGGCTATAAAACCGGCGTATTTGACAGGGGAAATAAAGAATGTGAATGGAGCTAAAGTAGATCCTTTTGATCCTGCGTGGGGATGGATTTCAGTAGGTCGAGCTGGACATTTTCCTGATGACGATATAAATAACGGCGGTACAGTTGATGATAAAAATACCGGTAGCAAAAAGGATAAATATTTTCGGTCGGGAATAATGATTCATCGTCGGATTAGTAATGTAGCAGGGGGGGTATTAGGAGCTGATGCTGTTAATGTATTTCAGTTAAGATCATTGGATAACAAAATAAGACATACGTATATTAAAAAAAATGAATTAAAAGAGGAATTAACGAAAGCCGGAATCCGTTTTAACTGCACCGGTCAATCTTCATCCGCTACTTCAACGTCAGTAAATTCGAATGCTCCATTTGTTTTAGGGGACGGATTAATGCAACAAGGGTATGATGAAAATAATATCCCGAAAATTGGACTTAATAAACAGTGGATAAAAGAACAAATTTGGCCAAAGGGAACGCTTCCGAATAATCACTTTATTTCTATCGGTGCGCCGGAAAATTTTACAAATATTAAGAATTATAAAAATGACGGGGCATCTTTAGCTGTTAAATCTATTGCAATCGGACCCGGAGCATCGGTGAAAAATGGAATTTTATCAGCAATTTCTATCGGTACCGGAAATTCTAATTTAATAGGTAATCCGGATGATATTAAAGAACAAGTTGATCGATTTGATTCAGATACTAAGAGGCCAATAAGAGTGAATCAAGCGGGAGCTTATGTAGGGGCTGATTTTGGGATCGCTATTGGTATGGACTCATTAGTTGATGAAGATGCTTCAAGAGCTATTGCTATAGGGGTAGGAAGTTGGGCACGAGATAATAATAGTATTGCATTGGGATCATCTGCTGTAGCAGATACTCCCGGCTCTATTGCGATTGGACAGAATTCTCAAGCCGGATATTATGATGATTCTTCGCAGTATTCGGAAAAAGCATTTTTAATAGGGGAAAAAGATAAATTTTCACCGGACAATGGTTGGGTATCTTTTGGAAACAGCTCGATAATTCGTCGTATTTCACATATTGCCGGAGGAGCTGAGGATACGGATGCAGTTAATGTACAGCAATTAAAAGCATTGCAAAATAATATAACAAATGATTTTGTAAAAAAATCAGAAATAGGCCAATTAATTCAACAGAATATAGGGAACGAATTTGTCAAGAAGTCGGATATTCCGAATATGAACGAATTTGCCAAGAAGTCGGATATTCCGAATGTGAACGAATTTGCCAAGAAGTCTGATATTCCGAATGTGAACGAATTTGCCAAGAAGTCGGATATTCCGAATGTGAATGAATTTGCTAAGAAGTTGGATATTCCGAATGTGAATGAATTTGCTAAGAAGTCGGATATTCCGAATGTGAACGAATTTGCCAAGAAGTCTGATATTCCGAATATGAACGAATTTGCCAAGAAGTCTGATATTCCGAATGTGAACGAATTTGCCAAGAAGTCGGATATTCCGAATGTGAATGAATTTGCCAAGAAGTCTGATATTCCAAAACAAGTAAATCAATATGTTCAGAGTCATTCAGACGAATTAAAACATTCATTAGGAATTTCTCCTACATCCGGAGATAGGACGTCTTTGAAATTACAATATGCGAATGCCCAGGGAAATATGAACTCTTCCTCGATTAACTCTTTAGTTATACAAGGACAGAAAGGCGTTTCAATACAAGTAAAATATAAAGATGGACAAGGTAATATTATAGCATCATTATCTCCTGATATAGTAGTAGGAAAAGTAGATCCGACAATTCAAACCAGAGAAGCCCAAGAAGATATACCTAAAAATGGTTCTTTTATGGTTGTGGGAAAAGCCGGAAAGGGGATATGGTTAGATGGTGCTACAGGACAGGTGACGATTGGGAAGGTTGTAACAGTTCCTTCAGCAGATGGTTCAAAACAAATTGTAAAAGGAGTAACGATGACCGCGGAAGGACAAGCATTGGTACTTAATAATGTTAAATTGAGCGGTTTAAAAAAGGGCGTTGCAGGTTCGGATGCCGTGACGGTAGGACAATTACAAGATATAGGTCAGGCAATAGACGAAAAATTTGTATCGGCGAAAGACCATACGGATAATGGGGTTGCAGGGGCGGCAGCATTGGCAGCTTTGCATGCACAAGCGTTTGATTCGGAAAATAAATTAGATGTAGCTGCAGGTTTTGGTCGTTATGGAAAAGCAAATGTGGCAGCATTGGGGATGTTCTATCATCCAAATGAAAATATGACATTTAGTTTAGGAAGTACATTTGGCAAAGAACATAATGTTATTAATGCAGGGGTTTCTCTGCGTGTAGGCCAAGGGCATATGCCGATTCCTATGAGTAAAGCAGCTATGGTACAAGCATTAATTCGTCAAGGAAATATGATAGTTCAACAAGAAAAACAAATCAGACAATTAACTGCATGGGTACAGGCATTACAAAATGGACAAAAAAAATAAATGATAAAAAATCTCAGTGCTATATAGCGCTGAGATTTTTTATTTTATCTGTTATCGGATAAAGTATTTTTATGTTATTTTTGTACGGTAATATTTTGTGAAAATTTTTAGTAGATTTTGTTACATTATGTTACATTATATATATTAGTTTATATGCAATATTTGAGAACACTATTTGCAGTGGATTATTGTAAATAAAAAACCAGATGGACTTGTCGCCGGACGGTTGCGGTGCCTACGGCAACGGGAGTCGCGGCGGTCAGATTCACACTGCGTACGGTGCCTCTATAGGAGGGGGCAGCGGGGATGGTGATTTCTTTAATATCACCTAACCGTTTACCGGCGGCTGCGGCGGTAATTTCCGCGGTGTTTCGCCCGTTTTGTACGGCTTGTTGCAAAAGTTGGCGCTCCGTTCCTTCAATATGTTCACCGACAAAGGTCAGATCTTGTATTTTATTCGGCGCATAGTGCGCGATGGTATCCAAGAGGGCCGAGAGGCGTTGTAAGTCGTGAATTTTTAAGCGCAACATATGCGTTACGGTATAAGAAATGATGGTATCATTTTTAGAATCATAATTGGGAGATACATAAAAATCCGTGGTTTTTATATCTTCCGGAGCTATGCCGGCATGTTGTAAAGCCGTGCGGATTTTTTGTATGTCGCGGTTATTGCGGGTTTGTGCGATACTGACTGTCGGCGCCGCGGTTTCCATGCCGATGGATATATAGGCAGTATCCGGAACGATTTGTGTTTCCGCATAACCGGTTACTTCCAAGGTGGCCGGCGGCGCCGCGGCGACTGCCGGAGAGAGCGTATATAGGGCTGCCGGGATTAGTAATGTGCAAAAGAAACGAAACATAAACCTTGTGATTTTCATAGGAACCTCCTTAATAGCGGTATGATAACAATTTAAGTATAACATTAGTAAATTGTTGACAGCAAGTGCGGAAAAGCCTTTCGGGTTATTGCAATTTACAAGAAAATGAAATATAATGAAAAAAGATTGAAAAGCTAGGGGAGCCTTCGGGCTGAGAAAATATTGATTTGACCCTTGTACCTGATGCGGGTAATGCCGTCGTAGGAAAGCTTCACGAATCCGTTCGGCTCACCTGCGGGGGTGAGCTTTTTTTTATTACCGGAAACAGGAGGTATATGGAATGAATTATACAACACAAATGGATGCGGCACGTAAAGGTATTTTTACACCGCAAATGAAAATCGTGGCGGAAAAAGAACACATGGATGAAAAAAAACTTATGCAGTTAATCGGGGAAGGCAAGATTGCCATACCTGCCAATAAAAGGCACACGAGTTTATCGCCGGAAGCGATTGGGAAAGACTGTCGTACGAAGATCAATGTGAATTTGGGGGTGTCTCCGGAACACAATAATCATGAAGAAGAATTGGAAAAAGTACGAAATGCCATCGCCTTAAAAGCGGAAGCTATTATGGATTTGAGTAATTTCGGTAAAACGCGGGAATTTCGGCGCAAATTGGTAGCCATGTCCACAGCCATGATCGGTACCGTACCGATGTATGATGCGGTGGGGATGTTGGACAAAGATTTAAAAGACATCAGTGTTGACGAATTTTTCTCCGTCGTGCAACAGCATGCCGAAGACGGCGTGGATTTTATGACAATACATTGCGGCATGAATCGCAAGACGGCGGAACGCATAAAGCGCAACCCTCGGTTGACGAATATCGTTTCTCGCGGCGGTTCGTTGTTATTTGCGTGGATGGAAATGAATGACCGGGAAAATCCGTTTTATGAATATTATGATCGTCTTTTGGATATTTGTGAAACCTATGATGTTACGTTGAGTTTGGGGGATGCGTGTCGGCCGGGGTGTACGCATGATGCGACGGATGCGGCGCAAATTGAAGAACTGATTACGCTGGGAGAACTTACCAAACGGGCGTGGGAACGCAATGTACAAGTAATGATTGAAGGACCGGGCCACATGGTGTTAAATGAAATTGCGGCGAATATGCGGTTACAAAAACGCTTGTGTCATGAGGCGCCATTTTATGTATTAGGTCCTTTGGTGACGGATATTGCGCCGGGATATGACCATATAACCAGTGCTATCGGCGGTGCGATTGCCGCTTCTTGCGGTGCCGATTTCTTGTGTTATGTAACGCCGGCGGAACATTTGCGACTGCCTGATGTACAGGACGTTAAAGAAGGGATTATTGCGGCACGTATTGCGGCACATGCCGCCGATTTGGCGAAGGGGATTCCCGGTGCGCAGGCATGGGATGATGCCATGAGTAAAGCCCGGGCGGCAGTTGATTTTGATACGATGATTCCCTTGTCTATCGATCCGGAAAAAGCAAGGAATTATTACGAATCAAGTAAACCGGAATGTGAAGGAACTTGCACGATGTGCGGGAAAATGTGTCCGGCACGGACGATGAAGAAAATTTTAAACGGCGAAGACGTTTCTATACGATAATACGTCGAAAAAAGACCTTGTGTAGACAAGGTCTTTTTTTTGTAATAAATATATTACGTTTTTACTAGTAATAAGGGGACAAGACTAAAAAGAACGGCGGACGGCAATTACGGCAGTCGTATTGATTCGCATTCAGTTCGGCTGCGGAATTTTGCAATTTCGATCGTCGGACACGGATTGCCGTTGAATTTCGGACATTTGGATTCTCTAATGGCAAGGGTACCGTGTACAATTGTTTTTTTGTTAGCGAGCGTACGGTTCGGTTTATATAGGTGAACAATAACGAGGAGGTGATTCATAAAAAACGTAGTAATATAGAGCATATATAGAAACCAATATAATCATGTATTGATTATATTGTAAAGATGTATTAAAATAAAAATGATTATTAAAATCGTTAATGAAATATGAATGATTTTAATATGTATACAGGTAGCGGTATGGATAGTTCGTACCGGGAGAGGAGCAGTTATGAATAAAGTATATCAAGTTATTTGGAGCCGTGTGCGTCATTGTTATATGGCAGTAGCCGAGACGGTTGCACGGTCACATTATAAGCACAGCAGTAAATCTGCGGCTAAAGCGACTTGGGTGGCAGTGGCGGCGGCCGGATTATTGACGGGGATTCCTGCTTTCAGTATGGCGCAGGGCAGTACTATTGTTGCAACCAATCAGGTAGTGCGGACCGCAGAGGGACAAGCGCTTACGAAAGATAACGGCAAAGCGAAAAAAGAGGAAACGCCGGTTTTCTCCAATGAAGAATTAAAGAAATTGACGGATCGGGTGATTTTTCCCATGAACTTTATGTCCGCTATGTATAATAATTCTGATTATAATTCGCCATCTGAAAGTTCTACGAAAGCCATTCATTATGTATCGGTTTCCGGAGATGAGTCGGAACAAACTCCTGATGTCTTAGGCGATCAATACACATATGCATCTAATTACCATAATGATGGCGCTTCTATTGTGGGAGTAAAACATGACACATGGGCTATTGCTATTGGTCGTGGTGCTACTGCTTCTAATTCGGGAGCTATTGCGATTGGGAGTGATTTTAATGACGTTGGAGATCAAGAACAAAATTATATTCAGGATTTATTAAAACAATTACGTAGGAGGAACCCAAATCAACGTGCGGAAACCGGCGGGTATCAGAGTGGGTATGGTACTAAGCTTTATGAATATGCGCCTAAAAACGTGTCACTCGGGGCGATTGCCATCGGTAGCGGAGCGCAGACTTGGGGACAAAAAAATATTTCTATTGGTTATGCCGCACATACGATAGGAAGAGATCCGGAGTATGAAGAAAGACAAATTGCTATTGGTGATTGCGCTGTTACTTTGGGGGATGATAGTATTGCTACGGGAACACAAGCGCGAGCTGATGGTAAGAACAGTATAGCGTATGGGTATCATAGTTGGGCAGAATTGCCGAATTCAGTGGCAATTGGCGCGGATTCTCATGTGCCTGCTATAGGTGAAAATAAGTTAAAACAAGCTTATTTATTAGACAAGGATACATTTTTATTAGATAATGGTTTTGTGTCTTTCGGAAAAGAAGCTTACACGGATGATTTTGGGAAGCTTCAACCTGCGGTGAATCGTCGCATTATTCACGTTGCCGGCGGTGCGGAAGATACGGATGCAGTGAATGTAAAACAATTAAAAGCGTTGGCAGCAATGTACACGCCGACGGATAAATTAGGAGACGTTATTAACCAAAAACTGGGAGATACGTATGCTAAGAAAACGGATATACCGAAGGCTGTTGATCTCAGTAAGTACACGCCGACGGATCAATTAGGGGCCGTTATTGATCAAAAACTGGGAGATACGTACGCCAAGAAAACAGATATACCGAAGGCTGTTGATCTTAGCAAATACACGCCGACGGATCAATTAGGACCCGTTATTGATCAAAAATTGGGAGATACGTATGCTAAGAAGGCGGATATACCGGCGGTCAAAACATTTAAAGCCGTAGGTGACGGTATCAGCGTAACGGAGAAGGATAATGTTATTACGTATACGCTGGATACGAGCAAATTACCACAGAGTAGTACCGGCGTATATGTTACCGAACAAAGATATAACAACGATTTAAAAGGGGAACATATCGTTTTGGGAGAGGGGAGTGTCGCCTTTGATCAACAAAAAGGTTATAGCGGCTTATTTGCCGCCGGCATAAATGCCATAGCCGGGGGAAAAGATGCTATTGCTATCGGGAATAAGGCCTCTGCAACGGGAAATACTTTTTCTATTGCTATCGGTTCGAATGCGGAAGCCCCTATGTCAAATTCTATTGCCTTAGGAGAAGGAAGTATTGCGAATTTAACATTATCACAACAAGGTAAACAATCGTATTTGACGAAGGAAGATTGGAATGGCGATTATAATGGCGTGTTGTCATTAGGTCGCGATCTCAGCGGTGCCCGGGCGGAAGTAACGCGTCGCATTATTCACGTTGCCGGCGGTGCGGCAGATACGGATGCAGTGAATGTAAAACAATTAAAGGCGTTGGCAGCAATGTACACGCCGACCGATAAATTAGGAGACGTTATTAACCAAAAACTGGGAGATACGTATGCCAAGAAGGCGGATATACCGGCGGCTGTTGATCTCAGCAATTATACGCCGACCGACAAATTAGGAGACGTTATTGAACAAAAACTGGGAGATACGTATGCCAAGAAGACGGATATACCGGCGGCTGCTGATCTCAGCAAGTACACGCCGACGGACAAATTAGGAGACGTTATTGAACAAAAACTGGGAGATACGTATGCCAAGAAAGCGGATATACCGGCGGTCAAAACATTTAAAGCCGTAGGTGACGGTATCAGCGTAACGGATAAGGATAATGTTGTTACGTATACGCTGGATATCAATAAATTGAAAACACAGTTGAGCGGCAGTTCTTCCGCCGGAACGAACGGTAAATCGGCGTATGAAGTATGGGAAGAATATACAGATGGGAACGGCGCACAACCGAATAAAGGAAAGAAGGAAAGCGACTTCTTAGCCTCTCTAAAAGGAAAAGACGGCACTAACGGAACGAACGGTAAATCGGCGTATGAAGTATGGGAGGAACATAAAGATGTGAACGGCGCACAGCCGAATAAAGGTAAGTCGGAAAGCGACTTCTTAGCCTCTCTGAAAGGAAAAGACGGCACCAACGGGATCACTGCAGCACAATTGGAACAAGTGTCGCAAGGAATGCAGACCCGTATGGCGGCTTTAGGGAAACATATGAATAGTATGGGTGCGGGGAATGCGGCCTTGGCGGCCTTGCATCCGTTGGAATTTGATCCGGATGATAAGCTGGAAGCGGCTGTCGGCGTGGGACATTATGGTGATGCGAATGCGGCGGCGTTAGGTATGTTTTATCATCCTGATGAAAATACGTTGATTAGTGTGGGCGGCGCATTCGGCAAGGATAAAAACGTCATGAATGCGGGTATATCTTTCCGCGTCGGTAAGGGCGGAAACGGTATGTTGTTAACCAAGACGGCTTTGGCAACGGCGGTAAAACAGCAAAATATAGTGATTCATCAACAAGAAGAACGGATTAGACAGTTGGAACGGGAAAATAAAGCGCGGGATGCCAAGTTGGCGGAAGTGTTGCAGGCATTAGCGCAGGTAAAACGGTAACCGTAAGCGGACGGTTTGACAGTGACCTTGTCTTGTGCTATACTAATCTACGTATGTAGAGTGCAACGCAAGTGCGTTTGAGCTCTTTTTTATTCTAGGCAGTCCTCTGTTCGCAGGGCGACCGTTGGATAGTGTGAGCAACGGCGATGAGCAAGAATGTCTTACAGGAGGAAAAGAAAGATGAACATTATCAGCGTATTGGAACAAGAACAACTTCGACAGGATATTCCCGCATTTCGTCCGGGGGATACGGTTAAGGTGCATGTGAAGGTTGTCGAAGGCAATCGGGAACGTATTCAGGTGTTTGAAGGGGTTGTCATCGGTCGTCAAAATGGCGGCGTACGGGAAACTTTCACGGTTCGCCGGATTTCGTACGGGGTCGGTGTGGAACGTACGTTCTTAGTACATTCCCCGCGTTTGGCAAAGATTGAAGTCGTTCGACACGGTGTTGTTCGTCGGGCTAAGCTGCATTATCTTCGCGGCTTGACCGGTAAAGCCGCTCGTATTCGTGAACGTCGCTAATACAGGGATAAAAAAGGGTCGAAGTTATTTCGGCCCTTTTTTTATGTTTATGTTGTCAGCGCGGGGCATACATGATAATATACACCCCGATCAGGGAAACGATGCCGCCCGCTATATCGAAAGCGTCCGGGCGCATGCCGTCAATCAGCCAGCCCCACAGAAGGGACAAGACGATAAAGATACCGCCGTATGCGGCATAGACTTTGCCGAAAGAGGTTTGCGGTTGGAGCGTGGGCACCATTCCGTAGAGAATGAGGATAACGGCGCCGCCAATAAAATATAAAGGGCTTTTATGGTCTTTTAGGCACAGCCAAATGAGATAGCCGCCGCCGATTTCACAAATTCCGGCCAATATAAAGTATAAAATGGAACGAATCATACTATATCCTTTCTGTATCAGTTGATAAATAATGTCATTTTTATTTTATAGCGTTTTTGCACGAATGAAAAGGGGCGTACGGGCAAGAAAATAAGATGGCCGGACTATTGTAACAGGGGATTTTACTTGTCATTTCAGGGTTAGTTTGATAGAATGTATAATTGATATAAGTAAGGAGAGAGAAATTTTCAATTGGAGGGCTCGTAGCAGTGATTAATAAATTTGTACAGCGATTGCTCGGTAATAATACAGAACGGGAATTGAAAAAAATGTGGCCCATTGTACGACAAATTAATGCGTTGGAAGACAATGTATCCGGATTAAGTGATGCGTCTCTGCAAGCAAAGACCGCGGAGTTTAAGCAGCGATTGGCAGACGGAGAAACGTTGGATGATTTGTTGCCCGAAGCATTTGCTGTGGTGCGGGAAGCTTCGCGTCGGGTGTTGGGGATGCGTCATTTTGACGTGCAATTACTGGGCGGTATGGTACTTCATCGCGGGAATATTGCGGAAATGCGTACCGGCGAAGGGAAAACGTTGGTGGCAACGTTGCCGGTATATTTGAACGCTTTGACCGGTAAGGGCGTTCATGTGGTTACGGTCAATGATTATTTGGCAACTCGTGACAGCGAAGAAATGGGACAAGTCTATCGGTTTCTCGGCTTGAGTGTCGGTCTGATTGTGCATGATTTGTCTTATGAACAACGCCGTCGTGCATATAATTCGGATATTACGTACGGTACTAATAATGAGTTCGGCTTCGATTATTTGCGGGATAATATGGTGGTCAGCAAGGAACAGATGGTACAGCGACCGCTGCATTATTGTATTGTCGATGAAGTAGACAGTATTTTAATTGATGAAGCGCGTACTCCTTTGATTATTTCCGGTCCCGGTGAAAAATCGACGGAATTATATTCGACGTTGGCAGGGATTGTCGCCCGTTTGGAAAAAGACGACTATACTATGGACGAAAAGCAAAAGACGATTGCCCCGACGGAAAGCGGCGTTGCCAAGGTAGAAAAAATGTTGGGCGTCAAGAATATGTTCGACCAGGAGCATTTGGAGTTGAACCATTTGGTCATTCAGGCGTTGCGGGCCCGGTTTATGATGCATAGAGATAAAGATTATGTGGTTAAAAACGGAGAAATCGTGATTGTTGACGAGTTTACGGGGCGTTTAATGTTTGGGCGGCGTTTCAGTGACGGGTTGCATCAGTCGATTGAAGCGAAGGAAAATGTTAAGGTCCAGGGCGAAAGTAAGACATTGGCAACGATTACGTTCCAAAATTATTTTCGTATGTATGATAAGTTGGGCGGTATGACCGGTACGGCTAAGACGGAAGAAGATGAATTTAATAAGATTTATAAATTGGATGTCTATGTTATTCCGACGAATAAACCTGCGATTCGTAAGGATTTGCCGGATGTGATTTATAAGACGAAAAATGCGAAGTATCGGGCGGTTGTTCGGGAAGTACTGAAACGGCATGCCACGGGGCAACCGATTTTAGTAGGGACGACCTCAATTAGTCAATCGGAAATTTTGAGTCAATTGTTAAATAAAGAGCATGTGGTTCATAATGTATTGAATGCAAAATTTCATGAAATGGAAGCGGAAATTATTAAAAATGCCGGGCAACGGGATATGGTCACGATTGCCACGAATATGGCAGGCCGCGGTACGGATATTAAATTGGGTGACGGTGTGGCGGCCTTGGGCGGGTTAATGATTATCGGCACGGAACGTCATGAAAGTCGGCGGATTGATAACCAGTTGCGCGGCCGGGCCGGTCGGCAGGGGGATCCGGGGACAACGCAATTTTTCCTTTCTTTGGAAGATGACTTAATGCGTATTTTCGGCTCTGATAATATTGCCAAGTTTATGGATCGCTTGGGCATGGATGAGGACGAACCGATTACGCATTCCATGATTACCAAGTCGATTGAAAAGGCCCAGAAAAAAGTGGAAAATCATAATTTTGAAATCCGTAAATATGTGCTGGAATATGATGATGTAATGAATCAGCAGCGGGAAGTCTTATATGGACAGCGGCGACAGGTGTTGGTTGCCGATTCTTTGCGGGATACCATTTTAAATATGGTGGATGATATTATTTTAAGCGCATTAAATAAGTATGCGAATGAAAAATTATATCCTGAAGAATGGGATTTTGCCGGTTTATTGCAACAAATGGAACAGTATTTTGTGCCTAAAGGCAGTGTGACCGTTGAAGAATTGGAAAATCTCAGTCGGCCGGAAGTGCAAGATAAGTTGAAAGCGATTGCCGTGCACTTGTATGATGCACGAGAAGCGGAAATCGGCAGCGACACGATGCGGCAATTGGAAAAAGCGATTATGCTGCGTGTTGTAGATAGTAAATGGATGGATCATTTGGATGCGATGGATGCGTTGAAAGAAGGCATCAATTTACGGGCATATGGGCAAAAAAATCCGATTGTGGAATATAAGTTTGAAGCGTATGAAATGTTTGAAGAAATGATAGAGGCCATTAAAACAACAGTGGTTACTTTCTTGTATCATATTCAAATTACATATAGTGCCCCCGTACAGCAGGCGGAAGATCGCCTGCAGGAAGCACAGGAAGTGCATGAAGAAGCGGCTGTCGCCAACGGTGATGCGGTACAGGGGGCCGCGGAGCCGAATGCCTGACGGCAGTGTGCATAAAATGAGATTAGACGGGTCTAATCTCATTTTATATACAGCGAGAAATACGTTTATTTTTATGTGAGAAAAGCGGAAAGACGGTGAGACTTGTGTTATTGGAAGAATTACGAAAACCTTTAGAGGAATTACAACAAAGAATACAAGAAATCGGGGATTCACTTTAACTTAGCTCGTAAAGAAGAGCGGATTATGGACTTGGATATACAAATGAGTGATCCCGATTTTTGGAATCATCCGGATACGGCACGTCGCATTTCGCAAGAAGCGACGGCGTTGAAAGAAGAAGTGCAGGGGCATCGGGCCCTGATGGAACAGGTGGCTGATTTACGTGAATATTTGGAGTTGGCCATGGAAGAAAAGGATACTTCTTTGACGGCGGACATTGAAAAGCAGTATGAGGCGTTGGCGGGAGAAGTGGAAAAACGGGAAATTCGATTGCTTCTTTCCGGCGAATATGATCGGTGTAATGCGATTGTGACGTTTCATGCCGGCGCCGGCGGTACGGAGGCGCAAGATTGGACACAAATGCTGATTCGCATGTATACGCGGTGGGCGGAGCGAAACGGATATGTTATGCGGCTTATGGATTTACAGCCGGGCGATGAAGCGGGCGTAAAAAGTGCGACGTTTTCTGTTGACGGCGAGTATGCGTACGGGTATTTGAAATCGGAAAAAGGGGTGCATCGTTTAGTTCGTATTTCCCCTTTTGATGCGGCGGCACGACGGCATACTTCGTTTACTGCCGTGGATGTTATGCCCGAATTACCCGATGATGTGGACGTGAAAATTAATATGGATGAGGTGCGGGTCGATTATTTTCGGGCTTCCGGCGCCGGCGGCCAGCATGTAAATAAAACAAGTTCCGCTGTTCGTATGACACATTTGCCGACGGGGATTGTAGTACAGTGCCAAAATGAACGTTCGCAGTTACAAAATAAAGAAATGTGCTTGAAATATTTGCGTGCCAAGTTGTTTGAGTTGGAAGAGGAAAAGAAAGCGCAGCTTAAGGCTGAAATCGGCGGCACCCATCAGGCTATTGAGTGGGGCAGTCAGATTCGTTCGTATGTATTTCATCCTTATAATTTGGTTAAAGATCATCGCACCGATGTGGAAACCGGGAATACCCAAGCTGTCATGGACGGCGAGTTGGATAAGTTTATTGAAGGGTTTTTGCAGCGGGAAAAGAATCGGAAGGCGGCAGGACAAGATCCGTATAACGGGTAAGGCGCAAAGGCGGTTTTTTTTAATCGTCAAGGCGGAAAATAAACAGGTGAGTATATGGTAAAGAATAAAAAAAGCAAATATTTTATGATAATAGCCGTGTTGGTTGGCTTGGTATGTGCCCTTATATTGTGTGTACAGCGTCATGAGGTGGAAATACACAGTCGTACGATTGAGCAGGCGGCGGATTATGATGCCGTAGTACGTATGGCACGCAATGACGGGTATGATATGGAAGCGATGTTTGCTGCATGCCGGCAAGCCGGCATTACCTCTTTTACACTGTATGACGCGACGTTGAATAAATTGGCGCAGCGAGGCGATATTTCCGTGGTTACCCGCTTGGGGTCGCAGTTATATTATCCTCAATTGGGGATTACCGATCATACCTATGATTACTATGTGATCGGCAAGCCGCAGCGGGAAAATGATCCGTATTTTGCGGAAGTATTGTCGGATTTGCAAGTGCGTCTGGGGGCAGGCAATGCGAAGGACCTGAGTAACGGGGCGTATCGTATTGCCGGTGTTCGCGGGGTTATGCCCGAATTGGGCGATGTCAATTTGGGTATTTTAAGTGCCGATGCGGCCGTTATTAATCAGCACGGTTTTTATGTTGTTTTGCGGCCTGTTAATTACGGCGATCCCGTGCCTGCACAGGTGGATCACTTCTTTGCACGGGCACAGGCGGTAAAACGGGCATCGGGTATTATGTTTGTAGGTAAAGACGTGCTCGGGTATACTCCGCTGGCGACGGCGGAACATCGTATGTTGCAGCATACGGCGAAGCGAATGCAACAGGAAAAGTTGCCGTTTTATATGATTGAAGCGACTACGCAGCTGCAATATGAACCGCAAGACGGCATGTATGAATTGGCCGATTTGTTGCAATATCACACGGTACGAGGCTATGCCATGTCTAAAGACGAGCTGGATAAGATTCAGCCGGGGGAAGCTTCGATGCGGTATTATATCAGTGATTTGGAACGCAATGTACGCTTTAATTTATATCCGTTATATAAAAAGCCGTTACATGGTAAAAATTTAACGGAAACAAATTTAGATTATATTCACACGGTGTCACAAAAATTACAAGCTCGCGGGTATACGTTGGGACGGGCATCCGTCATGCCGCCTTACTATCCCGATCGGCTCCTATTGGCGGCAGTGGCGGCGGCGGCTTGCTGCGGCTTTGTCCTGGTGTTGAATTTGCTGGTGCCGTTGGCGGATCGGTATAATTATATGCTGTCGGCGTTGGGGATTCTTTTCGGTTGCGGCGGCGCGGCGATTGCGAAGGGGTCTCTGTTTTTACAGGTCATGGCGCTGGGATGCGCGGTGGCGGCACCGGTCGCAGCGATGCTGATAATATTGGATTATTGGCGGCAACGACCGATTCGGCAAAAACGCGGTTACCGGTATGTTTTGCGTGACAGCATTCTCGGCGTGTCCGCAGCCGTGGCACTGGCATTTATAGGCGGTTTATATATTGCCGGTATGTTGGGAAATATTCGCTTTTTTATGGAATTTGATGTATATCGCGGAGTGAAATTGACCTTTGTGCTGCCGCTGCTGTTGGTAGCTGTCGGCTATTTGCGCCGCTTCCCGTTGTATGGGCATAGTTTGGCCACGCCGCAGGAAGGAAAACAATTTATACGGGATTTTTTACAGTTGCCCGTGCGCATGAGTACCTTGATCATTGTTGCAATACTGGGGGTATTTGCGTATGTTTTTGTCGGCCGCAGCGGTCATACGGCAGGGGTTCCCGTGCCGGGGATGGAAGTGGCTATGCGGCGGTTTTTAGAAAATATTTTGTATGCCAGACCGCGGGAAAAGGAATTTCTTATCGGCCATCCGGCATTTTTTATTATGGTGGGTGCTTTGTATAGACGGTGGCCGCAATTATTGCATTTTTTTTGCCGTGATTGCGGCAACGATCGGCGTCGGTTCGCTGGTAGAAACGTTTGCACATATTCGTACGCCTCTTATGATGTCTGTAATTCGCGGGATTAACGGGTGGATTATGGGGATGATTATCGGTGTGATCCTAATTATTGCCATAGCTGTTCTGGCACGCTTTACGGCGTGGTTGGGAAAGCGGGTGGATCAGGGTGAATAAGATTGTTATTTCCGGATACTATGGATTTGCCAATGCCGGAGATGAGGCGATGTTGACTGCTATTATCAACACGTTGCGACAATTGGATCCGCAAGCGGAGATTACGGTGATTACCGGCAATTGTGCCGCCACGGCGACTCGGCACCGGGTGCGGGCTGTCAAACGAACCGACTTTTTCGCCATTGTGCGCAGTTTGGCCGCCTGCAGCTTAGTAATCAGCGGCGGCGGCAGTTTATTGCAGGATGTGACCAGTTCCCGCAGTTTGTATTATTATTTAAGTATTATGGGATTGGCGGTCGCATTGGGAAAGCCCGTCATGTTATATGCGCAGGGAATCGGTCCCGTACGTCGTCGTATGGCAAGAAAAGCGGTTCGCCGGTTGTTACAGCATGTGCAGATGATTAGTGTGCGGGATCGGGAATCCAAACGTGATTTGACGGCCATGGGCGTTACGGTGCCGCCGATTCACGTGACTGCCGATGCGGTATTATCCATGCCGACGGTTACGGCGACAGCGGGGGAAGAAATTTTGCGCCGTGCCGGCAGTGACGGCACACGCCGGCGTGTCGGTATTTCGTTGCGGGAATGGCGGGGCGTACAACAATATAAAACGGCCGTTGCTGCGGCAGCGGATGTGTTGCAGACGGAAGAAAATGTGGAAATTATATTTGTGCCGATGCAATATCCGGCGGATGTGCAGGCGGGAGAAGCCGTGGCGGCTTTGATGAAAACGCCGGCATTGGTTTTGCGGGAGGCTTATGATACGGCCGAATTTATGTCCCTTATGGCTTGTATGGATGCGGTTATTGCCAATCGATTACATGCGTTGGTATTTGCCTCGCTGGTGCATGTTCCGGTAACGGCGGTGTCGTATGATCCGAAAATTGACAGTTTTATGACGGGGATCGGTACCGGAATTTGCGGTACGGTGGAACGGGTCGAGGCGGCGGATGTAATCGGTAATGTACGGCGGCAGTTACAGCAAGGCGGCTTGACGCCGGCAGTGCAGCAACGCTTGCAGCATGTGCGTCGCCAATCGTTGCGAAATACGTATTTAGCGGCCCGGCTGTTGGTAGGAAAAGAAGGCGTGCGGAAGGCGTGGCGGCGTTGGTGTCGTCTGGTATAAGCGGGCATAAGAAAAAGAGAGGTTGCGTATGATTGAGTTGAAAAATGTATCAAAAACATATGATAACGGTTCTGTCGCATTGGATCGGGTGTCCCTGCATATCGGTAAAGGGGAGTTTGTTTTTGTGGTCGGGGCCAGCGGCGCCGGTAAATCCACATTGATTAAATTATTATCTCATGAAGAAGTGCCTACTGACGGTTCCGTACTGGTGAACGGGATTGAAGTAAATTCTCTCCCGAAAAGCAAGGTGCCGTATTTGCGGCGAAAAATGGGCATTGTGTTTCAGGATTTCCGTTTATTGCCGAACAAAACGGCTGAAGAAAATGTAGCCTTTGCCATGGAAGTGATCGGGGCTTCCCGTCGGGTTATTAAAGAGCGGGTGCGTACCGTATTGGATCTGGTCGGGTTGTTGGGAAAGGCGGACATGTTGCCCAAAAAACTCAGTGGCGGGGAACAGCAGCGGGTGGCCATTGCCAGAGCGATTGTCAATCGTCCGTTGTTATTGATTGCGGATGAACCGACAGGAAATTTGGACCCTGAAACTTCGAAAGGGATTATGGATACTTTTAAAAAAATTAACCACACGGGAACCACCGTTCTCATGGTGACACATGATAAACAAATGGTGGATTGGATGAATAAAAGGGTCATAGAAATTGTGGACGGCGCTATTATTCGAGATGAATTACGGGGGGGCTACAGCAATGAAGATTAGGTATTTTATGTCGGAAGCCTGTAAATCGTTTTGGCGTAACAGCTTTATGTCTATTGCATCCATTGTGACGGTTGCTCTTTCTTTTTTTATATTGGGAATTTTTGCCATCATGGTGGCGAATTTGGATAATTTTGCCGATAATTTGGAAAATCAAGTACAAATCAGTGTGTATTTAAAAGACGGTTTAACGACGGAGCAGGTAATGGGCGTCGGGAAACGCTTAAAAGCCCTTCCGGAAGTACGACAAATCAAGTTTACCAATAAAGATCAGGCGATGACGGAATTAAAAGAACGGATGAAGGATCAGCCGGGCATTTTGGAAGCCTTGGAAGGAAAAAATCCTTTACCTACTTCGTATGAAATTACCTTTACCCAGGCGGGAGCGGTTAAAAAAGCGGCACAAATTGTAGCGACCTATCCGGAAGTGGAAAGTTCGCATTACGGACAGGAAATTATTGAACAGCTTTTAAATATAACGCGGGTCATCCGCTGGGGCGGGATGGCGCTGATTGTATTACTGACCGTAGCCACGTTGTTTATTATTTCCAATACGATTCGTCTGACCGTTTTTGCACGGCGTAAGGAAATCGGTATTATGAAATATGTGGGAGCAACGAATTGGTTTATTCGGTGGCCCTTTTTGCTGGAAGGGTTATTACTGGGATTTATCGGCGGAGTTATTGCCGATGCGGCATTAGTGCAATTTTATCGCTTTGTGACTTCCGAAATTCATCACTCCCTGGCGTTTTTACCGCTTGTAGGAATGAATCCTTTTATGTATCAGGTCGGTATAGGGTTGTTGCTTTTAAGTATGATTATCGGCGCTGTGGGCAGTACAATTTCATTAAAACGGTATATGAAGGTGTAAGGTATGATAGAGTTTAAGGCACAAAAAAAATATATTGTCGCCTGTGTAACGGCCGCTCTTCTGGCACCGTGTATTACGACGTTTGCCGTTGATGAAGATTTGCATAATCGGTTGTCTAATGTGAAAAGTCAAATGCAGGTACAGGCGCAACGAAGTCAACAGGCACAGGCGGTTATCGGCGATGTGTTTGCCAAGTTGAAAACGATTCAGGATCAATTGGCGGCCGCCGAAACGGCAGAACGGGATATTACTGCACAGTTGGCACAAACTGAGAAAAATATTCAAACTACGCAGGCGAAATTAGTACAGGAACAGGGGAAATTGGATCAACGGGAAACGGTATTTCAACGCCGTATTCGTGAAATTTATATGCATGGGCAATTGAATTATTTGGATGTGGTCTTAGGCGCCAAGGATTTTAATGATTTTGCTACCCGGGTAGAATTATTGCGGCGGATTGTGGTGTCCGATATGCAGCTTATCTCTTCCATTCGGGTACATCGCGACGCTATTCATCAGGCGAAAAGCGAGTTGGAAGCGGAACGGGCGCGACAACTTTCTTTGCAGGCGGCGGCCGCTAAGAAAAAACAGGAAATAGCACAGCATAAACAAGAATTACAGGCGGTTTTATATCAGGCACAGCATGACAAGGCGGTGGCCGATAAAGCGTATCAAGAACTGGAGGCTTCATCGGCACAAATCGGGGCAATGTTACGGAAACGTGCGGCGGATCGGGCGGCGGCTGCTGCCGTAGCGGCGGCGCGTAAACGGATGGCGGAAGAAGCGGCGCGACGGGCGGCGGCCGCTCGCAGCGGCAGTAAACAGAGCGGCAGTGTCTATATTCCGCCGGCACCGGTGCCGGCCGGTACGGGACGATTGGGATGGCCCGCGTCCGGCCCCATTACGTCGCCGTTCGGGTATCGTATTCATCCTATTTTCGGACGGCGTATCTTTCATAGCGGTATTGATATCGGCGTCGGAACCGGCACGCCCGTACATGCGGCGGATGCGGGAATTGTCGTTTCCGCCGGCTGGATAAGCGGGTACGGGTATGCGGTTATTATTGACCATGGCGGCGGTATTTCCACCTTGTATGCGCATAACAGTTCTTTATTGGTTCATGCCGGACAAAGTGTGGCTAAAGGACAGGTGGTGGCACGCTCGGGGGCTACCGGCAATGTAACGGGACCGCACATTCACTTTGAAGTACGGCGTAACGGTACGCCCGTTAATCCCTTATCATTTTTGTAGGTGATAGTGTATGAAAGGTAAGTTCAGATTATTTTCGTTATGGCGGCAGGTACACGAGGAAAAACGGGTCGACGTGTCGACGACTGCAGCCGTGAAAAAACATACGTATATTTCCCGCATATTGCGTTTTTCGGTAACTTTTGTAGGCGGTTTTGTAGTTCTCACCGGCTTGATTTCGTACGTATTTTTTGCAACGCCGTGGGCGATGTTTCGTCTGTATAAGGCGATGGAATTGGTGCGTACACAATATGCCGGTACAGTGGCACAAAAAAAGTTGTTTGACGGGCTTTTAAGCGGGGCGGTTGCTTCGTTGGGAGATCGGCATTCCACGTATATGAATGCGGAGGATTTGGCGGCATTTAAGCAGCAAATCGGGGCTTCTTATGCCGGTGTAGGGGTAGTGATAGGAAAAAATAATGACGGTGCGGTTGTTATACAAATGTTGCTGGATACGGAAACCCCTTCGCCGGCACAACAGGCTCATCTTCGTAAAGGGGATTGCATTACGGCGATTAACGGCGTTTCGGCAGCGCAAGACTCGTTGGAAACGATTGCGGAAAAAATTCGCGGACCGTTGGGCTCTAAAGTAGTGTTAACGATAGTTCGTGACGGCGTTTCCCGACAAGTTACGCTGGTACGACAAAATTTGCAAATTAAAATGGTCAAAGGGCGCATGATTCCGCATTCAGAAGTGGCGTATATTCGGATTTACGGATTCAGTGAAAATTCAGCACGTGATTTTACACAAGTGTACGCGTCTTTACGGAAACAAGGGATGAAAAAACTTATTTTGGATTTGCGCAATAATCCCGGCGGTTTAGTGGAAGAGGCGGTAGGCGTGGCGACGAATTTTGTACCGAAAAACAGTACGATTATTTCGTTTACTACTACCGGCGGTAAGCAACAGCGTTTTAAAGCGGCGGGGACGGACCGGACCTTGCCCATTGCAGTATTAATTAATCGGCAGTCGGCGAGTGCGTCGGAAATTATTGCCGGTGATATTCAGGATTTACATTTGGGTAAGGTATTCGGAACTCGTTCTTATGGCAAAGGAACGGTGCAAAATATGTATGAATTGTCTTCGCAACAGGCTATTAAATTGACGATTGCGAAATATCATACCAGTTCGGGACGTGAAATTGACGGTACCGGCATTATTCCGGATCAGGCGGTGCCGGAACATTCGCAAGCAGTGGTAGATGAAACCTTTGATGCCGCGTTACAGTGGTTGGATCCGACATATAAAAAGAGCGGTACTGTAACGGCGATTCCTTTGGATTGAGCTAAGGGGCGTGCGGTATCATAAAAATGAGGGTCTTCATAAGAAGACCCTCATTTTTTGATGTCATCGTATCAATACTATAATAATAAAATGAAAACAATGTTGCATGTAGCGACTTTTATTCGTATAATACAAGCATGAACATGGCGGAAAGGATGGAGACTTATGAATAGACAGACCCTAAGTACACGTGTTTGGATCGGTGTGGATGTGGGCACTACCGGTGTTCGCGCTATTGCGTATACGGCGGAAGGTACAAAAGTATGTGCGTCGGAAGCTTTTTATCCCTTGTTGACACCGCGTCCGGATTGGGTGGAAGAAAGTCCTTTACAAATATATGATGCGGTGGTAGAAGTAGTTCATCATACAGCGCAAGAATTGCGTTATAAAAATAAAATAATTTGCGGCTTGGTGCTCAGTACGGCGATGCACAGTTTTGCCGGTTTGAATGCGGCGAAAGAACCGTTAATGGATATGCAGACCTGGGCGGATAGTCGGAGCGCCTCCGTTGTACGGGAGATGAAGCGGGATGCGTCTTCGGTTCGGGCGTTTTATGAACGGACCGGTTGCCCCGTACATGCATGTTATCCGTTGGCCAAGGTGATTTGGTTGCGTCGCAATCAGCCGGAAGTATTTAAACAAATGTGCTATGTCGGGTCGTTAAAAGATTATATTTTTTATCAAATGACCGGCGAATGGGCGGTAGATAAATCCACTGCCAGCACGAGCGGTCTGTATAACGCACATACTTTGCAATGGGATGAAGAAATTTTACGCTATGCAGGGCTTACCGAAGCGCATATGCCGCCGGTGGTAGCCACTACGTATCGGAGTCGGCTGCATGAAAAAGCGGCGGTCGCGCTGGGGTTGCCGAGCGGTACGCCGGTAGTTATCGGCGCTACGGACGGGGTTTTGGTCAATGTGGGCATAGGCGCCGTACAGCCGGGACAGTTGAGCGGTACCATCGGTACCAGCGGCGCCTTACGGATGTTGACGGCGCAACCGCGGGTAGACGCACAAATGCGGACATGGTGCTATAATCTGGTTGATGACATGTGGGTTGCCGGCGGCGCCATCAACAATGGCGGTATGATTCTACGGTGGTTGCGGGATAAGATTTGTCATTACGGCGGCAGTGCCTTGGAAAGTTTGGATATTGATCCGTATGATTTGATGACCATGAAAGCCGAACATGTCGGTCCCGGTGCCGGCGGTCTGATTTGTTTGCCTTGTTTTACGGGTGAACGGGCACCGTATTGGAACTCGGAACTGCGCGGTATGTTTTTCGGCCTTTCTTTAAATCACAGTCGTTCGCATATGATTCGTGCCGTTATGGAAGGAATTTGTTATAGTTTGAACAGTATTATGGCGGCGTTGCGGGAATTCGGACCGATTCGGGATATTCGTGTGAGCGGCAGTTTTACGAAGTCCAATGTATGGTTGCAAATGTTGGCGGATATATTGAATGAACCGATTACGTTGCCGGACAATAGTGAAGGCGCCGCATTCGGAGCGGCCGTACTAGGGTTTATTTCGGACGGTACGTTACAGAGCATTGCGGATACGGCGCATTTGGTTCATCCGAAACGAGTGTACAGGCCGCAGGCGGATACAGTTCCGACGTATAAGGAATTATATCAAATTTTTGAACATTTATACGCACATTTACAAGAAGAATTTGCCGTTATAACCGCTTATCAAAATAAACATTAAGCTACATACAGGAGGATATATTATGGGAGTACAAAATATAGGGATTATAGGCATGGGAGTTATGGGCAGTAATTTAGCATTGAATATAGCGGATCATGCCTATACGGTTTCCGTATATAATCATACGCCGCGTTCGACGGAAAATTTTGTTCGTGACCATGCGCATGCGAATATTATTCCCTATTATGACTTGCAGCAATTTATTGCATCTTTGGAAAAACCGCGCAAAATCATGCTCATGATCGTGGCCGGTGAGCCGGTAGATCAAATGATAGCGCGAATCCTGCCTTTGACGGACGCGGGCGATATTATTATTGACGGAGGAAATTCATTTTTTAAAGATACGCAACGTCGTACTCAAGTGTGCCGAGAAAAAGGGGTGTTTTTTGTCGGTATGGGGATTTCCGGCGGCGAAACCGGTGCCAGACGCGGTCCTGCCGTTATGGTCGGCGGCGAGTCGACGGCGTATGAAAAAATCCGTCATATTTATGAAGCGGTAGCGGCTAAAGCCGACGATGACAAGCCGTGCTGCGCACATGTGGGACCGGATGGCGCCGGGCACTTTGTGAAAATGGTACATAACGGTATTGAATATGCCGATATGCAATTAATTGCGGAAGCCTATTTACTGTTAAAAGAAATGGGCGGCTATACGCATGCGGAATTGGCCGATATTTTTCATGATTGGAATACGGGCGAATTGCACAGTTATTTAATCGGTATTACTGCCGATGTCTTGGCGGAAACGGAAGACGGCGGTTCCGTGTTGTCCATGATTGCGGATCGGGCGGAACAAAAAGGAACCGGGCGCTGGACCGGCATAGAAGCGTTGGCGGAAGGCGTGGATGTATCGTTGATCATCGCCGCCTGCAACGCGCGTGTGCTTTCCCAAGTTGCCGGACGGCGGCGGGCACAGATTGTGTTTCCCCGACCGGAACGGGGACAGGTGAAAGCCGCCGATTTTGTAGAAGCGGTTCGTAAGAGCTTATATACGGCAAAAATAGTAGCCTATGCGCAGGGATTCGCCTTATATCAAAAAGCGTCACAGACGTACGGGTGGCAATTGGACTATCGACGTATTGCGGAAATCTTTCGTGCCGGCTGCATTATACAAGCGAAGTTTTTAGATACTATCAGTACGGCGTATGCGGAAGATGCGCAAGTTGAAAATCTCTTGTTTCATCCCTTCTTTACAGGTAAAATAAAAGAAGGCGAACATAGTTTGCGTCAAGTGGCGGCCTTGGGGCTGGCGGCGGGCATTCCCGTACCGGCTATGGCCGGGGCATTGACGTATTTGGATGCGTATGCCGGTCCTTGTGTCGGTGCCAATTTGATTCAAGGGTTGCGGGACTATTTTGGCGCCCATACGTTTCGTCGAACAGATAAAGAAGGCAATTTCCATCATGTATGGCGGGAGCATTATAAAAGATAATCCGTAAGGCATAAGGAGTGACGGTAATGACGTGGGAAGGTATGCAAAAATTTCCTTTTTTACGCAGTGTATACGGGGAGTTGACCAAATCGGAACGGCGCATTGCCGACTATATTGCAGCCCATGCGGAAACGGTAATGGAGCAAACCATTGCCGATATTGCCGGACAAACGGACAGCTCGGAAATTACGGTATCGCGGTTTTGTAAAAAAGTGGGTTGTACCGGTTTACAAGAGGTGAAATTACAGGTTGCGGCCGGGCTTTCTACGGCAGCGCACGATACGTATCATGATATACACGGTGACGATTCTACGTATACGGTCATGTGGAAGATTTTTAAAAATCTGACAGAAGGATTGCAGGATACGGCCGGATTAATTGTTCCGGCGGCCGTGGATCGGGCGGTTTCCATTTTGTCCGCAGCCGGGCGGGTGGAAGTGTACGGATTCGGCAATTCGGCTACTGTATGTCGGGATATTGCGACGCGATACATGCGCTTGGGACTTTGGATTCAAGCGTATAGTGATGCGCATATGCAAGTTACGGCGGCGGCCTTGCTGCAGCCCGGTGATGCGGTTATTGCCGTATCACACAGCGGCGCATCGGCAGAATTGCTTCATTCCGTACAGACTGCTAAAAAAAATGGGGCAGCCGTTATTGCGATTACCGGTCATTCCCGATCACCGTTGGCGGCTTTGGCGGATGTGTGTCTTTGCGGCATGGGGCGGGAAGTAAAATATTCGTCTGAAGCCGGTGCTTCGCGATTAATTCATATGGCCTTAGGGGATCTTTTGTACACGCGATTGGCCATGACCCGATCGGAAATTTTTCAAAAAAATATGAAAAAAATGCGACGTGAAATACGTAAAAAAAGAATACATTCCGACGAAAAGGACTGAAGCGAAGGCTTCGGTCCTTTTGCGGATGTGCCGTGCATTGACTTTTTTATAGGCCTATATTACTATCTAATTATATGAATCATAGGGAGGACAGTACATGTTTCATTGGGATTTTATTACCTTGGTTGCGGGGATTCCCGGCCTGTTATTGGCGATGGCCGTTCATGAGTATGCGCATGCCCTGGTTGCTGTTAAAATGGGAGATCGGACGCCGCAGTTGGCGGGAAGATTGACGTTAAATCCTTTTTCTCACTTGGATCCGATCGGTACGATTTTGCTGTTGACTGTGCAGTTCGGTTGGGCCAAACCGGTGCCTATTCAGTCCGGCAATTTTCGGCATTGGCGACAAGGGGAAATTAGCGTGGCTTTGGCCGGCCCTGCGGCCAATTTGTTTACGGCATTTCTTTTTCTTGTGGCGGAAATTTTTTTTATAACTTATGATTTGTTTACTACTACACAAGTACATAGGGTATTACAGATGATTGTGTTATACAATATAAATTTTGCCGTGTTTAACCTTATTCCGTTACCTCCTTTGGACGGTTCGCGCGTGGTGACCGCCATATTGCCGTTGCGCTGGCAATATCGTTTGGCGGCATGGGAACGGTATTCTTTTATTATTTTAATTATTTTTTTAGCAACGCCTGTAGTGACGTATGTGTTGTTGCCGCTGCAACAATTGGTGTTAACCGCATATATGTTTATATTGAGTCCTTTATTATAGGAGAAGATACGATGAAGTGGCAATCCTTTATCTGTGCTGTCGCGGCGGCTGTTTGTACAGTCGGGTCGGCAGGCGCTTTTGATTACAAAGTGTCTATTGATGAAGTGGCGGAACATCCTCTTACAGCGTATGAAACGTTGTATTTAGGTATGCCGCAAAAAGATTTTTCGTTAAATTTTTCGGTTCTTCCCGATTGGGTCATGCAGCGTCTGTCCGCGCAGGAATCTCGGGCGGAACGCAGGGTTACCCGTAATGGTGTAACCATTGTGGAGGGAGTACGGGTACAAGCTGCCGACGGGAGCACGCAGGGACGTGTCTTGGCATTTGAAAATTACTTTAAGACAAATGATAAAAAAACGGCAAAGACTACGTATACGCGATTGGTATCAACGCTATATGCGAATATGGACGGCTATCCGGTTAAGCAAACAGACAGTACCGTGACGTGGGTTGCCGGAGAGGTAACGGTCACTATTTCCCGAACAAAAGATGAAAGCGGCTTATATACCGTTATTCTACGGAGATATAACAATAAGGAATTGAAGCAATAGAGGTTGCGCATTGACAGGAATAAGTGGATTGCGTATAATAAAAGTATAAAATTTTACTTTTTGACTTTTGATTTCAAGAAAGAAGAGGAATCTTATGAACAGTGTAAAGACAGCCGCTTTAATGACTCTCTTGGCCTGTATTATGATGGCTATCGGCAGCGTTTTCGGAGGACGGCAGGGGATGTATCTGATGCTGTTGATTGCGATCGGTATGAATTTTTTTTCGTATTGGTTCAGCGATTCTGTAGTTTTGAAAATGTATCGTGCCCAAGAAGTGGATGAAAATCATCGCCTGTATCGGTTGGTGGCGGAATTGGCCGAACGTGCCGAATTGCCGATGCCGCGGGTATATATTATTCCGACGGAGGTGCCGAATGCTTTTGCGACGGGAAGAAGTCCTTCTCATGCCGCCGTCGCCGCTACCGCCGGGATTATGGATATGTTGGATGAAGAGGAAATGCGCGGCGTACTGGCCCATGAAATGTCGCATGTGTTGCATCGGGATATTCTCATCAGCACGGTGGTCGCTTGTTTTGCCGGTGTTATTACAATGCTTGCCAATATTGCGCAATGGGCGGCTATTTTCGGGCGCGGTGATGAGGATGACGGCGGTAATCCCTTGGCATTACTGGCGACAATTATCATTGCACCTTTAGCTGCGGCCTTAATCCAAATGGCGATTTCACGGACGCGGGAATATATGGCGGATGACGAAGGCGGGCGGTTATGCGATGATCCGTTGGCGTTGGCACGAGCTTTGGCCAAAATAGACAATTATGCTCATTATAGGGTTATGCCCGGAGCCTCTAAAGCAACGGCACATTTATGTATTATCAATCCCTTTGCCGGGATCCGCGGCGGGTTAATGAGTTTATTCAGTACGCATCCGCCTACGGAAAAACGAATTGCCCGATTGGAAGCGTTAGATAGAGAATTGCACGGATAAGCGAAACCTTTATATCGTATATCGGTATCCCCCGCATCCGGGTCGTAAGCGACTCGGATGCGGGGGTATCTTTTTATACGCGGCGCCGATTTTTATTTTGTACTCTTTTTATTTATGGTACAATAGTAGCGACAGTAGGGTAAAGAATACAGGAGGTAGAACGCCTTTGTCATATGTAGAGAAACTGCAAAAGCGAATTTCCGTAGGACGGGGAGAAATTCCCGGAGACTGGGTATTAAAAAATTGTCGATTTGTCAATGTATATACACAAACCATTTGTCGTGGCGATATTGTCGGCGCGGACGGGTATATTGCCGGTATAGGCGGCCCTTATGAAGGAAAAAAAGAATGGGATGCCGGCGCGTATATAGCGGCCCCCGGTTTGATAGACAGTCATATTCATGTGGAATCTTCCTATACGAGTCCGGAAGAGTTTGCCCGTATGGTTGTTCCTTACGGCACTACCGCGGTTGTTGCGGATCCGCATGAAATTGTTAATGTCTGCGGTCTTGCGGGGTTGCAGTATATGCAACAAGCTTCACGGCTTACACCGCTGCATATTGCCTGGATGTTGCCTTCCTGCGTGCCGGCTACGCCGTTTGATCACAGCGGTGCGGGATTGACGGCGGCGGACATGGAAAGACCTTTGCGACAACATAACGTATCGGGATTGGGGGAGTTTATGAATTTTCCCGGTGTGTTGGCCGGAAATAAAGATGTCTTACAAAAGTTGGCCCAAGCGTTCGACAGCGGTAAACCGGTAGATGGACACAGCCCCGGGTTACAAGGGGCGGATTTGCAAGCGTACATCGGCGCGGGGATACAAACGGATCATGAATGTCATACGGCGGCGGAAGCGCAAGAAAGAGTGGCTGCCGGCATGTATGTATTATTGCGGTATGGTTCGGCATGTCATGACTTGCCACGTTTAATTCAGGCCGTTACGCCGGCAACGTTGCGAAGATTTCTGTTGTGTTCCGACGATTTACATCCCCGTACGATTCGGGAACGAGGACATTTGAATGAATCGTTACGGCTTTGTGTGGCTGCCGGTCTTTCTCCGGAAGCGGCGTTGACTATGGCTACGTTAAATGCGGCGGAATGTTACGGATTTCATGATCGGGGCGCATTGGCCCCGGGAAAACGGGCGGATATTGTTTTATTTGACGACTTGGCGAATTTTCATGTTGCCAAGACGCTTATCGGCGGTGAAGAAGCAGCGGTAAACGGGGCTTGTTTATGGCCGGTTATACGTCAACCGTATACGGAAGTGAGCAGTTCCGTACAGGTAGGGGACTTATCGCCGGAACGGTTTGCCCTGCAGGTGAAATCTTCGCTTGTTCATACGATTGATATTCAGCCGGGCAGTGTGGTTACACGTAAAGGCAGGGCTACGATACAGCGCGACGGACAGGGCGATTTTATCTATAATCCGCAAGAAGATATTGTCAAAGTGGCGGTTGTGGAACGCCATCGCGGCACCGGCCATATGGGGTTGGGATTATTACGCGGCTATGGTTTAAAAAAAGGCGCAGTGGCAGTTTCTATTGCGCATGATTCGCATAATATTATTGTCGCCGGAACCAATAATACGGATATGGATACGGCAGTGCGTGCGTTAATAAAAAGTCGCGGCGGCATGACCGCAGTTTGTGACGGACAGGTTGTTTGTACCATTCCGTTACCGATCGCAGGATTGATGAGTGATCACAGCGGGGATTGGGTTGCGGCACGGATGGAAGAATTTTATGCCGTTGGGCGTGAATGGGGCATTCCGGATACGGTGGATATGGTCATGACCCTGTGTTTTATGTCCCTGCCGGTTATTCCGGAAATTAAGTTGATGGATACCGGTCTGTTTGATGTAGAAAAATTCAGGTTTCTTTCTTTGGAAGCGGAATAAAAAATAGGTACAGGAGGTATGGATATGGAAGAATTTATGGTAAAACCGAAGATTAAAATGTATGAAACATGTCGGGAATTTGTAGCGGCTTGTAGGGTGACGGCGGATGATGTAATGATCACCAATCGCTATATTTATGAACCGTACTTTGCGGATCTCCATCTCCCCTGCCGGGTTGTATATCAGGAAGAATTCGGGTTGGGAGAGCCGTCGGATGAAATGGCGGAAGCTTTATTTGCGTCGATTCCGGGAAATCCGCAACGCGTTATCGCAGTGGGTGGCGGGACTATAATTGATTTATCTAAATTATATGCGTTGAAAACAAGTCGTCCCGTATTGGATGTATTTGACGGCAAGATTGTGCCGGAAAAAGGGAAAAAATTAATTGTTGTGCCTACGACTTGCGGTACCGGCAGTGAAGTGACGAATGTTTCCGTGTTGGCGTTGTTGCAACGGCATACGAAAAAAGGGTTGGCGGTAGATGCGTTATATGCCGACGAAGCGGTGTTGATTCCCGAATTATTAAAAACGTTGCCGTATAAAGTTTTTGCCACCAGCTCTATTGATGCGTTGGTACATGCAGTAGAGTCCGCGTTATCGCCGGATGCCAATGAAATTACCCGGATGTTCAGTTATAAGGCAATAGAAAAAATTATACGCGCTTATCGGGCGGTAGCCGCCGAGGGGGCGGATACCCGTTTTCGCTATACGAAAGATTTCCTGACTGCCAGTAATTATGCCGGCATTGCTTTCGGTAATGCCGGATGTGCCGCCGTGCATGCTATGAGTTATCCCTTCGGCGGTGCCTATCATGTGGTACACGGAGAATCGAATTATGTTATTTTTACAGGAGTTTTAAAATATTATTTCCAAAAGCGGCAGGACGGAGAAATTGCCGTATTAAATGCCTTTTTGGCAGAGTTGTTATCTTGTAATGCGGCGCAGGTATATGAAGAATTGGATGCGTTGTTGGCACGTATATTGCCGCAAAAAGCCTTACATGAATATGGCGTTACAGAAGCGGACTTGCAGACCTTTACGCAATCTGTTATGGAAAATCAGGGCCGGTTAATGGCACATAATTTTGTTACGTTGCAAGCCGAAGACGTGTATCGTATTTACAAAAATTTATTCTAAACGGCAGCGTTGGTCAGTACGACACGACGAGCCTCCGAAACGGAGGTTCGTCGTGTTTTTCATGGCGGTTTTCGCATGGCAAGGATATATAAGAAAACGATTTACAAGTTGTGGGGCTCGGGAAGGGAAACAGGAGAAACGAATAAACGTATAAATTTTACTCACTATAAAATCGTGCGGCAGGACGCCGGGAGAAGAAAGATACGCAGTATAGGGTATGATTAACGGGCATGGATAAGATGAAAAAATAAAATAAACACATTTTTTTTAATATTTTTTAATATTTTCTTTGATTTTGAGAATACAACGTGGTAGAATATAGGTAAATTATTGATACTGATTATTCATGAGAACCGGGAGCAGGCATGACTAAACGATGGCAATTACAGGCCGGGGCGCCGACCGCGGAGGCGCAGCTTACGAAAGAACTTCATATTTCCCCCGTATTATCCAAAATGTTGGTCAATCGCGGTATTACTACGGTAGAAGAAGGACGTCATTTTTTACGGGATACGATCGCGGACAGTGCCGATCCGTATAGGATGAAAGGGTTGGAAGCGGCCGTATTGCGGCTGGATAAAGCCATAGACGAACAGGAACGGATTGTCATTTATGGGGACTATGATGTCGACGGCATTACGGCCACGGCTATTATGTGTGCCGTCCTGCGGGATCTGGGAGCCGCTCCGGAGTTTTATATTCCCGAACGGCAAAGTGAAGGGTACGGACTGCATCAAGAAGCCCTGGAATATTTACAGCAAATAGGAACGCAGGTGTTGGTTACCGTAGATTGCGGGATTGCTTCGCATGATTTAGTGGCCCGGTTTAATACGGCGATGGATATTATTATTACCGATCATCATGAGCCGCCGCCGAAAGTGCCGCCGGCATATGCCGTATTGGATGCGAAACAGGTCGATTGCTCTTATCCGTATAAAGAATTGGCCGGTGCCGGCGTGGCCTATTTGTTATGTCGGGCATTATGGCAAAAACGACGGCATACACCGTTGGAAAACTATGCCGAAATTGCCGCCTTGGGTACGATTGCCGATTTAGTGCCGCTGACGGGAGAAAATAGAGCCCTGGTGCGTGCCGGGCTGCAGCGTATGCGGCAAGGTGCCAATATGGGATTACAAGCGTTGTTTCAGGAGGCCCGTATAGAAGCGGAAAAAATTACGGCCGGTCGTATTGCGTATACGATCGCCCCGCGGTTAAATGCGGCCGGGCGGATTAGTCATGCGAAGCAGGGGGTACAGCTTTTGCTGTCTCACGACCGGGAAGAAACGCGCACGATTGCGGCGCGTTTGACGGCGTTAAATCAAGAACGGCAACGGCTGGAACAAGACATTGCGCAGTTGGCCGCAACACAAATCTCGGCACAAGGGCGGGAAAAAGACGGAGTCCTTATTGCCTATGGGGAAGATTGGCATCCCGGTGTGATCGGCATTGCCGCCTCACGGTTAGTTGAAAAATTTTATCGTCCGGCGTTGGTCATCAGTATACAGAACGGTATCGGAAAAGGATCGTGTCGGAGTATTCCGGGATTTAATATGTATCAAGCCTTACAATTTGCGGAAGACCTTTTATTACAATATGGCGGTCATACGATGGCGGCGGGGTTTTCCGTACGGGTTGAAAATATAGAGGCGTTGCGTCGTCGGTTATGTGAATATGCGGCGCAACAATTATGTCCCGATGACTATATTCCGCGATTGGCGATTGATATGCAACTGGATATACAGGACATTTCTCTGGAACTGATTCAGGAATTATCTTGTCTGGAGCCGTACGGGATGGGAAACAGTCGACCGATTTTTTCGCTGTCGCGAGCCGTATTACAGCACATTCAGCCCATCGGTGCGGGAAACCGGCATTTGCGTCTGGTCATAGATACGCCGCAGCGGGAGTTGACGGCTATCGGCTGGAGTATGAGTGAAGCGGCGCGATCGTTATTGGACGGCGATCAGGTAGGATTGGCTTTTCAATTGGAACGAAATGAATTTCGCGGACAGGTAATGCCGCAATTAGTGGTGCAGGATATTCATGCACCGGAAGTGTCCGTACACCTGAATCGTGCTACTATGGTTGACGTGTATACGGCAGTACGGGTGATTTTACAACGATGTAAAATTTCTGTTTATGCAGTGCAACAGCGGCTTTTGCGGCAGTTGGAAAATCGGTATGACGGGCATGTTCTCTATGCGGCCCTGCAAGTATTGACGGAAATCGGCGTGCTGCGAACGGAAAATACTGCCGGCGGGTTGGTGTATTATTTGCCGGTGATAAAAGAAAAAATGCAGTTGGAAAATTCTCCTGCATACTGCAAATATACATCCGCCTGAAAGGAGGGATACCGTGGAAGGACAACAAGAAATAGAAGAAAAATTTCAACAGTTGGTAGCTACGATTCATTCGTATCAGCCCGATGCGCCGGATTCGGATTTACAAAAAGCGTTTCTCTTGGCGGCGGATGCACATAAAGATCAGCGTCGTGTCAGCGGTGAATGGTATATTGTTCATCCTTTGGCGGTAGCTCAGATTTTAGCGGATATGAAAATTGATGCCACTACAATTACGGCGTCGCTTTTACATGATGTGGTGGAAGATACGGCGTATATGTTGGACGATATTGAAAAATTGTTCGGCAAAGAAGTGGCCTTTTTAGTGGACGGGGTTACCAAATTAAATCGTTTGGATTATCGGACAAAAGAAGATCAGCAAATTAACAGCATGCGGAAAATGTTTTTGGCCATGGCTAAAGATGTGCGCGTGGTGGTCATAAAATTGGCCGACCGTTTGCATAATATGCGGACTTTGCGATTTATGCGCAGCGACAAGCAAAAGCGTATTTCTCAGGAAACGCTGGAAATTTTTGCACCGTTGGCACATCGTCTCGGGATTTTTAATATTAAATGGGAATTGGAAGATTTATCGTTTCGGTATTTGGAACCTGATAAATATTATGATTTAGTCGATCAAATGAAGCAAAAACGCCATGTGCGGGAAGAAATTGTCAATGAAGCCATTGAAGTCCTTCGCAAGGCGTTGACCGCCTCGCACATTCAATTTGAAATCAATGGTCGGCCCAAGCATTTTTACAGTATTTATAAAAAAATGAAAAAAGATAATCGCGATTTGAGTCAAGTATATGATTTATATGCGATTCGCATTATTGTCGATACGGTGCAGGATTGTTACGGCGTATTGGGGATTGTTCACAGTTTATGGAAACCGTTGCCGTATCGCTTTAAAGATTATATTGCCATGCCGAAACCGAATAACTATCAGTCTTTACATACAACGGTTATCGGGACGCGGGGACAACCGGTAGAAATTCAAATTCGTACGTGGGAAATGCATCGTGTGGCGGAGTACGGCGTAGCGGCGCATTGGCGGTATAAAGAAGGTCGCGCCAATGCGGGAGCGAATGAATTTGATGAAAAAATGGGGTGGTTGCGCAATTTATTGGAATGGCAGGATACGACGAATCCGAGAGAATTTATGAATGCGTTGAAATTGGACGCGTTTTCGGATGAAGTGTTCGTGTTTACGCCGCGCGGCGATGTGATTGATTTGCCGCAAGGTTCTATTCCGATTGATTTTGCGTATCGCATTCATACGGATGTGGGGCATCGTTGTGTAGGAGCTAAAATAAACGGTAAGATTGTACCGTTGGATTATCCGTTAAAAAACGGCGACATTGTAGAAATTATTACCTCCAAAGTCGGTAAGCCCAGCATGGACTGGCTGAAAATTGTAGGTAGTTCGGAAAGCAGAACCAAAATTCGCAATTGGTTCAAACGGGAAAATAGAGAAGAAAATTTAGAAAAAGGTCTGGAAGCCTTAGAGAAAGAGTGTAAGCGATTAGGGTATGAATGGAAAGAAGTACATACGGACGGACGGTTGGCAAGGGTAGCAAGGCAATTGAATGCCGGCACGGAAGATGACCTGGTGGCGGCAGTCGGTTATGGCGGTTTTGCTGTCAATACGATTCTGATCAAGCTTATTAAAATGCATAAAAAAGAAGTTACGGGAAAAGATAAGCCGGAACCGGCGGTGCCCATGGCGCCGGTCAAATCGCATAAGACGGAAAAACAATATGGCTCCGGGATTTTAGTTAAAGGGGAAGCCGGCTTGCTTATTCGTTTGGCTAAATGTTGCAGTCCCGTACCGGGCGATCCGATTATCGGCTTTATTACAAAAGGTCGCGGGGTTTCTGTGCATCGGGCGGATTGTCCCAATATCGGGCAGGCGAAGGGAAATGTGGAACGTTTAATTGATGTGGATTGGGAATACACCGGGCAGGAAATGTTTGAAGTGAACATGGAGATTATTGCGTATGATCGCACGGGAATTATGGCGGAAATCATGGCTGTATTGGCGGAAATGAAAATCTCCGTTCTCAGTATGAATGCTAAAGTAAGCGATACGAAAACCGCGACGATTCATATGGGAATACATATCAAAGATTTGGCACAGTTTGAATTTGTGGCAACTAAAATCAGACGGTTAAAAGATGTGTATTCGGTAGCCCGGTATACAGGAGGCGGCATATGAGAGCAGTAGTACAACGCACGGCCACGGCAAGCGTGACTTCGGAAGGCGTGCAAACCGGAAGTATCGGCAAAGGGTTGACCGTTCTTTTGGGGATTGCCCCTGATGATGGGGAGAAAGATTTGCAATACATCGTGGATAAATTAATTCACATGCGGATTTTTGAAGATGCAGCGGGAAAAATGAATTGTTCCGTACAAGATGTAGGCGGTTCTTTACTGGTAGTTTCACAGTTTACTTTGTATGGGGATTTACGTCATGGGCGGCGTCCGGGATTTACTGCGGCGGCGTCGCCGGAAATGGCGGACAGGTGGTATAACAACGTGGTGGAGGCGTTGCGCGCTACCGGCATTCCGGTGGAAACGGGGCGGTTTCAAACCCATATGGTCGTCAGTCTGGAAAATGACGGCCCGGTAACTATTTTGTTGGACAGTAAAAAAGGATTTTAGCTTCTATGGAGGAGCGTAAGGAGTATACGTATGAGTATGAAGTATGATGTTACCGTTTTAGGACCGGTGATGACCAATTGTTATATTGTGTATGACACGGAAACGATGGAAGCGATGGTGATTGATCCATCCTGGAGCTGTGAGACAATTGCCGCGAATTTACAGCGGTTGGGAGTGACGTTGAAACGCATTGTTTTGACCCACGGGCATGCCGACCACATCGGTGCTTTGCAGGATTTGCGGCAGCGGTATCAGGTTCCCGTATATGTCGGCGCCGGAGATAAGGATTTAATAACCAATTCGCGCAATAATATGTCGCTGTTTGTAGGCAAAGAAATTGTATGCGATTCACCGGATTATATTGCGGAGGACGGGGATATTATTGCTGTCGGGAAGCTGCAGTTCAAAGTGATTACTACGCCGGGACATACGCCGGGAGGAATATGTCTGTATGGAAGTCGGACCCTGTTTTCGGGAGATACACTGTTCCGTTATTCTGTAGGGCGTACGGATTTATATGGGGGAGCGTGGGAAACCCTCTTGCAGAGTATTAATGATAAACTTATGGTATTACCTGACAGTACGTTAGTCTTGCCCGGACACGGTCCGGCTACCACGATCGGGGAAGAACGTACGGGAAATCCCTATTTGGACGGGGATGGAGGCTGGTAAGCTATGATTTGGGGGAAGGATACGCAGTTTTGGTTGCGCACGGCGTTAGTGATTTTGGCGGTCCTGTTGTTCATTTCCATTCATGCAGTGTATTGGCCGTTGGTAGTATCCCTGATTTTTACGTTTATTTTAATTCCGATTCGTGACGGATTGCGTTATTTGGTATATGGCATATGCAAGTGCCGGTTACCGGAAAATTTGGCTATCGGTTTTTCATTTGTCATATTGATTCTTATTCTTGCCTGCGTGGCGAATGTTATTCTGCGCCCCTTACTGTACCAGCTGAATTTATTGGCGGCCAATTTTAATACGATTGTTTTACAAATGTCCGTGTTGGTGAATCATTTAGAAAATGACCAAACTCATGTATATATACCGGAGCAAGTAAAGCAGCTCATTAATGAGGCGTTGGTCAAAGCCGGAAATTACGGCGTGGACAGTATTACTAATGTTGTCAAATCCGTAGTGGTTATAGCCGGTACGGTGGTGGAATTTTGTGTTGTTCCCTTTATTACGTTTTATTTTATGAAAGACGGTGCCCATTTGGTACAATCTTTCATATCTATATTTCCGCCGACCTATCGCCCTCGCTTGGAGGGGATTGCCGGAGAAATTCATCGGGTGTTGAGTCGGTATATTCGAGGACAGATTATACTGAGTTGTATTATTGCCGGCGTTATTTTTTGCGGTATGTGGATTATGGGCGTACCGTATCCGATGGTTATCGGGTTGTTGGCGGCGATTACGGAATGGATTCCCATTGTAGGCCCTATTGTGGGAGCGGTTCCGGCGATTTTATTGGGTGCTACTGTCAGCGGTTCCCTGGCACTTAAAGTTTTAATTTTTTATGTGATTGTGCAACAAATGGACAGCCATGTTATTATGCCGCAGGTTATGGGGGCGGTCATTCGTTTGCATCCGGTAGTCATTATTATTTCTTTACTTATCGGGGGCACATTAATGGGCGTGGCGGGAATGATTTTAACGGTGCCGATCACGGCGGTACTGCAAATTCTTTGCAGTCATTTATGGTTTTATGAATTATATAAAGATAAGGAGATGGATGTACATGGAAAGAGATAAGGCGGAATTAATGGAAGTTATGATGAAACGAATGAAAGAAAAAATTAAAGATAAGCGGTATAAGATGACCACGCAGCGCCAAGTTATTTTGCGGGCGTTTGTAGAAAGCACGATTCGTCATATGAGTGCGGAAGAAGTATTTGAATTGGTAAAAAAGACTTCTCCGGACATCGGTCTGGCTACGATTTATCGAACGCTGGACTTATTTACGGAAATGGATTTGTTGAAAAAATTGGATTTTGACGACGGGTGCAGTCGGTATGAATTGAATGATCGGGAAAATGAAGGGCATTTCCATCATCATTTAATTTGTTTAGGATGCGGAAAAGTATGGGAATGTAAAGATGATTTACTGGAAACTTTGGAATCTATTTTACAAAAACGGTTGCATTTTCGCACGGTGGATCATCAGTTAAAAGTATATGGATATTGCGAAGAATGTGAAACGAAACGGCAAGCGGAAGAAGCTAAAAAATCGGTTAATCAGGCGGGAAATGAGTAATATATATACGTATCGGTATAGCGGCCCTGCAGCATATCATTCGTTAGTGGGGCAAATTATGGCTTCCTTGGGATTTGTCGGCGGTCATCGGCCGGCACCGACAGGTGCGGCGGTTTTACTCCGTGAAGAAAACCGCCGTTTTTTTCTGCAATGTACATATGGAAACGGACATACGGCACAGCATTTTTCCGCCACGGTGAAGGGGACGGATATACCGCGACAAGTAAAACGGGAATTATTGCATTGGTATGATCAATGGCAAGGGAAGACACGCGGCCCTTGGGGGATTCTTACGGGTGTACGACCGACCAAATTGGTACATCGATTATGGGATCAAGGGTACTCGGAAGAGACTATCGAGAATATTTTACAAGAAGAATATGAAGTGGCAAAAGAAACGGCAAGGTTTTTGGTGAACATGGCACGGTTACAGCGACCATATGTTGCGGTACAACCGAAACGCGCGGCTTTATACATCGGTATTCCCTATTGTTCCGGACATTGCTTATATTGTTCGTTTCCTTCACGTACGGTGACGCATGAACCTGTTTCCCGATTATCGCGGTTTGCGGAAGCGTTGGTAAAGGATGTGGAAGATTGGGCGGCGTTATGTGCGCAATATGATTTGCAGGTGCAGTCGATTTATATAGGAGGCGGCACGCCCACGTGTTTATCCGTGCAATTTTTACAACCGCTGCTGCAAGTTGTGCAACAGCATTTTTCTTCTGCCGGGGAATGGACGGTAGAGGCCGGCAGACCGGATACGGCAACCTTGGAAAAATTAACCTTGTTACGTCGCTGCGGCGTCAATCGCATTAGTGTAAATCCGCAAACGATGCAACAATCTTTGCTTGATCGGTTAGGGAGAAATCATCGTGTAGAAGATATATACGACATGTATGAACATTGCCGGCAGTTGGGATTTCCCGTAATTAATATGGACTTTATCGCCGGACTTCCGCAGCAAACCGTGGTCGATATGGAAGAAAATATGAAAATTGTTTGCCAACTGCAGGCAGAAAATGTTACAATTCATACGTTAGCTTTAAAAAAAAGTGCTCCCTTATTTCAACATCCGTTGCGTCAGTATATCCCGGAGGCGGCGACAGTGGAGAAGATGCTGGCAATTTGTCGACAATATTTGCGGCATAACGGCTATATTCCTTATTATATGTATCGTCAAAAATATATGGCGACGAATTTTGCTAATATCGGATATGCACGACCTGGGACGATAAGTACATATAATATTGAAATGATGGAAGAAAGACAGACGGTGTTGGCGGCCGGACCGGGAGGCGCCACTAAGTTTTTGACAGGCCCTTATTCGTTGGCTAAATTGTATGAACCGAAAGATATTGACGCCTATATACAGGCGTTACCGGATAAAATACAGGAAAGGCACCGCATGTGTGCCCGGATATATGGAGGAGAGGATACATAATGGCCATTACTGCACCACGAGGAACGCAGGATTTTTTGCCTGAACAAACCGCGGAATGGCAAATGTTGGAAGCGAAAATTCGTCGTATTTGTGCACTGTACGGATTTGGTGAAATTCGTACCCCTTTATTTGAAAACACGGAATTGTTTTTGCGCGGTATCGGGGAAACGACGGATGTAGTGACTAAAGAAATGTACACATTTGTCGATCGCGGCGGTCGAAGCATGACGTTACGCCCCGAAAATACGGCATCTGTAGTACGTTCTTTTTTAGAACACAAATTGTATGGCGAACAGAAGGTTCATAAATTTTATTATATGGGCCCCATGTTCCGACATGATCGCCCGCAGGCGGGACGTTATCGGCAATTCAATCAATTCGGCGTGGAAGCGATTGGCTCCAAGGATCCGGCGGTGGATGCGGAAATTATTTCGTTAGCCTTTCAACTGTTTCGGGAATTGGGGCTGAATGATTTAGTGTTGCATTTGAATTCTGTCGGATGTCCGTCTTGTCGGCCTATATATCGACAAAAATTATTGGATTTTTTTGCGGATAAAAAAGAATCGTTGTGTGACGATTGTCGCGAACGATTGGAAAAAAATCCGTTACGTGTATTGGATTGCAAAGCAGACGGTGAAAAAATGATGAACATGGGAGTGCCTCTTATTACGGAGCACTTATGCGAGTCTTGTCAATCTCATTTTCAACAAGTGCAACAGTATTTGCAAGCCGTAGGTATTCCGTTTGTGAAGGATCCGCGACTGGTGCGCGGCTTGGATTATTATACTAATACGGCTTTTGAAATCATGTATGCGCCTTTAGGAGCTCAAAGTACGGTGTGCGGCGGCGGTCGGTATGACGGACTTATTGCCGAAGTGGGCGGTCCGTCTACGCCGGGAATCGGCTTTGCCGTCGGTATGGAACGGTTGCTGTTGACGTTGAAAGAACAGGGATTGTTGACCGTACCTGTCGGAGTACCGCCGATTTTTATTGTCGCGTTGGGAGAAGCGGCAAGAGCCAAAGCGTTTGTATTACAGCAAGCATTGCGGGCACGACAAATTGCGGCGGAAATCGATCTTATGGGACGGAGTATGAAGGGACAAATGAAGGCGGCGAATAAAGCCGGTGCCGGGTATACGGTTATTATAGGCGAAGAAGAGTTGGCGCGACAGGAAGTACAAGTTCGCAATATGATGACAAAAGAACAAATTGCCGTGCCTATGAATGAGCTGGTTACCTATATGGAAAGCAATAGAAGGGATGATTGAAGAATGGATACAATGGCAGGATTGCATCGTACGCAATATTGTGCAGAAGTCGGTGAAGCGGATCAGGGAAAAGAAGTGGTGTTATGCGGTTGGGTGGAACGTCGTCGTGATCATGGCGGCTTAATATTTATCGATTTGCGCGATCGTACGGGTATTGTACAGGTAGTCGCAGCTCCGGATTATGAAACGGTATCGTTTCAAAAAGCGGAACAAGTGCGGACAGAATATGTATTGGTTGTTCGCGGAACGGTACGTATGCGAGATGCGGAAACCGTCAATCCGAAAATGAAAACAGGTACGATAGAAGTGCGGTGTAATGAATTAAGAATTTTAAATTCTTCAAAAACTCCGCCGTTTTATATTGAAGATAATATTGATGTTGATGAAAAAATTCGTTTAAAATATCGTTATTTGGATTTACGTCGGCCGGAAATGCAACATAATCTTATCATGCGTCATCACGTAAAACATGCGATGCGGTCGTTTTTAAATACGCACGGCTTTATTGATATTGAAACGCCTGAATTATGTAAGAGTACGCCGGAAGGTGCGAGAGATTACTTGGTACCCAGTCGTGTCAATGAAGGTAAATTTTATGCGTTACCGCAATCACCGCAAATTTTTAAGCAATTATTGATGATTTCCGGGATGGATCGGTATTATCAAATTGCTCGTTGTTTCCGCGATGAAGATTTACGTGCCGATCGGCAACCGGAATTTACGCAGTTGGATATGGAAATGTCCTTTATGGATCAAGAGGATATTTTATCGTTGACGGAAGAAATGATGCAGTACATTTTCAAAGAAACCTTGGGATATGAATTACCGCTGCCCATTCAGCGGATGACTTGGGATTATGCCATGGAAAATTACGGCTCCGATAAGCCCGATTTACGGTTTGATATGAAGTTTACCGATGTTACGGAGTTGGTAAAAGATACGGATTTTAAAGTTTTCCGCAGTGTGATTGACAATGGGGGTCGAGTAAAAGCGATTAATGTGAAAGGGGATGCGGATATTCCGCGTCGGGAATTGGACGGCTTGGTGGAATATGTTTCTCACTATGGCGCTAAAGGGCTGGCCTGGATCGGTTTTACGGCGGACGGCAATTTGAAATCACAAATTAAAAAATTCTTCGGTGAAGAAAAATTGCGGGAAATAGGTGCCGCTTGCGGAGCGGAAACGGGCGATTTAATTCTTATGATTGCGGATAAACCGGCGGTTGTGGCGGCCGCTTTGGGTGAGTTGCGTAAAGAAATGGCACGGCGTATGCACCTGATTGACGAAAATCAATTCGCGTTTACTTGGGTGGTTGATTTCCCCATGTTTGAATACAGTGAAGAAGAAAAACGCTATGTTGCAATGCATCATCCGTTTACCGCTATGCGGGAAGAAGATTTGGATAAGTTGGAAACGGATCCGGGGCATGTGTATGCTAAAGCGTATGACCTGGTTTTAAACGGCATTGAATTAGGCGGCGGCTCCTTGCGTATTTATCAGCCGGACATTCAACAACGGGTATTTAAAGCGATTGGCCTGACTCCGGAAGAAGCGGAACAAAAATTCGGTTTTCTCATGCGGGCCTTTGAATATGGCGCACCTCCGCACGGCGGTTTGGCCTTCGGCTTGGATCGTATGATCATGCTTATGTTGAAGCGTAAATCTATTCGTGATGTTATTGCCTTCCCGAAAACACAGAATGCGATCGATCCCATGAGTGAAGCACCTTCGGTTGTTACGCGGAAGCAGTTGCATGAATTACATATTCAAACGGAAGAAGAACTGGTTTCCAAATAAGCCGGCGGGCAGGTGTCGGTTTTACCGGAACCTGTTATGGCAAGCATTTTTGCTTTTGCACATAGGCTTTGCTAAAATAGATACGTACGTTAGGAGGGTTATGTGTGCGCACCTTTTTACATGAAGTGTATGAATGGGGTTATTCTATTATTATTGCCTTGGCTATAGCTTTGGTTATTCATATTTTTTTCATTCAGCCGACACGGGTGTCCGGTGAGTCGATGGTTCCGACGTTGCATAACGGGGAATACTTGGTCGTAGCAAAGTGGCCGCATGTATTGCGACAAGTTCCGCAATACGGACAAATTGTTATTATTGACAGCCGGGTGGCGTATGCCCGTTCGTGGAAAGATGATGCGGCTGAACCAATGCACAATTATTTTGCTTTTTTCAATGCCGATTTACAAACGCACAATGTTTGGGTAAAGCGGGTTATCGGGCGCCCCGGCGATACGTTAGCTTTTCATGACGGCAAAGTGTGGCGCAACGGTAAGGCGTTGACAGAGCCGTATATTAATGAACCTATGGAATACAGCAGTACAAAAGAAATTAAAATTCCTGACGGGTATGTATTTTGTATGGGCGATAATCGTAATCACAGCAGTGATTGTCGGTTTATCGGCCCGGTTCCTTTGGATCATGTATTGGGACGTGTTATTTGGTAAGGACTCGGATCGTTCGCAAGCCATCCTGTCGGTAAATACCATTCGGAAACGATATAGAAACATACAGGAAGCGAGTCGGCGAAGAGCGGACTCGCTTTTTTCTGCAACTGAGGTACTGCGGAGTAGATTGCGGCGGTGACCGCAACGGAAGCGTGTTGGGAGGGAATGACCGTGAGTAGAACAAAAGATGAATTGCAACAGATACAACATTTGGGGAATCAGCATACGACGTATACCGGTACGTACGATCCGTCCGTACTGGAAAGTTTTGCCAATAAACATGGGGATCATGATTATTTTGTCAAGTTTAATTGCCCCGAATTTACCAGTTTATGCCCTAAGACAGGACAGCCGGATTATGCGACTATTTATATTTCATATGTGCCGGATCTACGCTTGGTGGAAAGCAAGTCTTTGAAACTGTATCTGTTCAGTTTTCGCAATCATGGCGATTTTCATGAAGATTGTATTAATATTATTATGAAAGATTTATGTGCCCTTTTGGATCCTAAATATATAGAGGTGTGGGGAAAATTCCTGCCGCGTGGCGGTATCAGCATTGATCCCTATTGCAATTACGGTAAGCCGCATACACCGTGGGAAAATGTGGCGTGGCAACGGTTGGCGCAGCATGACTTATATCCGGAAACGGTAAATAATCGGTAAGAGTTGGGGGATTCTTATATACGTGGTATAATGAAACAAAAGAGTAAAGGCGGTGGATAGCGTATGCATGTAAAAAAAATAGCAACAGCCTTATTTTTTTCTGTTTTAATGACGGCGGCGGTCGGCGCTTCCGGTACCTATTGGCAATATGATGCCAACACACAAATTGATATGAAATCGGCAAAAGTGTCGTATAAAAGCGGCGAAAAAATTTTGACGTTTCGAACCGTAGAAACGGCGGAAGACTCTATTTCCTATTGTACGTATGTGTATAATGCGGCGGAACAAACGATTCAATTGCAGCGAATGGTGACAAAAACTCCGACACATCAGTATGAAAGCACCTTTTATCCTGAATCTGTGCGTACGGGCAATGCCACGATTAAAGCACGGGCTCATATGGCGGAAATGCTTATGCAACATTTAGGGCATTAAAAAAACGCTTCCTCGACTGAGGAAGCGTTTTCCTTCTTCTCTTATGCGTTACAAGAAAGGTATACAGAATGATTACAAAAGCGGTAAAACAACAAATATTACAACGATTTCAAGACCGATACGGCATATTAAAGCCGGCACTTCATTATACGACGCCGTTTGAATTATTGGTGGCCGTGGTGTTGTCGGCGCAATGTACCGATGAACGGGTAAATAGTGTTACGGCAGGATTGTTTCCGAAATATGGAACCCCGGAACGCATGCTTACATTAGGATTAACCGGGCTGGAAGAAAAAATTCATACATGCGGATTATATCATAATAAAGCTAAAAATATTTTAGCAACCTGTGCGGTGTTATGTGAAAAGTATCAGGGGTGTGTGCCGCGTACGTTTGAAGAATTAGTGACGTTGCCCGGTGTCGGTCGTAAAACGGCAAATGTACTTATCAGTATTTTATTTCAAACCCCGGCTATTGCGGTAGATACGCATGTCTTTCGTGTATCCAATCGCTTACAGTTGGCCGTAGGTACGACGCCGTTGGCAGTGGAAAAAGGGCTGCAAAAAGTGATTCCCGAGCCCTGGTGGAGCAGAGCGCATCATTGGTTGATTTGGCATGGAAGAAAGGTCTGTAAGGCAAGAAAACCCTTATGTGATCAATGCTTTCTGGCGGATCTGTGTCCTTTTGCGGGAGCAACGCATACTAAGGCTTGAGCGATGGGGATACTCTATGTATGACTATGCAAAATTGTAATGAAAATATTGACAAATATGTAAAACAAAGGTAACATTAACAGTGTTCGTACGGAGATACAAAGAGCGGGAGATGTTGCGGCTATGCATTTACAATATGTAAAAGGCAGTTACCTTGATGAAATAGAATGGAATGATCGACCGGTATTATTTATTTTGGAAGGATTGGCTGCGGGACAGGAAAGGGAAGCGCGACAATATATCCGGGACATTTGGCAATGGATTTTGGCGCATCGGCAACAAGTGCTGGCCTATGCTCCCGCATTAGTGGAAATGAAAAATACTAAATGGTTATCCGCAGGTGAACCGAAAGTATCGCTGCAAGAGGTGGAACATTGTTTACAACACATTACTTCCGTACATGCCACCTATGCTCACGGGTTTGATATTTTTTTTAATACGTGTATGCTCTTCGGGGAACGGGCATTAGTTGTGCATATGGGAAAAAATTATGTCTTTGAAGGCATGCGGCTGGCATAACTTTTTTTTACCTATTGCCAAAGTGGCGGAGATACGTCATAATAAACAAGCAATACTAAGAATACTGAGGAGATGATGTATATGGCAGTACAAGTTATTAATACGAATAAAGCCCCCGGTGCGGTAGGGCCGTATTCACAAGCGGTTAAAGCGGGAGATTTTCTTTTTGCTTCCGGACAAATTGCAATCAATCCGGAAAAAGGTAAGATTGTAGCGTCTACCGTGGCCGGACAGGCGGAACAATGTATGAAAAATGTAGAAGCGATTTTAAGCGCCGCCGGGTTATCGTTTGATCATGTAGTGAAAACAACTGTATATATTACAAATATTGACTTTTTCGGAACGGTCAATGAAATTTACGGGAAATATTTTAAAAACACGTTGCCGGCTCGTTCGTGTGTAGAAATTTGCAGTTTACCCAAGGGCGCGTTGGTGGAAGTGGAAGTAACAGCATATTGCGGTAAGTAATAGAATATAACCGATAAGTGCGGTAGCTTCCAAGCGGGATAAAAAATACGCAATCCGATAAACGGATTGCGTATTTTTTTATGGGGAATAAATATTTTTTTACAGGTTACGGCAATTCATCCGGCGTACTGCAAAAGAGGACCTCCGGATTGCGTTCGGCAATCCAATTCGTTTGCCAGTCAGTGGTAATGAGCAACACGAGGCGTTGTTTATGGTCTTTTACAGCCATGGCACTATCTATGTTTTTTAAATCACTGTAGGCCATCGTATCCGGAAGAGCAAGCCAACGGGCGACCGTATAGGGAAGACGATTCATTTCCAAGGTCACGCCGTATTCATGCTGTAAGCGATAAGAAAGCACTTCAAACTGTAAGGGCCCGACCGCGCCGACAATGTAACTTTCCAAAGAGCCCATATTTTCATAAATTTGTACGGCTCCTTCTTGCGCCAGTTGCGTCATGCCTTTGAGAAATTGTTTGCGTTTGAGTGAATCTTTGGCACGAATGCGGGCAAAAAGTTCCGGCGGGAAAGTGGGAAAATCTTTAAAGGTTATTTTTTTCTTGCCGGTGTATAAGGTGTCGCCAACCCCCATGGTACCGGAATCAAAGATACCGATAATATCTCCTGCATAGGCAGTTTCTACTCCGGTCCTTTCGGTGGCTAAAAATTGTTGCGGTTGCATCAGTCGCACCGTTTTTCCCGATTGGCAGTGGGTTACACTCATTCCTTTGGTAAATTTTCCCGAACAAATCCGCATAAAGACCATGCGGTCGTGGTGTTGCGGATTCATATTGGCCTGAATTTTAAACACAAAGGCGGAAAATTCTTCGTCCGCAGGTTCCACGATTCCTTCTTTCGCATGGCGAGGTTGTGGCGGCGGGGCCATTTGTAAAAACGATTCCAAAAAAGGCTTGACGCCGAAATTGGTCATTGCGGAACCGAAGAAAAGCGGTGTCAATTCGCCGTTAGCGACTTGTTCTGCAGAAAAGGCGTCCCCGGCCATATCCAGCAACTCAATATCGTCAATCAAATTTTTATGCACGTCGTCATCCAAGAGTTCTTTAAAGCGCGGATCGGCGGCGGAACCTTTGGTGGAAGACAATTTTTGTTGGCCGTGGGATGTATCTTTGGCAAATAGTTCAATAGAGGCGGAACGGCGATCATAAATTCCTTGGTAATTGCCGTTTAAACCGATGGGCCAATTCATCGGATAGGCATGAATGCCTAAAACGGATTCAATTTCATCCATCAGATCGAAAGGATTACGCCCGAAATGGTCGATTTTATTGATAAAGGTAAAGATGGGAATATGGCGTTCTTTACATACTTTAAATAATTTTTTGGTCTGCGCTTCCACGCCTTTGGCAACATCAATGAGCATTACGGCGCTGTCGGCAGCCATGAGGGTGCGATACGTATCTTCACTGAAATCTTGGTGTCCCGGTGTATCTAAAATGTTGATGTGATGGCCTTCATAATCAAATTGAAGGACCGAACTGGTTACGGAAATTCCGCGCTGTTTTTCTATTTCCATCCAGTCCGACACCGCATGTTTTGCGGTTTTTCTGGCTTTTACGGACCCGGCTAAATGAATGGCGCCTCCGTACAGTAAAAGTTTTTCCGTTAAGGTTGTTTTACCCGCATCCGGGTGAGAAATAATCGCGAATGTGCGACGATGAGTGATGGCATCTATAAAAGACATATTACACCTCGTTTTTACATAAAGAAAACATACATAGTAGTAATTATATAAGTTTTTTTTCTCTTATGCAAGCCGGAGAAGACGGGCGAGAAGGGAAGAGAAAAAAGAAAAAATAGTGGAAAAATGCTGATAATTGTGTATAATAAATAATATGAACATAGGAAATATGTACAAAATAAGGCTTTTTTTATACTATTAAAGTAGAGCCTTTATGTCATGTTTTATAGAGGAGTGGTATGGTTGATCATTACAAGAGAAACGGATTATGCGATTCGGATTCTGCGTGCATTGGAGGGCAAAGATGTCAGCAGCATTCGGGAAATTAGTGATACGGAATATATTCCCTTGCAATTCGCCTATAAAATTGCTAAAAAATTGGATCATGCCGGCTGTATAGAAATTATTCGCGGTCCCCACGGAGGCTGTCGCTTAGTTAAAGATTTACATGCGGTTACGTTGTTTGAAATTATTCAGATTACAGATCGGGAAAATATGGTAACGTCCTGTATGAATGAAGATTTTTATTGTATGTACAGGGAAGTGAATGAGGGGTGTATTATGCATACTTCGCTATGTCAAGTACAATCGCATATCACTAAATATTTGAAAACTCTGACGATTCATGATCTTATTTTCTTAAAAAAAGGTCGAAAACGTAAAAAAATAACTGTATAAATAAATGACTATTTCGCGTTGTTTATTGAAGATTTGCGGTTGTTACCTGTATCGGCGTAAACAGTATCCCTACTGATTACGTCGATTTTTATACAAAGAGGCGCGGCATGGCACAGATGCGGTGCGATTGTCTGCGGGCGGCAGTTTTTGACGGCACACAGTTTTGCTTTTCCGCATATAGCGGTAAAGGTTGGCATATTCTCTATATACAGGGGGCGAAGATTCGCTTTTATTTCGTGTGTGTAATATAGGTATTAATAATTAAGAATAACGCCGATGATTTGTTATATATTTTATTGTTTCATTGCCGTAAAAATGATATAATTGAAACATTCATTAAAATGTATGTATTATTTAAAGGGGTGTTTTGAATGACGAGACTTTCCGGTTTTGCACAGACCTTAAAAGCTTCGGATATTGCGGCGTTGTTGAAATTAACGGAAAAGCCCGAAGTGATTTCGTTTGCCGGCGGCTTACCGGCACCGGAATTATTCCCTATTGAAGAAATGAAATCCGTTGATACGGCTATTTATGAAACGGAAGGAAGTAAGGCCGTGCAGTATGGTCTTACGGAAGGGTATGGCGAATTTCGTAAACAGTTGCAAAAAAGAATGAAAGATAAATTTTTTGTAGACTGTTCGACGGAAGATATTGTGGTCACTACCGGATCGCAACAGGCACTATTTATTTTATCGCAGTTGCTGTTGGATGAAGGGCAGACGGTATTGATGGAAAGTCCGTCATATATGGGCGCTATTATGGCATTTAATCCTCGTTGGCCTAAATATACGGAAGTACCGACGGATGAAGCGGGGATGATACCGGAAGAATTGGATAAAATTTTGGCGGCCGATGATTCCATTCGGGTAATTTATGTCATTCCGGAGTTTCAAAATCCTACCGGCATTACGTGGTCTTTAGAACGGCGGAAAGCTTTTATAGAGGTAATTAATAAATATGATGTAACCGTATTGGAAGATAATCCGTATGGTGAAATTCGGTATGATATAGAACGCATCCCTTCCTTAAAATCGCTGGATACACAGGGAAAAGTGGTGTACATGGGCTCGTTTTCCAAAATCTTTTTACCCGGATTGCGGTTGGGATGGATTGTGGCCAATCCGCAAATTATAGATAAGTTTGTTAAATTTAAACAAGCTGTAGACTTGGGGACATCTACTTTCGGTCAGCGGCAGGCGGCGTATTATTGCAATATGTATGATATGGAAGCACATATTCGGAAGATTACCGATTTGTATCGCAAACGGCGGGATATCATGTGTGCGTCGATGGCCAAGTATTTCCCCGACAGTGTCACGTTCACCTATCCCAAGGGCGGACTTTTTACATGGGTTACATTACCCGAACATGTAGATGCTACCGCGTTGATGCCGAAATGTTTGGCAAGGAATGTAGCCTATGTGCCCGGAGGTATTTTTTATCCCAACGGAGGGCGGCGTAATCATTTTCGGTTAAATTATTCCAATATGCCGGAAGAACGTATTGTAGAAGGTGTAAAACGGCTGGGAGAAGTGTTACACGCTGCATTGGATGCATAGGGAGTACGGATAAAACGAGGATACCGCCAAGGGTACGGTTCCTCGTTTTCGTGTTCTCGGAAAGGAGTTCGTTGTGCAGGCGGTAGAGGTGTTGCAAAAGTATTTCGGGTATCCGTCTTTTCGCCCGGGGCAAGAAGCGGTCATTGAAACCATTCTATCCGGTCGGGATTGTTTGGCGATTATGCCTACAGGAGCCGGAAAATCTCTTTGTTTTCAAATTCCCGCGTTATTATTACAGGGCTTGACGTTAGTGATTTCTCCGTTGATTTCTCTGATGAAGGATCAAGTGGATGCGTTAACGGCACAGCACATTCCTGCTGTATATATTAATAGTCAATGCACGTTGGCAGACTTAAAATATCGGTTGGGGGCTATTCGTTCCGGTCGTGTACGGTTGGTGTATGTTTCACCGGAACGGTTGCAAAATGAATTTTTTACCAATTTTATGCAAACCTTGCCGGTAGCTCAGGTAGTGGTGGATGAAGCGCATTGTGTGTCGCAGTGGGGACATGATTTTCGTCCCGGGTACGGGATGATTAAAGCGTGGGTGGATAAGCTGCCGGAACGACCGATTATCAGCGCTTTTACGGCGACGGCGACGGAAAAGGTAAAAACGGATATGTTGGCATTGTTGGGCTTGGATAAACCGCGTATTTTTAGAGGAAGTTTTGATCGCCCCAATTTATATTTTCGAGTGGTAAAATCGCAGGATAAATTGCGGTTTGTTATTTCGTACTTGCAAAATCATCCGCGAGAAAGCGGTATTATCTATGTTGCCACTCGTAAAGAAGCGGAACGGGTATATGCGGAAGTGAAAAGCAGAGGATATGCGGCGGGGCGATATCATGCAGGCTTGGAAGACGAGGAACGAAAACGGATGCAGGAAGATTTTTCGTATGATCGGATATCGGTCATGGTGGCGACCAATGCTTTCGGCATGGGAATTGATAAAAGTAATGTGCGGTTTGTCATTCATTATCAAATACCGGGAAATCTGGAATCCTATTATCAGGAAGCCGGACGTGCCGGCAGGGACGGTGCGCCGAGTGAGTGTATTTTACTTTTTCACCGACAAGATGTGATGATTCAACGGTATTTAATTGAACAAGGGAGATATACACCGGAGAAAGAAAAAAAAGAGCTGTATAATTTGCAACGTATGGTACAGTACGGGGAATCGCATGGGTGTTTGCGGCATGCCATACTGGATTATTTTGGAGAAAACGTGTCGTGGCAACGCTGCGAACGGTGCGGCAATTGTCAAGAAGAGACGGTTGAGGAAGACCGCACGCCGGAACTTAGAAATATTTGTCTTTGTATAGATGAGTTGAAAGGGCGGTTCGGCAGTACTATGGTGTGCCTGATTCTTGCCGGCAATGCGACGCGAAAGGTGCTTCAATATGGATTTGAACACAATGCGGCGTTCGGGCTGTTGGCGGATATACGGGCGGAAGAGTTGCGAGATATGGTACAACAGGCAATAGAGAACGGGTATATTCGTCAAGCGGCAGGAAGGTATCCGACCTTGTCTTTAACTGCGGCAGGGAGAAAACTTTTACAGGGACAGTCGCGGGCCGTGCCTATACGACGGGGAACGGGAAAAGTGAACTCCGCTCATGATTCGCAAACGATTGTATATAAAGCGGATCAGCAATTGTTTGAGCAATTGTGTCAATGTCGTCATGAATTGTCTCAAAAATTTCACATTCCGCCTTTTGTCATTTTTTCGGATGCAACGCTTTGGGAAATGGCACATGAGCGTCCCGTAACCGTTGCGACCTTGGGAACGATTAAAGGGGTGGGAACCTTTAAGTTGAATAAATACGGCAAGTATTTCATACGTGTTATACAGACTTATATCAACAAAGGAAGTGACAGCAGTGAGTAAAGCGGATACACAATATTTAACCATCGTAGAAAATATTTTAAAGAATGGGTATTATGCGGATAATCGTACGGGAATTCCGACCTATAAATTACCTCATCAAGTGATGCAATTTGATTTGGCGGAGGAATTTCCCATCTTGACGACGAAGTTTGTTGCGTTTAAAACGGCGGTTAAAGAATTATTATGGATTTGGCAACTACAGAGTAATAATGTACATGATTTACAAGCGATGAATTGCCATGTATGGGATGAGTGGATGCGTCCGGACGGTACGATAGGAAAGGCTTACGGATATCAAATACGAAAATATAAGCAAACGGATACATTATTACACACTTTAAAAACGGATCCGCAAAATAGAAGAATGATTGTATCGTTGTGGAATATAGAAGATTTGCCGGACATGGCGTTAGAACCATGTGCCTATCAAACGTTATGGGATGTGAATGACGGGAGATTAAATTGTTTGTTGATTCAGCGCAGCGGGGATATGGGATTGGGCGTACCTTTCAACATGACACAATATGCCGTATTGGTACATTTAATTGCGCAGGTGACGGGGCTTACGCCGGGATTATTTACACATGTTATTAATAACGCACATATTTATGAGAATCATGTAGAAGCATTACAAACACAACTTGCCAGGAAGGCGTTGGCGCCGGACGCACCTACGTTGGAAATAAATAAAAATATTAAAGATTTTTATGCGTTTACGCCGGAAGATATACAATTAATTCATTATAAACATTTAGGAAAACTTCCTATGGAGGTGGCAGTATAATGGTGCAAATCATTGCGGCAGTCACCCAAAATGGCGGTATCGGTAAGAATAATCGGTTACTTTGCCATTTACCGGATGATTTAAAACGATTTAAAGAACTGACGTTCGGTCATACTATTATTATGGGACGTCATACGTTTGAAAGTCTTCCGGGGCTGTTGCCGGGACGTCATCATGTGGTGCTGACAGGTAACCTTGCATATGAAAAAAAATTTCCGGCTATTACCGTATGTGCTTCTTTGGGGGAATTAAAAAAATATATACAAAGTCATGCGGATTGTTTTATCATCGGCGGTGCTATGGTATATAAAGAATGTATGGAGCTGGCGCAAGTCTTATGGATTACGGAAATAGATGCGTTGCCGGAAGCGGATGCATTTTTTCCGCCTATTGTACCGGATACGTGGAAAGAAACGCAGCGGTTTCATCATGACGCGGATAAAAAACATAAATATGCGTTTGATTTTGTTCGGTATGAACGAAAAGCAAGAAAATAAAAGCTCTTTTACATAAATGCAAGGATAAAGGTGTATTATATTTATATACATTCGTTTGACATTATACAATGAGTATGGTACACTGAATCAAGAGCTACAAGATAGCTGGAAATGTTTTTTTAGGAGGATTTGTCATGCACGGTAAAGTAAAATGGTTTAGCGCAGAAAAAGGTTACGGTTTTATTGAAAAAGATGGTGGCGGCGATGTATTTGTACATTTTTCAGCTATCCAAGAAGACGGTTTCAAATCGTTAGCAGAAGGTCAAGAAGTGGAATTTGATGTGCAGGAAGGCGCACGCGGTCCGCAAGCTGCTAATGTAGTAAAAGCGTAAGAATACTTGGAATAAAACCAGTAAACCGGTTCCTATTAGGGTGCCGGTTTTTTTTTCGGATATATTGACAAGATAGAAGAATTCCGGTATATTATAAACAACAAATGAACACATAATCATATGTTCATTTGAACATGATTATCATTATTACGGAAGGGGTAGGTAGTATGAAGAAAACGTATAAAGTAGATGTGGACTGTGCAAACTGTGCGAACAAGATGGAATATGCCGTAAAAAATACGGCCGGTGTAAAAGATGCTGTATTAAATTTTATGACCTTGAAATTGAAAGTGGAATTTGAAGACGGTATGAATCCGCAAGAGGTAATGTCGCTCGCTATTGCGAACTGTAAGAAGGCTACATCGGACGGGGAAATCTTGATGTAGCATATGGAGGCGGCTTATGTCGCCTTTTTTTCCGCTATATATATGAACAGATACTCATATGATTAAGATAAAGGAGATTGCAATGAATAAGAAACGGAAAATACGAGTATTGCGTATTATAGTAACTGCCGTATTATTAGTGCTGCTTTCACAAGTGGCGGCGAACGGATGGATACGATTGCTTTTATACGGGATTCCCTATGTGATTATCGGGGGCGACATTGTCTGTAAAGCCTGGAAGGGAATTCGGAACGGACAAGTATTTGATGAAAATTTTCTCTTGTCGGTGGCTACGATAGGCGCGTTTATTCTTGCCGTCTATAAAGTGGGGGATTATACGGAAGCGGTCGCCGTTATGTTATTTTATCAAATCGGCGACTTGTTTCAGAATTATGCGGTAGGCAAGAGTAGAAAAAATATTAGTGAACTCATGGATATTCGGCCGGATTATGCCAATATAGAAGATGCGGACGGGCATACGGTAAAAGTAGATCCGGATGAAGTGGCTCCGGGTTCTATCATTATAGTGAGACCGGGAGAAAAGATTCCTATTGACGGGGTCGTGGAAGAAGGTACTTCGACGCTGAATACCGGAGCCTTGACCGGTGAAAGTGTGCCGCGGCTGGCTGAAAAAGGAATAGAGGTCATTAGTGGCTGTATTAATTTAACAGGGGTATTAAAAATCCGGACGACGAAAGAATTTGAGGAATCTACGGCGTCTAAAATTTTGGATTTAGTGGAAAATGCCGGTTCACGTAAGTCGAAATCGGAAGCATTTATTTCTAAATTTGCCCGTGTATATACGCCGGCTGTCTGTTATGGAGCGTTAGCATTGGCCGTTATTCCGCCCCTCGTTCGTTGGGGAATATTGGGTATGACGCCTTTATGGGAAGAATGGATTTATCGGGCACTTACGTTTTTGGTTATTAGTTGCCCCTGTGCCTTGGTGATCAGTATACCGCTCAGCTTTTTTGCCGGAATTGGCGGTGCCGGTCGGGGCGGTATTTTAATTAAAGGCTCCAATTATTTGGAAACCTTGGCCAAAACGGAAGTCGCCGTATTTGATAAAACAGGGACTTTGACGGCCGGTACGTTTGAAGTGAAAGCGTTACACCATACGACGTTGGAAGAAGAAAAAATATTGGAATTTGCCGCTTTAGCCGAATGTGCTTCTTCCCATCCTATCAGTCGCAGTTTGCAAAAAGCTTACGGCAAAGTAATAGATGCGAAGCGGGTGAAGGATATTAAGGAACTGAGCGGTAACGGGGTACAGGCGGTAGTAGACGGGATTCCCGTTGCCGTCGGTAATGAAAAGCTTATGCAGTCATTGGGGATTAAGGCGATTGCTTGCAGCAGTATAGGCACTATTATTCACGTGGCAATTCGGCACGCATATGCCGGACACATTGTTATTTCCGATACGATAAAGGTAGAATCGAAAATGGCTATAGACGCGTTAAAACAGGCCGGGGTTAAAAAAACAGTTATGCTTACAGGGGATATTCGGCCGGTTGCGGAAGAAACCGCACGGGTTTTGGCGCTGGATGAAGTATACAGTGAGTTATTGCCGGAAGATAAGGTGCGTAAAGTGGAAGACCTTTTACAACACATAAACGGAAAGGGAAAATTGGCATTTGTCGGCGACGGGATTAATGACGCTCCTGTTTTATCGCGTGCCGATATAGGGATTGCCATGGGGGCTATGGGGTCGGATGCCGCCATAGAAGCTGCCGATGTGGTGCTGATGGATGATGATCCTCGTAAAGTGGCGTCAGCGATCAATATTGCTAAGAAATGTTTGCGTATTGTGTATCAAAATATTTATTTTGCCATCGGCATTAAATTGCTCTGTTTACTGTTGGGGGCGTTAGGGATTGCTAATATGTGGCTGGCTATTTTTGCGGATGTAGGCGTAATGATTATTGCTATTTTAAATGCAACGCGGGCGTTGTTTGTTAAGCAATATTTGTATATTGATTGGGAAAATTAAAGAAAAACAGAAGGTACTTTGTAAATAGTATATGTAGATTACTTTTTCAAAAAAACATCGGCAGAATCGGTAAGAACCCGATTCTGCCGATGTTTTTAGGAACGTAATTCGGGGAAAATTGCCACTTTTTTTCCTTTGTGGTATATTACAGTATGAGTATAGGGGATAGGTCCTTTTTTGAGGTGATTATTGTGCGTATTGTCATTATCGGCGCCGGAAAACTCGGGTACAGCATTGCCGAGTTATTATCGAATGAACAATTTGATGTAGTTGTTGTGGATCATGATGAAGAACGACTGGAAGTAGTAAAAAATAATTTGGATGTGTTGACGATTGCCGCCAATGGTGCCAGTCCGATTACGATGAATGACCCGGATATTCGGGGAGCCGATATGTTGGTAGCGGCTACGGCGATTGATGAAGTGAATATGGTAGCGTGTATTTTAGCTAAAAAGCATGGCGTAAAGTACACGGCGGCCCGCATTCGCGACATGCAGTTTCTGTCGGAAGCGCGAGATTATTTAAAAGAAAATTTTGACATTGATCGTTTGTTGAATCCCGAATTAATTACGGCGAAAGAAATCAATCGTATTTTGATGACGCCGGCGGCTTTAAATGTAGAAGATTTTGCCAATGGTAAAGTGCGTATGTTGGAAACGAAAATGTCCGGGCAATCTTCCTTAATACATATTCCGTTTAAAGATTTGGAAATTCCTAAAGATATTTTAGTCGCCATGATTTTTCGGTCGCATCAAATGTTGATTCCTCACGGAGAGGATCGGTTGTTACCTGAAGATAATGCGTATTTTGTAGGAAATCCCAAGGCAATTGAAAAATTCAGCAAGGCCTTTATGCAAAAGAAGGCGAAGCGAATGGAACGCGTAATGATTATCGGGGCCGGTCGTACCGGAAGATTTTTAGCGCCTATGTTGGATCAGCAGGATGTATATGTGAAGATACTGGATAAAGATAAGGAACGCAGTTTGTTGGTAGCGGAAAAATTATCCCGCAGTATGGCGATTTGCGGAGACGGTACGGATATTGAATTGTTGGAGCAAGAGGGCATTGCCGAAGCGGATGCGGTGATTTGTGTAACCGATGATGATCGTCTTAATTTAATGTTGGCATTAATTGCGAAACATTTAGGGGCCAAAAAAACGATTGTTCGTGTGTCGCGAACGGAATACAGCGATTTGATGGAAAAAGTCGGCGTCGATGTGGTATTATCTACCCGATTGTTATCGGCCAGTGAAGTATTGGCTTTGGCACGGCAAGGGGGCGTTATTTCCGTTTCTTTATTGGAAGGCGCCAAAGCTGAAGCTGTCGAGGTATTGGTACGTGCCGGGGCGCCTGTAGTTAATCGGCGATTAATGGATATTTCTTTACCGCGAGAGTGTTTGGTGTGTGCGTATGTACGGGAGGGACAAACGTACATTCCTAATGGGAATTCTGTTTTACAGGAAGGCGATAGAGCTATTATTGTCACGGAAACGGCACATTCTAAAAAAGTTATGGCATATTTTAAAGGTAGGGACTAAGATGAACGGCAGGATGTTTTCATTTCTCTTAGGACGCATGTTATGGGTGGACGGCGGCGTGTTCGGCATTACTTGGCTGGCGGCACAAGGGTTTCGGCAGGCGCACGCCGTGTATTTATGTATTCCCGCGTTAGTGGCGTTGGGAAGTGCCGGTATATTGCAGTATGTTTCCCGACGGCATCGTCGTAGTATTCACGTGCGGGAAAGCGCTTTTTACATGGCTTTTCTATGGCTTATTATGAGTATACTGGGAGCGGTGCCCTTTTATTTGACGGGTGCGTATTCTATCAGCGACGCATTTTTTGAAAGTGTATCTGCCTGTACGACGACGGGATTATCTTTATATCCTGATTTATGGCAACAAATGCCGTGTCTGTTTACTTGGCAATGTATGTTGAAGTGGTTGGGCGGGCTTCATTTTATTATTTTATTGGTGACGGTTGTGCCGCAAGTCAGCGGGTGTTTCGGGCTATTTTTGTCCGCACGTCAAGGAATGAGTTTCAGTCCTGTAATTCATCAAATGGAAGAAAGGGCACGGCGTTTGGCATTCGTGTATGCGTTTTTTTCTCTCGTATTGGTTTGGTTATATAGTCAAGCGGGATTATCGTGGCAACAGGCACTGTATCAGTCTTTATTAACCGTATCTACGGGCGGCGGTGATACGGGGGCGGATTTTCGGTATTACCATCGGTTTTCTGTAGAAATAGTCGGGATCGCAGGCATGTTGGCGGGGGGCGGAAATTTTTTGCTTTACAGTAAAGGCGGATTTCTCCATTGCCTTAAAGCGGTATATACGGATGTGGAAAGTCGGGTTTTTGTCGGTATTTTGGCGATTCTTTCATTACTTATTACTGCCGATTTGTGTTGTCATCAAGGCTATACCTTGCGATTAGCTTTACGATACAGTTTTTTTCAAGTTGTTTCTTTTTTATCTACTGCCGGTTTTTTTGTCACCAATATACAGCAGTGGCCGGATTTTTCTAAATTTATTTTGTTTTTATCTTCTTTAGTAGGAGGTTGCATCGGTTCGGTTGCCGGCGGTTTACGGATTATGCGCGGTATTATTCTCTTTAAGTTGGCGGCACAGGAGATGAAACGTACGTTGCATCCGCAGATGGTGACCTGTTTAAAAGTTAATTCCGTGCCTGTAGACAGAAAGATTGTCAGTCGTATTACCGGATATTTTTTCTTATTTATAGGGGTGTTTTTTATTTCGGCCGTCGTTATTGCCGGCAGCGGTGTGCAGCCGTTGACGGCTATGGGATTGGCGGCGGGCGCGTTGTCCGGCAGCGGGACAACGGCACATCTTTTCGGGAATATAACGATCCGGGCGTTACCGGCCTGGACGAAAGTATACTGCGCCTTGGTTATGATCGTGGGAAAAATGGAAATTTTTTCTTTCTTGATTATATTGCAATCCGGGATAGGCTACATTAGACGGCGGTGGTAGGAGCAAAAATGGATAGTAAAGTGATTTCATATATTTTGGGGAAATTGTCATGGGCGGTCGCATTGGCGTTACTATTGCCTTTGGGGGCGGCAATCGGTTCCGGAGAACAGGCTTTGGCTCCTTTTTTGACGGCGATTGCGGCAGCCGGTGTGACGGGCAGTCTGTTACGGCGGTATGGCCGCGCCGCAACCGCCGATTTAACCGTGCGTGAGGGCCTGGCAATTACGACATTAGGGTGGATTTTAGTTACATTTTTAGGAATGCTTCCGTATACCGTCGGCGGGTATTTATCTATATTGGACGGCATATTGGAAAGTATTTCCGGTTTATCCGGTACGGGTGCAACCGTGTTTAATGACTTGACACATGTACCTGCCGGTATTTTGCTTTGGCGGGCGGAAACGCATTGGCTGGGAGGATTGGGCATTATTGTAATTTTTATTGCCTTATTTCCGCAAATGGGTCGAGGAACGATTCATTTGTTTAACGCAGAAAGCACGGGTCCTTCTTCTGCACGGGCGTTGCCGCGGATTAAAGAGATGGCACGGGCGCTTTTTCGGGTATATGTAGGGCTTACGATGCTGGCTTTTGCGGCGTTAAAGTGTTGCGGACTGTCTTTTTTAGCGGCTTTGGAACATGCTTTTTCTACGATTGCTACGGGCGGTTTTTCTCCGTATAATGACAGCGCGGCTCATTTTCACAGTCCCCTTATCGAAGGCGTCTTAATCGTGTTTATGCTGTTGTCCAGTGCTAACTTCGGCATCTATGTGGCGGTACGACAGCGAGGTATACGAGTACTGTTACAGGATACGGAATTTCGCTGTTATTTGGGGATTGTAGTAGCGGCGGCTATTGCTATCACCTTGAATTTAATATGGCAAATGGGCATGGCGCCGCCGACGGCGCTGCGACAGGCCGCTTTTCAAGCTGTCTCATTATCTTCTTCTACCGGTTTCGTATCTGCCGACTTTGATACGTGGCCTTCTTTTTCTAAATTAGTTATTCTGGGATTGATGTTTATAGGCGGTTGCGGCGGTTCTACTGCCGGCGGGTTTAAAGTAACGAGGGTGATGTTGCTATGTCATATGATTCGGGAAGCGGTACGGCAGAAAATACATCCCGGGGTTGTTGTGCAAGTACGTTCTAATCACAGCGAAGTTTCTTCGGATCTTATTTTAGGTGTAGCCCGTTTTTTCTTTGTATATGTCATGTTGGACTTGCTTTGGACCATCTTGTTGACTTGGAACGGCGTTCCTTTATTTGCGGCATTGGGAGTGAGTATTTCCACGATGGGAAGTTGCGGTCCGGCTTTCGGTATTTTCGGCGCAACTTGCACATATGCCGCGTTACCGGCCTTCGGGAAAGTCATTGTTTGTGTATCCATGTTGATGGGCAGGTTGGAATCATTTACCGTGTTGGCATTATTGATGCCGTCTTTTTGGCAGCGACGTAAGGGGTGGTAATGAAACATAGCATATGTCGTTTCATGAAATGTTATTTTTTTCAGTCTTATGTGATGATAAAATGAATATCGTCTTATTTTTATAGTCATAGACCTTCTTTCTTCTTACAATAAGAGTAACAGCAAATGAAGAAGGAGGTCTTTTTTATGGTGGCACGTAATATTATGCTCGGTGTCGTCGTGTTTTTCGGAATTATTTTCGGCACTGTACGATGGTGGAACGTTACAGAGAGTATGGCACAACCGGTGCCGCAAATGACGGTGCCGGAAGATGCGCCGGTGTATGTATTCGTTACCGGAGCTGTACGGCATCCCGGCTTATATTCTTTTTCTGAAACCGTACGACAAGGGGAAGCGGTACAGGCGGCCGGCGGTGTTGTTGCTTATGCCGATGTGCATGCGGTAAATTTGGCAGCTCGTATTAAAGACGGTATGCATATTCATATTCCGTATACGTTAACGGGAGTACCGACGGCGCCTCCGGAAAATGAAGATACGATTAATATTAATGGAGCTTCGGCGGAAAAATTGGCGACGCTTCCGGGAATCGGTATGGCTACGGCAAAAAAAATTGTGAAATATCGCAACCAACACGGTCCGTTTATGCAAGGAGAAGATTTGCGGCAAGTTAAAGGCATCGGAGATAGTAAATATGAAGAGCTGAAAGATAAAATACGCGTATGATATATTGGGGACCTGTAGCGGCTGTCGGGACCGCCGTCGGTATGCTGGGATATGCGTGGATGACAATTCCGTATATAGGCGGTTGGATGGTATTGGGGATAGGTTGCGTAGGCAGTGTGCTCTTTCGTCGCTCGTTGTTTTTGTATGTAACGGTGACTATTCTTGCTATGGCAATCGGTATGTTGCGAATGGGACAAGTGGGCGATGCGTATGGTAAAGAATGGGAAAATCGGTTCGGTAAACCGTTGCAAGTCATGGGAACTATACTCGAAAAGCGTGCCTCTTATATTGATGAACGGGGATCGATGGTCACCTATATTATGCAGGCGGAGAAGGTGGGAATCGGGCGAGAAGTGCCGTATGCTTCCGGAAACGGCGGCAATATATATGTGACTTTGCCCTCTTCTCCCCGTATCGGTATCGGCAGTACCGTTCAAGTTGCCGGGGTATTGCGTCCTTTGACGTATACGATGAATCCCGGTACGTATGATCGGTTTCATAAAGATCGGGAACGTAATATCGTCGGCAGGTTACGGGTAAAAAAAATAGCCGATATGCAATTGTTACAGAACGGCAAGGGACGCAGATATTACGTACAGCGTGTGCGGGAAACGCTGTATCACCGATTTTGTCGGGTATTACCGACAGAGAAGGCGCGAATTTTAAGCAGTTTATTGTTCGGAGGGCATTATGATGAGTTGCCGCCTGCGTTAATTCGCCAGTTTGCCGCTACCGGTTTGATTCATATTTTATCGGTTTCCGGTTCTCATATGGCTTTATTATTTGCGGCATTACAAGTTATCGGTCGACGTTTGGGATGGCCTCAACGCGTGCGGTTTATTTTTTTAGTAGGCATTGTATGTACCTATGGCGCCTTGTCCGAGTTTGCAGCGCCTGTAGTACGTTCCCTTATTATGGGGCTTATCAGTGCATACGGGGTGGTTTTAAAGCGTCGGTATATGGGGTGTCAAGCTTTAGGAATCGCAATAGCGGGGATGTTGTTATATAATCCGTTTATGGTATTTGATCTCAGTTTTCGTTTGTCTTGCGGAGCTTCGGCGGGAATTCTTTTGTGGTATTCCAAATTTCAATTTATTTTGCAGCGGTTCCCTTCCTTTTTGCGGGAAAGTTTGGCGTTATGTGCGTCTGCACAAATTTTGGTGATGCCGTTGGTGTTGGCTTCCTTTCAAGCGTTGCCTGTATATTCCTTTATTGCTAATTTATTGGTTGCACCGGTGTTGGATTTGGTCATTCTTTTAGGGTTGGGAAGTGTCATAACGGGCAGTATATGGACGCCGTTGGGAGATATATTCTTATATCCGCTGCAATGGTTATTAACTTGGGCCATACAGGGAAATGCCTGTTTGGCGGCTTTCCCGTATAGTCGTTATTGGCACGGCGCACTATCCGTGACGACCGCAGCCGCTTGGTATATTGCTGCCGGGGCGGTGTTTTTAAAAAAACGGCAAGGGTATATTGCCGCGGGACTAAGTTCGGTCGTTTGGGTAAGCGGTCAAATGGTCGCTTGGCTGACGGCACCGGCGATTACTGTGTATAGCTTTGATTTCGGAAGAGACAGTGCGGTTTGTGCCGTAACCGCAGATAATCGGGTTCGCTTGTGGTATAATAAAGAAAATTTCAGTTCAGGGGAAGATATATCGTATACGGTTATCCCCGCTTTACAATATGAAGGAATTTTTGCTTTGGATGCCTGTACTGTAAGCGGCAAAGATACGAAAAATACGGCCCGCCAATTGGCGCCGTATTTGACTGCGGGAAAGGTGCGACAGTGTTTCGGCAGACCTCCCGGATGTACTGTTTTTTCCGGGCGTCAGCCGTATTATTTAAGCTGGGGACGGAAGGAAGATAGATTTCCCGCAGGGGCTTGTGTGGAAGTTTTTAAAGCGGATAAAACAGAGTTTTTTACTATGCCGGAGGGCGTTTGCGCATGGATTGTGCATTGTCCTTATAAGGGGCGGGAAGCTTGTGCGGCATGGAAACAGGCGGCGGCGTATAAGGGCGTATACTGTTTTGCGCCGGCAACGGACGGACGCGTGCGGATGACTTATGTACGCAACCGGTGGCTTTGGGAAACTTATAAAGGAGCAAGAGAATGAAGCAAATAGCTATTATATACGGTACGGAATCGTATTTGCGGGAGCGGCATCGCCGGGAATTTTTACAAGCTTGTCGACAACGGGCAGGGGCGGATATGGATATACAAACGGCGGAACGAGATATCTCCCTGTCACGTTTGGCGGAAATGATAGGAGAAACCGGGTTATTTTGTCGGGCTGCCGTGACGATTTGTCGGGAAGATACATTATTACGCGGTAAACATAAAGGGGCTTCCCGCAAAAAAATGACGGCGGAAGAAGAATGGTTTTTACAGCGGTTGGCGCATTTTCCTGAAGAAAACGGGTTGCTTTTTTATAGGGAGGGTATGTTGGATGAAAAAGATCCTTTTTTTCGCGCATTGTCCGCGTTGGCAACGGTTTGGTATTGTCCGCCTGTAAGCAGTAAGGAAATCATGCGGTATGTAAACGCGTTTTTTCAGGAGCAGGGACATACGTTGACGGCACAAGGTACGCAATATTTACAAAATTTATTCGCTACTTGGCAGGATATTTCGTTGCAATATATTTATACAGAAATTCAGCGTATATGTTTACAAGCGGAGGCGGAAGCGGTATTGGATGTAGCGGATTTGCAGGGCATGTTTTCGGGGGCGGTGGAAAAAAATATATTTTCTTTTTTAGACTTCTTTTTTTCACGTAAAACGGCGGAAATTGTATCGTTTTTTCCGGGTCTTTTTAACCCTAAAGTATTTTTAAAAAGTGTCGGTGCTATATTGACCCAATTGCATATATTGTTGGAATATAAAGAATTGACGGCTATGGGAATGAGTGAACGGCAAGCTGTAGCGCTTATGCAGGAAATTAATAAGGGGTGTAATGTAAAGGGAATCGTATGGCACTTGAAAAAAAAGGAAAAGTATTGGACAATAAAAGAGCTGAGAGAACTTATTGCCGCCATTTTTAAGTTGCAGGTTAATCTTCGTCGAGGGATTGCCAAAGAAGCGGATATGGGGCCGTTATTATGCTTATACAGCAGTGGCAAACGATAGGGACAGTCGGCATTGAAAGGGGATAGAGAAGATGGACGTTTGGCATATTGTTCCTAAAAACGAAATATGGGTAGAAAATACGGGGAAGGAACAAGTGCGCATTACTGAAATATGTTTGCAGTCACCGGAACCGCGCTGGCAGGTGCATACTATATCCGCACATCCTGTTACCGATATGGAGACCTTACGTCTTTTAGTATGCCGTACATTGGGCCTGCAAGGGACGGTAACCATAGAAGCGACGGTAATGCCGGAAGAAGCGGCAACGGAGGCGGATGAAGTACTGCAGTCTGTAGCCGATTTTTATACCGATGATTTAGAGGGATACGACATTCCGCATGAAGATTGTTATGAAGCGTTATATGAAGAAACGCCCGATATATATGATGAAACATATCGAAAAGCTTGTCGGGCGGCGGAACGACTCCCGGATTCCGGCAGCGGTAAGGGCAATAAGACCGGACAAAACAGTAAGGTATTGTACGGTAAATTTTTTACCGGCGATCCCGTTGCTATTAACAGCGTGCTGGGAGAAGAGCGTAATCAAGTGATTTTTAAGGGGAAAGTTGTTAATGTTGATTTTCGTCTGTTAAAATCAAAAAGAATTTTATTAACATTCCAAATGGCCGATAAAACTAACGGGATTTCGGCTAAGCGTTTTTTGGAAGTTGCGAATCAGGGCAACAGTAAGTTTAAAAAGAAGCAAAGCATTTCCCCCGAGGCGTATGAAAGATTACAAAAACAATTGTCCGTCGGTTCGTATGTTTCCGTACGTGGCGATGTGCAATATGATACGTATCAAAATGATTATGTATTGAATGTACAGGATATTTTAGTTGCCGACGATGAAACGGTCGTTCGTGAAGATACGAATCCGACCCCGCGTGTAGAACTTCATTTGCATACGGTTATGAGTGATATGGATGCGTTGATTACGGTTAAACAATTAATTAAAACGGTAAAAAAATGGCACCATCCGGCAGTGGCGGTCACCGACCACGGAGTGGTGCAATCTTTTCCGTTATTACAGGAAATTTCTACGGATAAGTCCAATCAGGTAAAAGTTATTTATGGCATGGAAGGGTATTTATTTGACGATCGGATTGATCGTTCGTATCATATTATTATTTTGGCGAAAAATCAGGTGGGTATTCGTAATTTGTACAGATTGGTGAGTATTTCCCATTTGAAATATATTTATCGCGGACGACCGCGGATTCCCCGAGCCATATTAAATGAATATAGGGAAGGGTTAATTTTGGGTTCGGCATGTGAAGCCGGAGAATTAATTCGTTCTATGGTACAAAAAAAATTACCGTATGAAGAGTTGAAACGGATTGCTTCGTGGTATGATTATTTAGAAATACAGCCTATATCCAATAACGGTTTTTTAGTGCGGGAAGGCTTGGTAAAAGATGAAGAAGGGTTGCGTAATATAAATCGCACAGTGTTAAAAATCGGTGATGAACTGGGAAAATTAACGGTTGCTACGGGAGATGCTCATTTTCTGAATCCGGAAGATAAAATTTATCGGGAAATTTTAATGACCGGTAAAGGTTTTGAAGATGCTCAATATCAGCCCGATTTATATTTTCATACAACCGATGAAATGTTAAAAGAATTTTTTTATTTAGGAGAAGAACGGGCTCGCGAAGTGGTGATTACCAATACCAACAAAATTAATGAAATGATTGAAGACGTACGTCCTATTCCGAAAGAAACGTTGTATTTTCCGAAAATAGCAGGTTCTTCAGAAGCGTTGAAAAAAATGTGTTATGATAAGGCTTATAAACTATATGGCAATCCGTTGCCTAAGATTGTTGCGGATCGTCTGACAGAAGAATTTACTTCTATTTTAGGAAATGGTTTCGGTGTGCTATATTATATTGCGCATAAATTGGTTAAGCATTCGCATGACGACGGTTATCTGGTAGGATCGCGAGGCTCGGTAGGTTCGTCGTTTGTAGCCACGATGGCCGATATTACGGAAGTGAATCCGTTGCCGCCGCATTATGTATGCCCCTCTTGTCAGTACAGCGAGTTTTTTATCAAGGGTGAAGTGGGGGGCGGTTTTGATTTGCCTCATAAAAAATGCCCGCATTGCGGTGCTTCTTTACATAAAGATGGGCATAATATACCTTTTGCGATTTTCTTAGGTTTCGATGGGGATAAAGTTCCGGATATTGATTTGAATTTCTCCGGGGAATATCATCCCCAAGCGCATAAGTACACTGAAGAATTGTTCGGTAAAGACAATGTATTTCGTGCAGGGACTATCGGCGCCGTTAAAGATAAGACGGCGTACGGGTATGTTATGAAGTGGGCGGAAAAACGCGGTATTAAGGTAAATGATGCGTATATCAACAGTCTGGTCAGCGGATGTACGGGCGTGAAAAATACGACCGGGCAGCATCCCGGCGGGGTGATGGTTATTCCGCGAGATATGGATGTGCATCATTTTACCCCTGTACAATATCCGGCGAATAAGAAAGATAGCGGTATTATTACCACGCATTTTGACTATCATTCGATTGAAGGTCGGTTGGTAAAGTTGGATATTTTAGGACATGATGATCCGACCGTTATTCGTATGTTGGAAGATTTAACCGGTGTAGACGCTCGTACGATCGCCTTTGATGATGCGGAAACGATGAGCTTATTTTGCAGTCCCGCAGCCTTGGGATTGACGTCGGAAGAATTGGGGTCGCCTGTAGGGAGTTTGGGAATACCTGAATTCGGTACATCGTTTGTGCGGAAAATGTTACTGGATACTAAACCGAAAACCTTTTCTGAATTAGTGCGTATTTCCGGTTTTTCACATGGAACGGATGTATGGTTGAATAATGCGCAGGATTTGATTACCTCCGGAACGGTACCGTTAAAAGAAGCGGTGTCTACGCGAGATGATATTATGAACTATTTAATTCAGCACGGGATTCAGCCGAAAACAAGTTTTAAAGTGATGGAAAATGTGCGGAAGGGAAAGGGCATAGATAAGGTCAACAAGGTAGGTGAAAAGACAACGGATTTTGAGGGGGAATTAAAAGCCGGTAATATTCCCGACTGGTTTATTGAGTCCTGTAAAAAAATCGGCTATCTTTTCCCGCGTGCGCATGCGGTCGCCTATGTTATGATGGCGTTTCGGATTGCCTGGTTTAAGATTCATTATCCGTTGGCTTACTATGCGGCATATTTCACGATTCGTGCCAAGGCCTTTAAATTGTCCGCTATGATTCATGGGTTGGAAGTACAAAAAAAGGTGATGAAGGACATCGAGGCCAAGGGAACGAAAGCTTCAAAAATAGAAACGGATTTGTACTCGGCGTTGGAATTGGCAGTAGAAATGAGCTTACGAGGTTTTTCTTTCTTAAATGTGGATATTCACCGTTCGCAAGCTAAAAAGTTTATTATTTGTGACGGGAAAATATTACCTCCTTTTACGGCGATTGACGGCTTAGGGGATAATGTGGCGGAACAAATTGTGGCGGCTCGTGAAAAAGCGCCCTTTTCTTCCAAAGAAGATTTGCGATTGCGCGGAAAAATAGGGCAATCTTTGTTGGATGTCATGACGGAAGCCGGGTGTCTGAAGGAGTTGCCGGAAGATGAGCAAATGGATCTCTTTGCTATGTAAACTATCGACATTCAGAAGGGGCTGTTTTATAATAAAATAGAAGATTTAGTATAGTAAATTAATAAAGTGAGAGGTGGCGCCTATGAGTGCCGAAAAAAGTCGGCAAGATGCGGCACATGCACAACTTTTTGCCGCTATTTTGGAATTACGGAATGTGCAGGAATGCCATGATTTTTTTGAGGATCTTTGCACAATTGCAGAAAGGAAAGCCATGTCGGCCCGGCTGGAAGTTGCCCGTATGTTAAAAAATGGGGACAGTTATGAAGATGTTGTGAAAAAAACCGGCGTCAGTACGGCTACAATTAGCCGTATTAATCGTTGTCTTCAGCACGGTGCGGGCGGCTATACGGTTATTTTGGAGCGCATGGAACAGGCCGGACGTATGCGGCAATGTAAACACGATGAAGACGTGTAAAAACAGTGCGAAAAGACTCTCGAATGATCGAGAGTCTTTTCGTGTGTGCATATTATATGTCGCCAGTAAAGGAGAACAGCAGGTGAAATCAAGATTGGATGTAACCATTTTCGGAAATGGGGATATGCATGTTTGGAAGCAGTGCATTTATGCGGAATTGTGGCAGGATTATTTATCTATGCGACATAGGGCGGAAGAATATTGGAAAAAAGGGACAAAAAAAGGCGATTTTTTAGCACGGCGGTATGAACGGGCCGCATTTCTTTCGTTACAAAACTTTTTTGCGTGTGTATTGGAACGTTGGATGGTACAAATAGAGGCTGTACAAGTGTCAAGGGTTTCGTTATGGGAACAATGTCGGGTATTGTTGGATAGAACCTGTTCGCCTCAAACGGTAGCGGCATATGATTTTTCCCGTTTGCATGGGCAGTTGGAAGCGGCGGAGCATACTTCAGCGGTTTTGGAACAATTGGATTGGGAGCAATTAGCGGCTATGGAAAAAGCGATGGATGACTTTTTATCATTGATTGAACAAAATACATCGTTGCGTCGTTTTCCGAAGGTGAATCATTCCAGCTCTTCCGTTGTGGAACGATTGGGGTCGTTGTTCAGACGCCATTGAGGAAAATGCGTCATTGTCTTTCTTTTATAAAAAAAATAGTGTACAATAAAACATAATTATGTAAGTTCGTTGAGGGAGCTCAAAAACGATGAATATGTATGTGCCGATTCAAGGGTTTATCAGCAGTTTTCGGTTGCTTGACATAGTGGATATTTTACTGGTGGCCTTTGTTTTGTATAAATTGTATTATTTGATTTGTAATACACGTGCTGTGGCTTTAATTAAAGGGCTGCTTGTTTTGGGAGCGGTAACGGTAGTCAGCAAAGTATTGGATTTACATGTTATTAATTGGTTGTTACAACAGGGCATGACGGTTATTTTAGTTGCCTTACCGGTAGTGTTTCAACCGGAGTTGCGTCGGGCATTGGAACAAATCGGTCGAGGCCGTTTTTTGCGTTCCGGGCAGGGCATTAATACGGAAGAATTAAACCGTTTAGTAGAAGAAATTGCAGCTGTTACCGAGTCTTTATCCAAAACACGGACAGGCGCTTTGTTGGTATTTGAACGGGAAGTCGGATTAAATGATTACATTGATACGGGAATTTTTATTGACGGGACCGTTTCTCGAGAGTTATTAGGCAATATTTTTATCCCCAATACACCGCTTCATGACGGGGCCGTTATTATTCGGGAAAATAAAATTATGGCGGCCGCCTGCTTATTGCCGTTGACATCCGATCGCTCTTTGTCGACTGAATTGGGAACGCGACATCGAGCGGCGATTGGTATCAGTGAAATGGCCGATGCCGTGGTAGTCGTGGTCAGTGAAGAAACCGGCGCTATTTCGTATACATATGGGGGACATATTTATCGTCATTTAGAGGTAAAAAGTTTGCAAAAAATTTTATTAAACTTTTTGCGCCCGGCACCGCAGGGGTGGACGAATATTTTTAAATGGAGGCCGGCAAAATAATGACGCGAATTGAAAAAAAGTGGCAAGTTAAGCTTATTTGTCTGGTAGTAGCGGTTTTTTTATGGTTTGTTATTATCGGCGAGCAGAATCCGACAAGTGAAGGCAGCTATACGGTTCCGGTAGCAGTGGAAAATCTGGATTCACGATATATAGCATCTCATGTACCGCGGTCGGTGTATGTGCGTTTGGCGGGACCGCGTAATACCATTATTAATATTGATCCTTCGTCTATTAAAGCGTATGTTGATTTATCGGCAGTGAAAGAGGGGACTGTAGAGGCTCCTATTCATGTGGAAATTCCCGGCGGAACAGAATTGAAAAAACAGAGTCAAAATCGGGCTACCGTACTTATTGATGTGTATGCTGTAAAAGAATTCAGCGTTACACCGCATATTCGCGGGCAGGTAAACGGCAATGCGTATGTCGGCAACATATCCGTATTACCGCAAAAAGTTACGGTCAGCGGGGCTCGACGTTTGGTGCGTCAGGTTGATAATGCGATGGTGGAAGTCGGTATAAGTGATAAACCCGACGGTTTTACCGCAATGACTCCGGTGCGGTTGTTGCGTGCCGACGGCACTGTTGTAGAAGGCTTAACGGTAACCCCGTGGCAGACCAGTGTGGCAGTGAATTTGGAACCGAATGCGGCAACGAAAGAAGTTCCTGTCGTAGTACATACGCGGGGTACATTTCATAAGGGATTGACAGAAAAAAACGTCATTGCCAATCCTAAGACCGTTACGTTACGTGGGGATGCCGCACAATTACAGTCTTTGGATCATTGGGATTTACCCGCTGTTTCCGTTACGGGCATTACTAAAAACAAAACCTGGAAATTGGAAATGCCGTTTGTTAATGGCGTCACTGTAACTCCCGATACGATTGATGTCATGCTTTTGACTACTAAAGAATAAAGGAGAACCGTAGGTGTTAAGAGTAAGTAATATTCGTACAGCAGTGCCGATGCGGAAAACCGTAGCCGCTTTAGCGGCAAAAAAAATACGTTGTCGTGTGCAAGATATTGAAGAAGTGCGGATTGTCAGAAGATCCGTGGATGCACGAAGAAAACCGAAGGTATATATTGTGTTTACGGCGGATATTATTGTCCGGCAAGAAGCACGGATATGGCGCGGCTGTCGGGATAATAAAGATATAAAAATGGTGACGGAGGCGCCGGCGATTGCGGCGGCAAGGGGCAATTTACCGTTACGGCAGCGTCCGATTGTTGTGGGGACAGGGCCGGCCGGTTTGGCGGCGGCGTTCATGTTGGCGCAATACGGCTTTGCTCCTCTGGTATTGGAACGAGGGCAAGATGTGGAAACACGGACAGCGTGTGTAGAAAAATTTCGACATGAAGGGATTTTGTGTGATCATACGAATGTGCAATTCGGTGAAGGGGGAGCTGGAACCTTTTCCGACGGCAAGTTGACCACCCGGGTCAATCATCCGTTAATTCGCAATATTTTACACATTTTGGTAAAAGCGGGGGCACCGGAAGAAATATTGTATACGTATAATCCTCATGTCGGCACCGATCGGCTGCGTCAGGTGGTAAAAAATTTGCGTCATATGATTATGGAAGCCGGAGGAGACGTACGATTCGCTTCTTGTGTTACGGATATTATATGTAATGACCGCGGACAGGTGCAGTCGGTTGTAGTGAATCATAAGGAACATTATGATACTTCCGTGCTGCTTTTGGGCATTGGGCATAGTGCGCGGGATACGTACGAAATGTTGCATCGGCACGGTATGGCGATGGTGTTCAAACCCTTTGCCGTAGGCGTGCGGATTGAACATGAACAGCACGTGATCGATCGCGGGCAATATGGGAATACGGCCTCGGCATTGGGATTGGAGCCGGCTTCTTATGCACTGGCATACCATCGTCCCGACGGGCGCTCCTGTTATTCTTTCTGTATGTGTCCGGGGGGAGAAGTAGTGGCGGCGGCTTCGGAAGCGGGCGGTGTCGTAACTAACGGTATGAGTGTATATGCGCGTAATAGCGGCGCGGCAAACAGCGCGTTGGTCGTCAATGTAACGGAGCGGGACATTCGGGGAACGGATCCTTTGCGCGGCATTGCTTTTCAACGCCGGTATGAACAACTGGCATATGCGGCCGGCGGTCACAATTATAAAGCTCCTGCACAAACTGTTGGTGATTTTTTGCGGATTGCCGCGGTTTCTCCGGGGATTCATACCTATATGCCGGGAGTAACTTGGACAGATTTGTCGGCAATATTACCTGCGTTTGTTACGCAAACTTTACAAGAGGCATTGCCGTATTTTGAAAGAAAAATAAAGGGATTTGCCGCTCCGCAAGTGGTACTGACGGGGGTAGAAACCAGAACCAGTGCGCCGGTACGACTATTGCGTGATGAAAACCGCATGTCTGTCGGTACGGCAGGTTTATACCCGATCGGGGAAGGCGCCGGATATGCCGGCGGCATTATGAGCGCTTTTTTAGACGGTATGGAAACGGCATTAACTATTATTCGTAAATTTAAACCTTTGGAGGTACAGGTAGATGGCTAGATTGTTTGGAACTGATGGTGTACGCGGTGTAGTAAACGATTCTTTGACACCGGAATTGACGTATCATTTGGGTCGGTCGGCGGCGTATGTGTTAGGGCAGGAAAAGGAACACCCGACCTTTTTGATCGGCAGAGATACACGGCGTTCCGGTACCATGTTGGAAAGTATTTTGGCCGCCGGCATTGCGTCCGCCGGCGGAATTTGCCATATGGCGGGAATTATTCCGACACCGGCCATTGCCTATTTAACACGTACGCATCACTTGGATGCCGGAGTGATGATATCCGCATCGCATAATCCTTTTGAGTATAACGGTATTAAATTTTTTGATTCGTTCGGCTATAAATTGCCCGACAATATGGAAGATCGTATAGAAGAATTCATGTTGAAAGATGAACGCAGCGGCGGGCAAAGTCGGCCTACCGGAGCCGCTATCGGCACGATTACCGCCTGGAACGATTTGCAACAGGAATATAGCGATTTCTTATATAAGACGTGCGATATTGATTTACAGGGATTAAAAATTGTATATGACGGCGCCAACGGTGCCGCATCTTTTATCGGTCCCGCTTTATTCAGTCGTTTGGGTGCGGAAGTTATTGCGATTCATACGAATCCGGACGGGGTTAATATTAATGCCGCTTGCGGGTCCACTCATTTAGAAAGTTTACGAAAAACCGTGTTGGAAACCGGTGCGGACATAGGAATTGCGAATGACGGGGATGCCGATCGCTGTTTGGTTATTGACGAAAAGGGGCAGGAATTGGACGGCGATCAAATGATGCTTCTTTGTGCGTTGCGCTTGAAAGAAGAAGGGCGGTTAAAAAAAGATACGGTTGTCGGTACGGTAATGAGTAACATCGGTTTTCATAAAGCGTTGGCGGCACATGGATGCAAGAGTGCAGTAACTGCAGTAGGCGATCGGTATGTGTTGGAACGGATGCGAAAAGACGGCTATTGTCTTGGCGGCGAACAATCAGGGCATATTATCTTTTTGGATTATAATACGACCGGAGACGGGTTGTTAACTGCCGTACAACTGTTGCGCAACATGCGACATTGGCAGAAGCCGTTGTCCGAGTTGGGAAAAATGATGACTCGTTATCCGCAAATCTTAAAGAATGTAAAAGTCCAGACCAAGTCCGGATGGGAAGAAAATAATTTGATTGTAGCGGCCATTTCGGCAGGGGAAGAAGAATTAGGTGAAAACGGTCGTATTTTGGTGCGCCCGTCCGGGACGGAACCGCTCATTCGAGTGATGGCGGAAGGCCCGGATTTAGAACAATTAGAACGTATTGTAGCGGATATTGCATTGGTCGTGGAACATGAGATGGGCGGCGTAAAGTAAGTATTGACCGTGTATAGTAAATATATTAAAATGTGGGAATAGAGTGTGGCGCTCTATTCCTGTTTTTGGCAGTCGTTTAGAAATCCTTCGTAAAATGGATGGCACCGGTACCTTCGGACAGACGAGGGGGAAGCGGATTAAAAAGAGGCGGCGGAGGCCTCTCGGCCGTTCCGGTTGTAAATCTATAACAAAAACCGGCGGTAACGGCAGGAATAAGGCTGTATGGGGAGTAAAATAGAGTAAGAGGAATGAGCCTCTTGTAAGAAAGCTGGGAGGAAAGTAAGATGTGCGGTATTGTTGGCTATGTAGGGACAAGGGAAGCGGCTGATTTTTTATTAGACGGATTGGCTAAATTGGAGTATCGGGGATACGATTCGGCGGGCATTGCCGTATATGATCAAGATCGTATTACCGTACGTAAAAAAATGGGACGGCTAATCAATTTATTGCAGGAAATAAAAGAGCACCCCGTATCCGGTACTATCGGTATCGGGCATACGCGATGGGCGACGCATGGCGGTCCTTCCGATATTAACTCTCATCCGCATACGGATATGAACGGCAATTTTGCTATTGTTCACAACGGAATTATTGAAAACTATATGGAAATAAAGGAAGAATTACTGAAGAAAGGTGTGGTTTTTCGTTCTGAAACCGATTCGGAAGTAGTAGCACATCTTTGTGCCGATTTGTATGACGGCGATTTTGAAAATACTGTTCGTAATGTTTTACGGCGTCTGCGCGGTTCGTACTCTTTGGTGTTTATGAGTCGGTTTGCCCCGGACAGAATTATTTGTTGTAAAAAAGACAATCCTTTAATTGTCGGTTTGGGAGACGGGGAAAATTATATTGCTTCCGATATCCCCGCTATTTTAAGTTATACACGTAAAACATATATTATGAATGACGGAGAAATGGCAATTGTAAAAAAAGACGGCGTTTGGGTTACCGATTTAGAAGGGAAACCGATTTCTAAAAAAGTCTTTGTTGTAAATTGGGATGCGGAAGCGGCGGAAAAAGGCGGCTTTGAACATTTTATGTTGAAAGAAATTTACGAACAACCCAAGACGATTCGCGATACGTTAAGCTGTCGTATGACTGCGGACGGCAAACAGGTACGGTTTGATGAGTTGAATTGGACGCCGGAAGACGTTCGTTCCATCGGCAAAGTATTGATTATTGCTTGCGGAACGGCGTATCATGCAGGATTATTGGCAAAATATTTTATTGAAAAATTGGCACGGATCCCGGTAGAAGTGGATATAGCTTCGGAATATCGCTATCGTGATCCGTTGACGGACAGTAAAACGTTGAGTATTATTATCAGTCAGTCCGGCGAAACGATTGATACACTGGCAGCGTTAAAAGAGGCAAAACGCCGCGGCGCACGCTCGTTGGCCGTCACGAATGTAGTAGGCTCTTCTGTTTCCAGAGAGGCGGATCAGGTTGTCTATACTTGGGCCGGACCGGAAATTGCCGTTGCTTCCACAAAGGCCTATACGACCCAATTGGCGGCGTTGCTTTTGTTGGCGATTTATATGGGACAATTGAACGGCGTATTGACCACGACGGCGGTAACAAAGTTGTTGCAGGATTTAAAGAAGGTGCCGGACCAATGTGAGGATATTTTTTCACAAGTAAATACAGTTAAGGCTTTGGCAAAAGCGTTTACGGATCATGAAGATGCGTTTTTTATCGGACGATCGATGGATTACGGCTTAGCTATGGAAGGGGCGTTGAAGTTAAAAGAGATTTCTTATATTCATGCCGAAGCCTATGCCGGCGGTGAATTAAAACATGGAACTCTGGCTTTGATTGTACCCGGCATTCCCGTGATTGCACTGGCAACCCAAGGGGATGTAGAAGAAAAAATGATCAGTAATATTAAGGAAGTAAAAGCGCGTGACGCATATGTTATCGGCATTGCCAAAGCTTCGGACAGAGAAGTGGGGAAGACGGTGGATGTAGTGTTGCATGTACCGGATTCCGATAATTTTGTCGTGCCTATACTGGCGGTTATTCCTTTGCAATTGTTAGCGTATTATGCAGCGGTTCTTAAAGGAAATGATGTGGATAAACCGCGTAATTTAGCGAAAAGTGTGACCGTAGAGTAAATAGAGAAGAGAGAACATCTAAAACAAAAGGCGTTTTGTTTTAGATGTTTTTTTATTCTCAAAAGAAAAAACTTGTTACGTATGGCGTCTTATGTTATAATAGCAAAGGTTTAATTTACACATGCTCAAAGAGTCTGTACCTGTGCCCGCAAGGGTGATGGCAGATGATGACGGAGCAGCGGATACAACAGGAGGAATCAGAATTATGGCAGTAGTATCAATGAAACAATTATTAGAAGCAGGTGTACACTTCGGGCATCAGACGCGTCGTTGGAATCCTAAGATGAAACGCTTCATCTTTACGGAACGGAACGGCATTTACATTATTGATTTACAAAAAACTGTGAAAAAAACGGAAGAAGCGTACAATTTCGCTCGTGATTTAGTTGCGGACGGGGGCAAAATTCTTTTTGTAGGGACGAAAAAACAAGCGCAAGAGTCCATAAAGAATGAAGCGGAACGTTGCAATATGTTTTATATTAATGAACGTTGGTTGGGCGGTATGCTTACCAATTTTCAGACGATTGAAAAACGTGTAAAACGGTTGAAATTATTGGAAAAACAGGCCGAAGACGGAACATTTGATGTATTACCGAAAAAAGAAGTTACCATTTTAAAACATGAAATGGAAAAATTACATAAATATCTCGGCGGCATAAAGGAAATGAAAAAACTTCCGGACGCACTGTTTATTATTGATCCGAAAAAAGAAGAAATTGCCGTTGCAGAAGCACGGAAATTACATATTCCCATTATTGCTACAGTAGATACGAACTGTGATCCGGATTTGATTGATTTCCCCATTCCGGCAAATGATGACGCAATTCGGGCTGTAAAATTGTTGTCCGGAAAAATTGCGGATGCCGTGTTGGAAGGTAATCAGGGTGAACAAGTAGAAGAACCTGTTGCAGACGATACCGGTGTTGCGGAAGAAAATTAAGTATAAAACAATACTATATACATAAAGGTAAGGACATTTCCTTACCTTTATTCCAACTGTACATCTATATGGAGGAGGAAGATTATGGCTATTACAGCAAGTATGGTAAAAGACTTAAGAACAAAAACCGGTGCCGGTATGATGGATTGTAAAAAGGCGTTGGCCGCAACAGACGGTGATATGGATAAAGCGGTTGACTTTTTACGTGAAAAGGGATTGGCGGCAGCCGCTAAAAAAGCGGATCGTATTGCGGCGGAAGGCCTGGTATATTCGTATATTCACGGAAACGGCCGCATCGGCGTGTTGGTGGAAGTGAATTGTGAAACCGACTTTGTTGCACAGACGGACGGTTTTAAAGCGTTGTGCAAAGATATTGCTATGCAAATTGCCGCTGCCAAACCGGCATATTTGAAACGGGAAGAAGTGCCGCAGGAAGTATTGGACCATGAACGGGAAGTATTACGTCAACAGGCCTTGAATGAAGGGAAACCGGAAAAAATCGTTGATAAAATGATTGCCGGACGTATTGAAAAATACTATAAAGAAAATTGTTTGTTGGATCAAGAATTTATAAAAGATTCCGATAAGACCATCAGTCAGGTAATTACTGAACAAATTGCCAAGATTGGTGAAAAAATCGATATTCGTCGTTATGTTCGCTATGAATTGGGCGAAGGTATGGAAAAACGCAATGATGATTTCGTTTCTGAAGTAATGGCACAAGTTAAATAAGAATCATAAGTAAGAGGACACCTTTTATTCGTGTTCTCTTATTTTCTACTAACCATAGTAAGATAGCGGAGGCCTTGTATGGAAGCGAAAAAATTTAAGCGCGTGGTGTTAAAATTAAGCGGCGAAGCATTGGCGGGGTCGCAGGGATACGGAATTGATACGACTACAGTAGAGCATATTGCCCGACAAGTAGTAGAAGTAAATAAATTGGGCATTCAAGCGGCTATTGTCGTGGGAGGCGGCAATATTTGGCGCGGTCTTTCCGGTAGTGCGAAAGGGATGGATCGCGTTTCCGCCGACTATATGGGAATGTTGGCGACAGTGATGAATGCGTTGGCATTGCAAGATGCCTTGGAAAATTTCGGGATTGCTACACGGGTGCAAACGGCAATTAATATGCAACAAGTGGCGGAACCGTATATTCGTCGTCGGGCTATTCGTCATATGGAAAAGGGACGGGTCGTAATTTTTGGCGCCGGAACAGGAAATCCTTATTTTTCTACGGATACGACCGCCGCATTGCGGGCAGCGGAAATTGAAGCGGATGCCATTTTAATGGCTAAAAACGGAGTGGACGGAGTGTATGACAGTGATCCTAAACTTAATCCGCAGGCTAAAATGTTTAAAAAATTATCTTATTTAGATGTAATTAATAAAGACTTAAAAGTTATGGATGCAACGGCTACCACCTTGTGTATGAATAATGATATTCCCATTTTAGTGTTTAATTTAGATGTATCGGAAAACATTGTTGCCGCCGCTAAAGGAGAAGACTTAGGAACTTTAGTGGACAAGAAGGGGTAACAAATATATTGGTATATAGTTTACCTGGAGAGAAAGGGAAAGCATATGGACGGCAAAGCAGTAGTACAAAATTATGAAGAGAAAATGGATAAGACAATTGAAGCGTTGAAGAGAGATTTCACTTCTATTCGCACGGGCAGGGCCAGTACGAGTTTATTAGATCGGGTGACGGTGGAATATTACGGGACGCCTACGCCGATTAAGCAAGTGGCTAATGTTTCGGCACCGGAGCCGAGTTTGATAACGATCGTGCCGTGGGAACGAAAAATTTTGGGGGATATTGAGAAGGCTATTTTAAAATCCGATTTGGGGTTAAATCCCAATAATGACGGCGCCATGATTCGGTTGGAAATTCCCAAGCCTACCGAAGAACGTCGCAAAGAATTAACAAAAAAAGTAAGCAAGTATGCGGAAGAAGCGAAGGTCGTCATCCGTAATATCCGTCGTGATGCCAATGATTCGATTAAGAAAGCGGAAAAAGCTAAGGAAATTACAGAGGATGAAAGCAAGGATGTACAAGATAAAATTCAAAAATTGACGGATAAAAAGGTTAAATTTATTGATGAATTAAAATTAAAAAAAGAAAAAGAAGTAATGGAAGTATAATGGATAAAGAAAAATTTATTGGCATGCCGTTGCGGTATGCCAAATCTGTATTAGAGGCCGAACATATACCCTATAGTATAGAACGTACCGGCAGTAGAAGTCGATTTTTTGTTTGTAATGAACAGGAAGAATATGTTATTCGGGTTATAGAAGCGGCAGGCGAACTATGCTTGCTGGTAAATTATAGCTTGGAGCAAAGTGATTCGGTGAGACAGGTGTTGACAGGGAGATAGGCAAATGTTTCATTTATTTAAAAAGAAGACGGCATCGACGGAATATCCTAAAAAGATCACGGAAAATATGTTGGATGTTTCTCGTTTACCACGACATGTGGCCATTATTATGGACGGCAACGGGCGATGGGCGAAACGTAAAAATTTGCCGCGGCATATAGGGCATCGTGTCGGCGCGGATACTTTGAAAAAAATTGTTACCGCCGCCGACGACTTGGGAATTAAGGTGTTGACCGTTTATGCGTTTTCGACAGAAAATTGGAAGCGTCCGGAAGCGGAAGTTTCATATATTATGAAATTGATGCAAGACTATTTGCGGAAAAATTTATTGGAGTTGGCTGAACATAATGTGCGATTGCAGTTTATCGGCGACATATCTTGTTTGGCTCCGGAATTACAAAAATCATTTGCCGACGCCGTTCAATCTATGGAAAACAATACGGGGTTATTGTTGAACATTGCTGTGAATTATGGGGGACGTGCCGAACTTACGCGAGCTGTACGTACGTTGGCCGAACAGGTGGAACAAGGGAAAGTAAGGGCAGGGGAAATTGATGAAGCGCGACTTGCCGGGGAGTTATATACGGCACCGGATAATGACGTGGATTTAGTGATTCGTCCGGGAAATGATTTTCGGATCAGCAATTTCTTATTATGGCAAATTGCATATGCCGAATTTTGGTACACTCCTATTTGTTGGCCCGATTTTACCAAAGACACGTTGCTGGAAGCACTGTATGCGTATCAAGGGAGAGAACGTCGTTTTGGAGGATTGAAATAAGATAGGAGCGAAGAGCATGCTGGGAAAAAGAATTATTTCCGGATTGATTGGCGGAGTGATTACGATAGGTGTTATTTATGAGGGAAATTGGCTCTTTTTTATTTTTATGATGTTGTTAGCCGTATTGGCGTGGAAGGAATATGCGCAGCTTATGGATAAGGTGTCTGTACAAGTTCCTTTGCGAGTCGGTATGGTGTGGTTGCTTTGTTTTTTAGGTACCATATGGTGCGGCGCGTGGCAAGCGGTGTTGCTTATGGGCGCTATATTGTTGTACGGACTGTTATTGCAGCCTGTTTTTCGGCATCAGTATAGTACCTTGCGTGATGTCGCATATGCCTTACTGGGGTTGGTATATGTCGGCATTGGATTTGCCGCATTGCTTGTTTTGCGTTGCGGTAATTTGGGACTACAGTTATCCGACCAATTTTCTTCGCAGTTCATTGATCCTTCGCGAATTCTCGTGTTTTTGTTAATTTTTGCCACTTGGGCCAGTGATACATGTGCGTTTTTTGTGGGAAAATTTTGGGGAAGGCATAAACTATGTCCTGCCATCAGTCCCGGAAAAACTCGGGAAGGCATGGTCGGCGGGATTGCGGGCACGATTGTGGTAGCATTGGCAGTAGCTGTTGGGGGACAATTTTCTCTTTTGCACGGCGGAGTGTTGGGAATTTTAATTGCCTTTACGGCGCCGGCGGGAGATTTAATCGAGTCTATTATGAAACGGACTTGCCGGACGAAAGATTCGGGTTCGTTAATCCCGGGGCATGGCGGCGTATTGGACCGATTTGACAGTTTGTTATTGGCAGCGCCCGTTGTTTGTGTATATTTATATTTTATTGCCCGATAAGAAGGGACAGATATGAAAAGAATTATGATTCTCGGCAGTACCGGGTCTATCGGACGGCAAGCCCTGTCGGTGATTGCCGCACATGAACAGCAGTTTTCAGTGTGTGCGGTAGCGGCTCATACGCATTGGCAAGAAGCGGCAATGCAGATACGACAATATCATATACGGTTTGCCTGTATGACAAATGCGGCGGCCGCGGCGGCGTTACAACAGGAAATGGGAAGGCAATGTACGGTATTTTCCGGAACCGCCGGCATGTTACAATTAATGGATGCCGTACAGGCGGATATGGTCTTAACTTCGCTGGTGGGCGCCGCGGGGATTGAACCGACCCTTTATGCCATACAAAAGGGCATGGATATTGCGTTGGCGAATAAAGAAACCTTGGTGGCTGCCGGGGAATTGGTGATGCAGGCGGCTAAAGACAAGGGCGTGCATATCGTGCCGGTAGATAGTGAGCATGGCGCTATTTTTCAATGTTTACAAGGGCGTCGTGCGGAAGAAGTGGATTCACTGTTGATTACTGCTTCCGGAGGCCCGCATTTTCATCGGCCTGCATCCGAATTTTCGAAGATTACTGTAGAAGAATGTTTGACGCATCCTACTTGGCATATGGGGAAGAAAATTACCGTTGATTCGGCCACCATGTTTAATAAAGGATTGGAAGTCATTGAAGCCCATTGGTTATTTCACCTGCCGTTCGATCGGATTGAAGTGGTGATACAACCGCAGAGCATTATTCATTCTATGGTACAATTTGTCGATAGTTCCGTTTTGGCACAATTAGGTATGCCCGATATGCGTTTGCCGATTCAATATGCTTTTTCCTATCCCGCACGTTTTCCCGTAAGCGGTGCTAAAAAGATTTCTTGGAAAGAGTTACGGCACTTGGATTTTTTTGCTCCGTGTCCTGAAAAATTTCCTTCTTTGCCGCTGGCTTATGAAGCGGGAAAAGCGGGGGGGACCTTGCCGGCGGTGTTAAATGCGGCGAATGAAGAAGCAGTATATGCATTTTTAAGAAAAGAAATTTCTTTTACACGGATTTTTTCGTTGGTAGCGGCGGCGGTGGACGCCCACCACGTACAACCGGCAACTTCGTTGGCGGCTGTTCGGGAAGCCGATCGATGGGCAAGGGCCTATGTGCATGATAAATTATAACCGTCGGGAAAGGGGATGACTGTATGGGAATTACGATTATCGCAACGATCTTTGTATTTAGTGTGATTGTTGTTATTCATGAATTGGGACACTTTATGACGGCTAAAATGACGGGCATGCAAGTCGATGAGTTTGCTGTCGGTTTCGGCCCGAAACTGATCAGTCATAAGGTCGGGTCTACCGTATATTCTCTGCGATTAATTCCTCTGGGCGGATTCAACCGTATTGCCGGGATGACCGATACGGAGCAAGCGATGACCGCGGTTCGACGGAACAAGTGTTTTATTTCTAAATCTTTACCGGCACGGTTGCTCGTGATGGCGGCCGGAGCTTTGATGAATTTTATTTTAGCGATTTGTTTGCTTTGGGGTGTTTTTTTTGTAGCGGGCACGGTACAAATATCGCCGGAACCGATTATCGGGCAAACGATTAACGGTTCTCCGGCCGCCCGGGCAAACTTGCAAACCGGTGATCGCATTTTGGCAATTCACGGAGAACCGATATATCAGTGGCAGGATATCGGTAGAGTATTGAGTAAACATCAAAAAGATGTGGTAACGGTCACGTTTAAACGACAGGGAAAGGAAGAAACCGCGCATCTTATACCGGAAACGGATGCTTCTTCACAAAGGCAAATTATAGGGATTTATCCGGTAGAACAAAAACAACGGCACGGATTTTTACAGGCCGGAAAATTGGCGGCTTTTCAAGTCGGTCATTTGAGCGGGTTTATGGTGCAGGGGATTTATCAAATGGTGACAGGTAAGGCGAAAGCGGATTTAGCCGGGCCCATAGGCATTGCGCAAATTGCCGGTAAAGCGGCTTCGGTGGGGTTTGCCGATTTACTTGTATTTACGGCGTTTTTGAGTACGAATTTAGGCATTGTAAATCTTTTGCCGGTGCCGTTATTGGACGGCGGTCACATTATTATTTTGCTTGTCGAAGCGATTCGACGTAAAAAATTACCGGCGCGAGCGTTGGTATATGTACAGACGGCAGGGATGGTTATCTTAGGGGCATTGTTTCTTTTTTCCATGTTTAAAGATATTACCCGATTATTTTAAATAGGAGTAAGGCATGAAACGCAGAAAAGCATTAGCCGTACAGGTCGGCAAGGTGGGAATCGGCGGTACGTATCCCGTATCCGTGCAGACCATGTCGACCGTCACGCCGGCAAAAGAAGCAGAGGCGGTAACCGATGTATTACGGCTGGCGGATGCCGGTGCGGAACTTATTCGCTTTGCAGTTCCGGATATGGCGGCGGCCAAGGGTTTGGCCGCGGTGGTAGCGGCTTCGCCGGTCCCGATTATTGCGGACATTCATTTTGATTATCGCTTGGCATTACAAGCGGTAGATAGCGGAGTTGACGCATTACGCATTAATCCCGGGAATATAGGAGATGAAGAGCGAGTCATAAAAGTTGTAGAAAAGGTACGCCCTAAAGGAATTCCCATTCGCATCGGGATTAACACCGGGTCATTACCGGCGGATATTCTGGCGGCACATGGCGGACATCCCACCTCTGCGGCCATGGTGGAGGGCGCGTTGCGGCACATTCGAATTTTAGAACGGTTGCAATATTCGCGTATGGTCATATCGCTTAAAGCTTCAGACGTACCCTTAATGATTTCTGCGTATCAAGAATTGGCGGAAAAAGTTCCCTATGCGTTGCATCTGGGAGTTACGGAAGCCGGGCTGGTGCAGGAAGGAACCATTAAATCGGCAATTGGGATCGGTGCGTTATTGTCACAGGGAATTGGCGATACGATACGGGTGTCTCTGACAGGTGATCCGATTGAAGAAATTAAAGTGGGGAGACAAATACTCAGTGCGTTAGGCTTACGGACGTTCGGTCCCACTTTAATTTCTTGTCCTACGTGCGGCAGGACGAAGGTCAATCTTATTCATTTGGCGGAACAGGTACAGACTGCTCTGGCCACGATACATACGCCGGTAAAGGTGGCGGTTATGGGGTGTATCGTTAATGGTCCGGGAGAAGCGCGTGAAGCGGATTTCGGCATTGCCGGCGGATACGGAAAGGGGATTGTATTTTCTCACGGTAAAATATTGCGTACAGTAGAAGAAGATAAATTGGTCGACGGGTTATTGGAAGAAATTCATAAATCGATAGATTCTGCAGAATAAAGCAAGCAGGTTGCGTGACGGCAACCTGCTTTTTTTGCGGCGTCGCAAATTTTAATGAGATATGCTATAATTACAAAGTATTATCGAAAAGATAGGATACGGATCGGAATTTATATGAAAGAAGCGTTAGCATGGAGCAATTATTTACGTATTCGGATCATGATGCCGCTATAAAAGCGGCGGCAGATAAATTTTCGCAGACCGGATGTTATAGCATATACGGAGTGGGCGGTTCCGCTAAAAGTTTTATTACTGCCAAAGGTATACGAAATATGCAGCACCCCGTTTTGATTATTGCGGTAGGTCGAGAACAGGTTGCGCAATGGATGGCGGATCTGCAATTTTTATTACCGGAAATGCCGCTATATACTTTTCCGTTTGTGACTTCGGAAGTGTTTACTACGGCTGTAAAAAGTTTGGAACGCGTTGCCGAACAAATGAAAGTGTTGGCACATTTGCGGGAACGGAAACCGTGCATTGTGATTGCGGCGGCGGAAGAAGCGGCACAGTATACCATAAGTCCGGAGAACTTGGATGCGGCCGCCGTGCCGTTATGTTGCCATGAATCATATGAACGACAAGCGCTTGTGGAGCAACTTATACAAAGCGGCTATGAAAGGGTGGATTTAGTAGAAAGACGCGGGCATTTTTCTGTGCGGGGTGATATTATTGATATTTATGCAGTGAATCACCGTGACCCGTTGCGGCTGGAGTTTTTTGGCGATACGTTGGACAGTATGCGCTTTTTTGAGGTACAGCGACAGATTTCATGTCAAGCGGTGGAGCAAGTGCGTATTTTGCCGTTTACCTTACCGTCTTTAGCCTCCGTAACGGACAGTACGTTGCCGGACTATTTTTCGGAAGGTTGTGTCGTTTGGGATGAACCGAATCGCATTCGTGAAAGTTTAAAAAAAATAGGAAAAGAATCGGACGAATATCAAAAGCGCCTTTGCCCGTGGTCACGTTGGGTAAAGAAACCGCGTACATGTACGCAAATTGTTTTATCCCTTATGGCACAAGCGGTTCCCGATTTTTTGCTGACCGGTTCTGCCGGTTTTGTCGCCAAACGCATGGCAAGCTTTCAAAAACAATGGCCCGTGTTGTGTGAAGAGTTGGTACATTGGCAACAGGAACGAAAAATTGTTTTTGTGGTTATGACCGATTGTAAACGGCGCGCTTCTTTACAAGCCCGGTTGCGGCAAGAACATATTTCCGTGTCACCGTCGTCAAACAGCGAGTGCTGTGCCGGCAAGATCTATATTGTCGACGGTGAATTGCAAAACGGTTTTGAATTACCTTATGCGGGCGTAATCGTTCTTTGCGAACGGGATATTTACGGCATGCAGAAAAAAAGAGTACATCGTTATGCCGGCAAGAGTGAAAAAATTAATGTTTTTACAGACTTAAAATCCGGTGACTATATAGTGCATCATGCGCACGGGATCGGTCGATATGTGGGTTTAAAAACAATTGAAATTGACGGCGTACATCGAGATTACTTGGAAATTCATTATGCCGGCAGCGACATACTTTATGTACCGACCGATCAATTGCGTCTTATCCAGCGATATATCGGGAATGAAGGAGAGATACCCAAACTGAATAAAATGGGCGGTAAGGATTGGCAAAAAACTCGTGCCAAAGCGCAAAAATCGGTGGATAATTTAGCGGAAAAATTAGTTACCTTATACGCTAAACGGGAAGTGGTACCGGGGTTTGCATATCCGCCGGACACGCCTTTTCAGCGAGAGTTTGAAGAAGCTTTTCCGTATGAGGAAACGGCCGATCAGTTGAAGGCGGTGGCGCATATTAAAGCGGCCATGGAAAAACCGTATCCTATGGACTGTCTGGTTTGCGGAGATGTCGGATTCGGCAAGACGGAAGTCGCCATGCGGGCAATTTTTAAAGCGGTTATGGGCGGTAAACAGGTAGCGGTGTTGGTACCGACAACGGTGTTGGCGCAACAACATTATCAGACGTTTACCGAACGATTATCTCCTTTCGGGGTAAAGTGTGCCGTATTAAATCGTTTTTGTTCGTATAAAGAGAGAAAAGAGATATTAGCGCGTACGTTGACCGGGGACGTGGATGTTTTGATCGGCACGCACAGTTTGCTGAATAAAAAGGTGAAATTTAAAAATCCGGGACTCTTAGTAGTCGATGAAGAACAACGTTTCGGAGTGGCGCAAAAAGAAAAGTGGAAAGCCTGGGCCGAGACGATTGATGTGCTTTCTTTAAGTGCTACGCCTATTCCGCGCACCTTACACATGTCGTTGGTCAATTTACGAGAAATGTGCGTGATTGAAACGCCGCCTACAGACCGATTTCCCGTACAAACGTATGTGACGGAATATGATGCGCGTATTGTCAGGGATGCGGTTATGCGGGAAAAACGACGGGGCGGTCAGGTTTTTTTTGTCTATAATCGAGTAGATACGATGGCACGCATGCAGGAAGAATTGGCCGCCTTATTACCGGAGTTGACGATTCGCATGGCTCATGGGCAAATGAGCGGCGGGAAATTAGAAGAAGCGATGTTTGATTTTTATGAAGGAAAATATGATCTGTTGCTTTGTTCCAGTTTAGTGGAAAATGGTTTGGATGTAGCCAATGCGAATACCATATTAATTTATGACGCCGATCATTTCGGGTTATCGCAGCTTTATCAAATGCGCGGACGGGTCGGACGCAGTCATCATTTGGCATATGCTTATTTCTTTTATCGGCCGCAAAAGGTGCTTTCGGAAGTGGCGGAAAAGCGCTTGGAAGCGATTAAGGAATTTACAGAGTTGGGTTCCGGATTTAAAATTGCTATGCGTGATTTGGAAATTCGCGGTGCCGGTAATTTATTGGGTCGTGAACAACACGGCAATATTGCCGGGGTGGGGTTTGCGATGTATTGCCAAATGTTGGAGGCGGCAATTAAACGGGTAAAACACGGAGAGGAAAAAATAACCGCACCTTTGGAAACGGTACTTGACATACAAGTGGATGCGTTTTTGGATGATGCGTATATTCCCGTAAGCGGCCAAAAAATTGAAATGTATCAGAGATTGGCCCTGGCAGATACGGAGAAAGAATTACAGGAGTTGAAAAACGAGCTGCAGGATCGTTACGGCAAAGCGACGCCGCCTGTGCAACGCTTGTTGCGGGTAGCGGCTATCCGTATGCGGGCTAAGCAATTGGGGATTGTGTTGTTGTCGCAAAAAAAAGAACTACTGGAAATAAAATGGCAGTCGGCACAGGCGGCACCTCTCCCGGAAGCAATGGAACCTGTATTGCGATCGCGGATGAAAATTGTCCGGGGATTACCGAATGTACGACGGTTTTCGTTAACGGGAATTGAAGATGTGTTATCCTATGTACAATATATTTTAAAATCTTTGGAAACGCGGAGAAAGGAGGGGGCTCTTGCATAAATCTAATTTTTTGCGCGGGGCGATGATCCTTACGCTGGCAGGGATTGTTGTTAAAGTATTAGGCGGTATTAATCGTATTCTTTTATCTCGTTTGTTAGGCGGAGAAGGAATCGGATTATATCAGATGGCCTATCCTATCTATATTCTTTTCCTCAGTATTGCCGGCGCGGGAATTCCTATTGCTGTTTCCATTATGATTGCGGAGAAAATGGCGAAAGGCGAAACGGCTGAGGCCGGCCGTGTTTTCCATATTATTTTAGCGTTTATGATTCCGGCGGCAATCGGATTCGGACTTCTTTTAGCAGCGAGTGCGGAGTTGTTTATTCATGCCGGTTGGGTGCGGGACAGCAGAGCGCTTATGCCGTTATTGATATTGTCACCGGCATTGACGTTGTCTATTATTGCCTGCTGTTTTCGCGGTTATTTTCAGGGGTTGCAACAAATGACGCCTACAGCCGTGTCGCAAATGGCGGATCAAGCGGTTCGGGTCTGTGCGATGTTGGTATTTGCCATGGCATTGATGTCGCGCGGCATTCCGGCGGCAGCTACGGGCGCGGCCGCCGGAGCCGTACCGGGAGCCGCGATCGGTTTATTGATCATGTTGGCATTTTTTTGGCGCCATATACGCCGCCAATCCGTTTCCGGCGTTGTACGTGACGTTACTGCCGGTGGCGTTATTAAAAGGCTGTTGGCATTGGCGATTCCCGTGGCGGCAGCTAATATGTTGTTGCCGGCAGTGGCGGGGATTGATTTGTTTATTGTACCGAAACAATTAGAATCGGCAGGCTATACGGTACATGAAGCTACGGCATTGTTCGGCTATTTAAGCGGAATGGCGAACGGGGTTATTCAATTACCTGCTATTTTAACAATGGCCTTGGCCACCAGTTTGGTTCCGGCTGTGTCGGCTGCGTTTTCTAATGGAAAGCATGCTGTTATTATACAGCGGGTACATACGGTTATGCGGATTGCCAATGTTATTACGATTCCGGCCTGTTGCGGATTGGCGGTGTTAGCCGTACCTATTTCACGATTATTGTATGCCACGCCGGCTGCCGGAGCGGCCATTTGCGTTCTTTCTATATCTGTTTTTTTAGTAGGCGTGCAGCAAATTACGGGTGCTTTATTGCAAGGAATGGGGCGGACCGTCATTCCGTTGGTGAATATGGCCATAGGTGCGGGTATTAAAATTTTCTTAAGTTGGCATTTGACGGCGGTTCCTGCTCTCGGTATTGTCGGCGCCGCATGGGCGACGAATGCCGGATTATTGGCGGCGGCATTGTTGAATTTATATTTTGCACGGCGATTCGTAGCGTATCGTATACAGGGAGGACAGTTGGCACGTATTGCGGTCGCCGCAGTGAGTATGGCGGTGGCGGCGCGCGGTATATACGGTTTGTTGTATGCGCATATGGGAGGTACGGAAGTGACCCTGCTGGCAATGGTTGTAGGATTAGTCATTTATGGCATAGGTTTATGGGGCACGAAAGCGGTAACGAGGCAAGATTTGGGAGCGATTTCTTTTTTTCGTAAAACATAAGGATAAGGGGAAAATATGAAAGAAATTGAAATTGTATATCTCGGTACGGAAGAAACGGATCGGGAAGAAACGTATTGGCGGAAACCGTCGTTTGAAGAAAGATATAAGCCGATTATTTCTTATTTGTTGACCACGGCGGCTGTGCGAGATGTAGTACATACCGTTCCCGGAGGACCGGCAATGGCTGCGAAAGTAAAGGATATGTTGGAACATGCGGCGCAAGAACGGGTCGAAAAATGGGAGCGGTGCCCTTTTGATGTGCAACCGTTGGTACAGGTTATGGCCGCCTTGCGCGGACCGCAGGGCTGTCCATGGGATAAAAAGCAAACGCATCGCAGTTTGCGACGCTTTTTATTAGAAGAAGTATATGAAACTTTAGATGCTATTGATAAAGATGATAAAGATGGTATTTGTGAAGAATTGGGAGATATTCTCTATCAAGTTATTATTCATGCCCGTATTGCGGAAGAAGAGGGCTTGTTTACTGCGCAAGATATTGTTACACAGGTATGTGACAAGATGATTCGGCGACATCCCTATGTTTTTCATGTAAAAGGGCTTGAAAATATGCCTGTGAGTATGTTAAACTGGGATAGATTAAAGCAGAGAGAACGGCGTCAACAGCATAAACGGCTGTTAGACGGCGTAGTGGGAGGAATGCCTTCTTTGTTGACTGCTTATAAGCTGCAGGAGAAATCGGCAGGTGTCGGTTTTGAATGGGACACAGATGCGGCTGTTTGGGCAAAAGCGGCAGAAGAATGGCAAGAATTTCGTGAAGCGCTGCAAGAGGGGGATGCCGCTCATGCCGAAGAAGAAGCCGGTGATGTCTTGTTCATCTTTGCCAATGTATGCCGACGCTATCACATAGAGCCGGAATGCGCGTTACATCGGGCTAACAAAAAATTTTATCGACGTTTTTCTTACGTAGAAGAAAAGGTTCGTCAATCGGGAAAACCGTGGCAAATGTTTTCTTTAGCACAGTTGGATGCTTTTTGGCAGGAAGCTAAACGGCAGGAGCGAAGACAGGCGTTGTAAAGGATTTTGTTAGAAAAATCACACAGATGTAACTATTTAAAGGAGGATTTTTAATGAATAAAACAGAATTGATTGCTAATGTAGCAACAAAATCCGATTTGACAAAAAAGGATGCGGAAAAAGCAGTGAAAGCTGTTTTTGAATCCATTAGCGAAAGCTTGACAAAGGGTGATAAAGTACAAATTATCGGCTTTGGAACCTTTGAAGTTCGGCAGCGTAAAGCTCGTGAAGGACGTAACCCCCGTAACAACGAACCGATTCAAATTGAAGCATCGAAAACTCCGGCTTTCAAGGCAGGCAAACAGTTAAAAGACTTAGTAAACAACAAATAATAATCTTACCGCAGAGGAGGGCCGCCATGTACACGGCCCTTTTCTTTTCGAGTCGGTCAAGCGTCCGGCGAAAAAACGAAAGGCAAGATTTGCAGATTGGGAACATAGTATTGTCATAAAGAAGGAATTGGCATGATGAAAAAGAAGGTACTTATCCTGTCCGCTTCTATCGGAACCGGGCATACACAAGCGGCCCGGGCGATTGAAGAATATATGCAGCAGGCGGCGGAAGAGTATGAAGTGGAGCATATTGATTTTTTATCCAATGAAGCCTTATCTATAGATAATATTGTGAAAGAAACCTATATTAAAATTTTGGATCTCTTTCCCATGTTATATGATTTGATGTATTATTCTTCACAAGGGTATAAAAAAGGGTGGTTTGTGAAAACCATGTTTTCGTGGGGACTCAAACGACGCATGCTGCGGGTATTGGCGGATAAACATCCGGATCTTCTTATTTTTACACATCCTTTTCCTGCCGGTACAGCGGCGTTGTTGAAAAGACAACATCGTCTGCAGGTACCGATGATGGGCGTTATTACTGATTTTGCGGTGCATCAATTATGGGTGTATCCGCAAATTGATCGGTATTGTGTAGCCGCCTCGCCGTTAAAAGATTTATTGGCGGCACAAGGTATTGAAGCTGAAAAAATTGCAGTAACCGGAATTCCTGTACGGAATATTTTTTCTTATCGTCAATGGGGAAACACCCGGAAAAAGGGAAATAATGTGCTCATTATGGGCGGCGGTTTGGGGATGGGATCTATTCGCCAATCGCTGGTAGCGCTGGATCGCTTGACGGCGATTGATTCTTTTTCTGTCGTGACGGGACATAATGCAGACTTATATGATGAAATTTGTCGGCTCCGTCAAGAATTACGGCATCCGGTGGAAGTATTGGGATATACGAATGATATACCGGCATTAATGGCGCAATCGGCCTTGTTGGTAACCAAACCGGGAGCCTTAACTTGTACGGAAGCGGTAACGGTTCAAATTCCCCTGGTATTATATAGTCCTATTCCCGGACAGGAAGAAGCCAATGCGGCATATATGCGAGATAAGGGTTGTGCGCGTTGGGTTAAGACCAAAGAAGAACTTAGTGCGGTGGTAGCGGAATTGTTGACTCACCCCGATAGATTACGGGCAATGTCTGTAGCCAGCAGGAAGTGTCATCAGCATGGCGCCGAATTAATCGGTGAGCAAATAAGACAAGTATTATATCCGGCGGAACGACCGGAGACCATATGGAATAAAAAGCCGTGTATAAGAGAACAAAGCTGAAAGTAGTCGCAGGCGGACAGACGGTTGCGACTACTTTTTTCGTAAATTTCGGAAATCGTACGAGAGTGAGGAAAAAGGAATGGATATAATGAGTGCATCTTCCGGTATACAGACGATTTTTTTTATTATGATTGGCGGCTTTATGGCCGGGTTTGTAGATTCTATTGCCGGGGGCGGAGGGCTTATTTCTTTGCCCATACTCTTAGCTGCCGGAATGACACCGCATTTGGCATTGGGAACCAATAAATTTTCCGCTACGTTTGGGGCTTGTATGAGTGCCAGACAGTTTATCCGTGCCGGTAAAACGGATATGTCGTTGTTACGTCGACTCATTCCGTGTTCTTTTTTAGGAGCCGTTGCAGGTTGCGTGTTAATGTTATATATATCGGCAAAGTGGTTACAACCGATTATTATTATAGCGCTTATAGGCTCTGCGTTTTTTGTATTTTTTCGGCGGCATTTGGGGGCCGCCATGACGTATAGCGGTGCAAGTCGTACGGTTCTCATCAAGTCTTCTCTTATGGCCTTTGTCCTGGGCATGTATGACGGATTTATCGGCCCCGGTACGGGTACCTTTCTCATTGTTTTCTTTGCTATGTTGGGATTTGATTTTGTATTGGCCGCCGGCAATGCTAAAGTATTAAATTTAATTAGCAATTTGACAAGCTTTGTTATTTTTGTTGCTTGCGGTAAAGTATATTATGTATATGGCATACTTATGGCCGTATGTATTTTTTTGGGAGCTTTTTTCGGCGCTCGCTTGGCAATTCGTAAGGGTATACGATTTGTACGGTATGTGATGTTGACCGTAACGTGCGCCTTAATTATTAAGCTGATTATACAGTATTTTGTGTACTAGGAGAAATCTATATGGACAGTAAAAAAACAATTGTCATCAGTGGCGGCACTTCCGGTATCGGTCTGGCTACCGCTCGTATTTTAGTTGCGCAGGGACATAATGTTATTTTGTTGGGACGAAGTGTTGAAAAAGGGGAAAAAGCGGTTGATACATTAGCGGCATATGCCGGACAAGTGCGGTTTATCGCCGCTGATGTATGTGACGAAAGCGCATGTCAACGTGCGTTGGCACAAGGAGAGATATATTTCGGCGCCGTACATGGGTTAGTGACAGCCGCCGGGCAATATGAAGAAAAATTATTACAATATGAAACACTTGCCGCGATCGAGAAGCTTTTTGCAGTGAATGTGTACGGTACGATGACATTGTGCCGCCTTATACAGCCGTATTTACGACGCAGTGCCGGCGGCAGTATTGTCACGGTCAGCAGTGATGCCGGCCTGCAGGGCAATGTGGCATGCTCGGTTTATGGAGCTACTAAAGGGGCGATCGTGGCATTTACCAAGTCCTATGCCCTGGAGGCGGCTCCGTACGGTATTCGCGTAAATTGCGTTTGCCCCGGTGATGTACAAACGCCTTTATTACGGGAACAGTTGCAACGAAACCCGAAATTGACCATGTCGGAATTGCGGGAACATTATCCGTTATATCGAATTGCCGAACCGGCTGAAGTAGGGGAGGTTATTGCCTTCCTTCTAAGTGAGAAAGCTTCCTTTATGACCGGCACTGCAGTACCGGTGGATGGAGGTTTGACAAGCTGGTAAAAACGTGCGAAAATGATAATAGAATGATGTTGGCCTTTTTGAAAATGGGGTGGGTATAATGAGCAAAGAAACAAAGGATTGGCTGTCGGATGACACGGGAACCGTATCCGGTGAGGATAAAACGAAAGAAGAATTACAGGCGGAATTACAGGCTTTACAAGCGGAAGTAAAGCGGTTGAAGGAAACGCAGGCGGAAGAATCTGCGACACAAGAGACCGCGGAAGAATCGGAGCAAGTATGGGAAGCCTTGGAAGATGCGGATGAAGATATTGAAATTAAAGCGGAAACCTTGTGTCGTTGGGGGGCCGCCAGAGCGGGAGCGATTGTTATTGCCCCGGTAGTAGGGACGGCGGCACTTATGGCTAATGAAGTTTATATGGTCAGTCGGATTGCCCGCTTATATCATGTTAAATTGACGGAACGTGCGTTAATGGGGTTTGTCGGAGCGCTAATCAGCCGGGTGGCGGGACATCTGTTAACCACGCTTATTCCGTTTTCCGTGATACAAGTTCCGGTAGCAGTCGGTATTACGTACAGTTTAGGGCGTGTAACACAACGCTGGTTACAGGACGGGATGCCGGAAGATATGCAACCTTATATGAAGATGATGGACGAATGGAAAGATAAAGCGCGGGATCAAGTTGAAAAATTAAAAGATCATCCGTTAAAAAATTTACCGCTCGGGGATGAAACGATTGATTTCATGAAGCGATGGGGGCGGCTGGCTGTTGAAAAATGGCAAGTCGTTAAAGAAAAAGGGCAGGATATTTATCATTCCGTCACGCACTATGATGATTTGGTAGATGAAATTCTTGCGGAAGAACAGAAAAAAAAGGCTGCAGCAGCATCGGCAGATGCGGAAACGGAAGAAACGGACGAGCACTCGGCCGCCTCTGCTACGGATGCGGCGGCGGATAGAGAGGCCGCACCGGCACCGGACGGAAAAGATTCGGGAGCAACCTTGGCGGAAGAACAAGTAGCGGCAGCGATTGCGAATGCCAAATTGCCGTTGGACGATAATTGAGGTCGGGCATATGGCATTTATTTCTCGCTTGGCACGTCGGTATACTGCGCAAAAATGGTTGGATTTTGTACAGCACATAAAACATAAGCTTTCTTTTTTGCCGCGTGCATGGATGCTCTTTTTTTGCCTGCGCGATGCGGATACCCCTAAGACGGTAAAAGTATTGCTTATGGGAGCCTTGGCATATCTTATGGTACCATGGGATGTTTTGCCGGATACCGTTCCGGTTATCGGATGGTTGGATGATGCGGCGGTCATTGCCTGGACCGTTCGTTTTGCCGGCACGTATATCAAACCGGAACACAGAGAAAAAGCGCGGCTTATATTCCCTTTTGCCGCTCGTTATGGGGAGTATAACGAGGGAAATCGTTAAAAATGATAGTAAAAAGGAAGGTACTTGTAATTATACAAGTGCCTTCCTTTTTGGTGTGCAATCTTATTCTTCAATTAATTTACCGGCTTTGGGTCCGGAATCCAGCGTATACATCTTTTCAATGTCAATAATGACTGCCGCAGCTTTCGGCGCGGCTCCTACTAATTTTGCAGCCAAGTCCATTTTTTCCGGTTCCGTATAGCTGGTGGCTTTTCCGGAAAAACGAAAGCCTTTGTTTGCTTCGCGATCTACAAAGGCTACGGAAATTTTTCCGTTGGCTTTAATATTGGCATGATGTTGGCCGTCGGTATTTTCACAGAAAATCAAATGTGTATCATCGAGAACTCGCATCGTGCGTTTCGGTCCGATATTCGGATTGCCGTTCGCATCAACGGTTGCAATATAAGCCAATTGCACTTTGATCAGTTCTTTCATTTCATTGGTCAGTTTCATCTTTTTACCTCCTTCAGGTCGGAATACATCGGGCATACGCGTGAAAAACGAGATTCGTATGCCATCAACTTTTCTTTTTCAAGTCCTATTGGAAAAGTGTCGAGAAAAAGAAATCTTACTGATAATTATTATAATATAGAAAATCATTTTCCGTCAACTAAAAAGATAGGCATGTGTCCGTATTTGCATATAATAGGCGAAATAAGGCGGGGGAACGGAATAGCTAGATACATAAATAATAAACCATCTTACTTTTAAGCACGGCAAGTATTCTTTATTTTTGGTGTACGACGGTAATAGATAAGAAAAATGAAGATTATAAGGGCGACGATAAAGGCGATTAAAGAAGTCCATTGCGCCGATTTCAATCCCAGCGCCAAGACCGTATAATCGCCACGTAAAAATTCCAAGAAAAAACGGGCTAGGCTGTATAACATGACATATAAACAGAATACTTGCCCTTTATGATGGGGAAAGACACTGAATAACAGGAGAGCGACAAAAATAAGGATATCAATTTGCCCTTCCCAAATTTCTGCCGGCCAGAGCGGTTGATTGCCGTAGGTCGCATAGGCTAACGTGGTGTCGGGGTATAGGATCCCGAAATTTCCTCCCGTCGGATGACCGAAAGCATCGCCGTTCATTACATTGGCCATACGCCCTACCGATTGGCCGAGGATGATGGCCGGTGCTAATAAATCGGCAAACCGCCAGGTATCTATGTGATGTATTTTGGTATAGGCTATGCCGGCCAGTGTGCCGAAAACAATGCCCCCCTGAATAGCCATACCTCCTTGCCAGACAAAGGGAATTTGCAGCAGGTGTCGACCGTAATAACTCCAATCGAAGAAAAAGACATCCCACAGACGTCCGCCTATAATGCCGGCGACGGCGCAACACATTGTAAAGTCCAAAATATGTCGATGCAGGCCGTGTCCGTCTTTTTTTGTCAATACATAGGCGGTAATGGCGGCACAAATAATTCCCAACATAAAAAGTAAGCCGTAGGCACGTAAGGGAAAGGAACCTATAAAAAAAAGATATTGATGCAATGTAAAAACCTCCTTGCATAGATACTTGCGGGCAATAGCAACATAAACCGCATTTATTATACATGATTTACATAGAAATTACGAAATATTTCGGAAGGACGCGTACAAACAGGCGGTGAAGATAAACCGGGATTGTATGAAAAAAATAATATTATTTTAAAATATAATTTAGGGGAAGTGTATGGGTAGTGAAAATAATTTGCGAATTTTAAGTTTTGACAATATTTTATAAAATATGAATTGACTTGATTCAGGCGGCACACTATAATAAATACCATATAAGAGTAGGTTGGCAGCTACGCAGGTTAGGAGGATGTTACCTTGGAAAAATATATTCCCCAAGAAATTGAAAAAAAATGGCAAGAAATATGGCGGCAAGAGCATCGTGACGGTTGTAAAAATGAAGATGCGCGTCCCCCGTATTATGTGTTGGAAATGTTTCCGTATCCGTCCGGAAATTTGCATATGGGGCATGTGCGGAATTACACTATCGGCGATGTTATGGCCCGATATAGACGCATGAAAGGCTTTAATGTATTACATCCCATGGGCTATGATGCGTTCGGCATGCCGGCGGAAAACGCCGCAATAAAGCATAATATTCCTCCTGCAGAATGGACATATAAAAATATTGAAAATATGACGCGACAACAGCGCGAGTTGGGACTGTCCTATGATTGGGATAGAGAAGTGGCAACGTGTCATGAAGAGTATTATAAATGGACACAATGGATTTTTGAATTGTTTTATAAACGCGGGCTGGCTTACAGAAAAGAAGCAAAAGTGAATTGGTGTGAACATTGCAATACGGTGTTGGCCAATGAACAAGTAATAGACGGTACCTGTTGGCGATGTGATCAGCCGGTTGTGAAAAAAGATTTAAAGCAGTGGTTTTTTAAAATTACGGACTATGCCGATCAGTTATTGGAGGATTTAAAACTTTTGCCGGGCTGGCCCGAACGTGTAAAAACGATGCAAAAAAATTGGATCGGTCGCAGCGAGGGAACGGAACTGTCTTTTGACGTTCCGTCGATTCATAAACGTGTACAACTGTTTACTACGCGGGTAGATACGGTATTCGGCGTGTCGTATATTGTATTGGCGCCGGAACATCCGTATGTGGCGGAATTAATCAAAGATAAAGAGAATGAAGCGGAACTGCAAGCGTTTATTACACGTATGAAAAATATGAGTGATATAGAACGTACGGCGAATGATGCGAAAAAAGAAGGGATGTTTACAGGCGCTTATGCGGTAAACCCCTTAAACGGAGCACAGGTCCCCATATGGATCGCCAACTATGTATTGGCGGATTACGGAACGGGTGCGGTCATGGGGGTACCGGCACATGATCAGCGAGATTGGGATTTTGCGCATGAATTTAATTTGCCGGTGCACCTCGTCATTCAAAATAAGACGCATACGTTATCTATAGAAACCATGACCGAGGCCTATCATGAAAGCGGCACGTTAGTAAATTCCGGCGATTTTGACGGCCTGACCGATGCGGAAGCGCGAAAAGCCGTTACGCAGTGGCTGCAGGAGAAAAAACTGGGAAAAGGCACCGTGAATTACAAGCTGCGTGATTGGTTAATTTCCCGACAACGGTATTGGGGCGCACCGATTCCCATTATTTATTGCCCGCAATGCGGCGAGCAATTAGTACCGGAAGAACAATTGCCGGTTACGTTGCCGACAGATGTGACCTTTACGGCCGGTGCCGTTTCACCGTTAGCAACGAGTCGGGAGTTTGTTCATTGCACATGCCCGAAATGCGGGGGACCTGCAACCAGAGAAACGGACACGATGGATACCTTTGTCTGCTCTTCCTGGTATTATTTGCGATATATAGATGCCAGGAATACTGCGCAGGCGTGGAATCCCGAATATGCAAAAAAATGGTTGGGTGTCGATCAATACATCGGCGGCATTGAACATGCCATTTTACATTTAATGTATTCCCGGTTTTGTATGAAAGTATTTCATGATGCCGGGTTGGTCGCCGTTAAAGAACCGTTTGAACGTTTGTTGACCCAAGGAATGGTGTTGATGGATGGCAGTAAAATGTCGAAATCCAAAGGAAATGTAGTGTCGCCGGAAGATATTATTGCCAAATACGGCGCCGATACAGGACGCTTGTTCATTCTCTTTGCCGCGCCGCCCGAACGGGATCTGGAATGGTCCGAACAGGGCGTAGAAGGTTCGTATCGGTTTTTACACCGCGTGTGGCGTATTGTTGAACAATATATGGACATGCTTGATACGGCCGAAACGGCAAAGAGACCGTATACAGAGGCGGAAAAAGCACTGCGGCGACAGGAATTTTTATCGATTGCCAAAGTCGGCGAGGATATTCAGGGAAGAGACGGAAAATATTCTTTTAATACGGCTGTAAGTTCTATCATGGAATATGTCAATGCTTTATATGCCTATGCGGGCAAAGAAAAGACGATTCAAAAAGAAGTCGGCGTAGAAGCAATACGGAATTTGTTGAAAATTTTAGCGCCCTTTACGCCTCATATTGCGGAAGAACTTTGGCATCAGGCCGGTTTTTCCGGCAGTATACACGGGCAGTCCTGGCCGGAAGTGGAAGCGGAAGCGCTGAAAGTGGCGGCAATAGAAATGCCTGTACAAATTAACGGTAAAGTGAGAGAGCATATTACGGTGCCGACGGATTGCACCGCCGAAGATATTAAAGCTTCGGTTTTACAACAACCTCGTATACAGGAATGGTTGAAAGATAAAACAGTAGTGAAATGTATTATTGTACCGAAAAAAATTATTAATCTGGTTGTGAAATAGTATAAAAGCGGGAGAAGATAGCAGCTCCCGCTTTTTTTAGGAGATGCGATGAACGGATATACGTCATGGCCTGTACGAGCTGTAAGGCAAAATTCTTGTTTACAAACCGAAGATTGTGCAGTATTAGTACCTCTTCTTTATGATCGGGAAACAACGGAAGAACAAGTGCTGTTGGAAGTGCGGAGTGCCGGATTGCGACGGCAACCGAAAGAAATTTGTTTTCCCGGGGGACATATAGAAGCTGCCGATTCTTCTCCTTGGGCGGCAGCTATGCGGGAAACCGCGGAAGAATTGGGGATTGACGCTGCCGGGATTCATTATATAGGCGCCCTGGATTATGTGGAATCGCCGATCGGCGTGCGGGTCTATCCGTTTGCGGCCCGCCTGGATACTCGTCGATGGCGTCCGGCACGGGCGGAAGTGGACCATGTATTTACGATACCGCTTTCGTTTTTGCAGAAGCAAACTCCGGAAATTGCTTATTTTCAATTACAAGGACGCCCGCTCAGTCCCTCGCTAATAACGATGGGGGTTCCGGAAAATTGGCGACCGCGTACTACTTATGAAGTGAAGATATTCACCTATAAAAACTATAAAATATGGGGAATTACTGCGCAAATCCTTGACAACTTCCTGGGCATTCGTGCTATAATACAAACGTAAGACAGCCTTAATATTTGCAATAGCTATATTTTGGTTAACGTATTATTTTTTATAAATTTTTATTGTTTCGAAAAGTTGTTCGCACGTCTTTGTTACTTGCGCGGAACGCATAGTAATTGATGATAATGATGGGGTGAAAAAGGAGCGGGTTTTGTCGAATACGATAGTAATGCCACATGAAAGGTAGTAACAAAAGGTCTCTTTGATGTTTTATAATGACAAAATGGAATAATGACAATGATGATTTTATGATTTATCTATTGATTTACCATGTGAAAAGTTGTACAATTCATGTATAAGTATTTCAGGTTGTGTCTTCGTGTCAACAAGACTGTAAAAAACTTATGGTTTTATTTGATATTGGCGCTGCTGAAGTCGACAATGTCAGATTCCGGAACTGGCTCAAGTAAATTTGCTTTAATTTTGTGGTTCAACATACTATTGAGGAGAGTGACCATCATGAATTTCAACTTGACAGACGTGCAACAGGAATTTGTAAAACTTGCAAAGGATTTTGGTGAAAAGAAATTATTGCCGACCGTTATGGAACGTGATCACAAGGGTGAATTTAACGAAGAATTGGTAGCGGAAATGCTTGGATTGGGGTTGACCGGAGCGTATTTTGAAGAAAAATACGGCGGTGCGGAATGTGACGTGCTCAGCTATATTTTGGCAGTAGAAGAATTGGCAAAATATGATGCCGGTATGTCCATTACCTTGTCGGCAACCGTTTCTCTTTGTGCGAATCCGATTTGGCAGTTCGGCACGGAAGCACAAAAAGAAAAATTCCTGACGCCGTTGGTTGAAGGTGAAAAGTTGGGCGCATTCGGTTTGACGGAACCCAATGCCGGTACGGATGCTTCGGGACAGCAAACGGTAGCGGTCAAGAAAGACGATTACTATATTTTGAACGGTTCCAAAGTATTTATCACCAATGGCGGTTCGGCAGATATTTATATCGTGTTCGCCATGACGGATAAATCCAAAGGCACCAAGGGAATTAGTGCCTTTATTGTAGAAAAAGGAACGGAAGGCTTTACCTTCGGCAAATTGGAAGATAAGATGGGGATTCATACTTCCAAAACAATGGAATTGGTATTCCAAGATGCGAAAGTTCCGGCAGAAAACTTGCTCGGTAAAGAAGGGGAAGGCTTCAAGATTGCCATGATGACTCTGGACGGCGGTCGTATCGGCGTAGCCGCACAGGCATTGGGAATTGCGGAAGCGGCATTAAACGACGCGGTGGAATATTCCAAACAGCGTGTACAGTTCGGTAAACCGCTTTGCAAATTCCAAAATATCGGCTTTAAACTGGCGGATATGAAAATGAAAGTGGAAGCTGCCCGGAATCTTGTATATAAGGCCGCTTTCAAAAAACAGGAAGGCCAGCCGTTTACAGTGGATGCGGCGATTGCCAAACGCTATGCGTCCGATGTCGCTATGGAAGTATCGGTGGAAGCCGTACAAATTTTCGGCGGTTACGGCTATAGTGAAGAATATCCGGCGGCCCGTCATTTGCGTGACGCCAAAATTACGCAGATTTATGAAGGTACGAACGAAGTTATGTTGATGGTTACATCAGGAGCTTTGTTACGCTAATTGTTGTCTTCTTCGGGCATGATTTTGGGATAAAATCATGCCCGTTGAAATAAAGATATTTTAGGAGGAAAACGTAAATGGAAATATTGGTGTGTGTGAAACAAGTTCCGGATACTGCGGAAGTTAAGATTGATCCGGAAAAGCATACGGTCATTCGTGCCGGTGTACCGAACATTTTCAATCCCTTTGACCAAAATGCTTTGGAAGCGGCATTGCAACTGAAAGAAGCACAGGATGACGTACATATTACGTTGTTGTCCATGGGACCGGAACAAGCGAAAGATGTACTTCGTGAAGGATTGGCCATGGGTGCCGATGATGCGGTATTGGTATCGGATCGTAAATTGGGCGGTTCCGATACGTTAGCTACGGGCTATGCCATTGCTACCGCTATCAGAAAATTGGCCGCAGATAAAGGCATTGAAATGTTCGATATGATTTTATGCGGCAAACAGGCTATTGACGGCGATACGGCACAGGTCGGCCCGCAAGTAGCCAGTGAATTGGGGATTCCTCAGATCACGGGCGCTGCCAAATTGACGGTTGCGGACGGAAAAGCACGTGTAGAACAGCAAAACGAAGAAGGGTATATTGTTACGGAAGCGGCTTTCCCCGTTTTAATTACGGCGACTAAAGACTTAAATGAACCTCGTTTCCCGACCATTCGCGGTACGATGAAGGCAAAACGTCGTGAAATTCCGACGTTGAGTGCGGCCGACATCGGTGTGGACGAAACTCGTATCGGCTTGAGCGGTTCTCCGACAAAGGTTCATAAAATTTTCACTCCGCCTCAGAGAACACAGGGCGAAATCTTCAAAGAAGAAGAAGCGCAGGCAAATGTGGATAAACTGATGGAAAAATTAATTGCACGGAAAGTTATTTAAACTGAGGAGGTATAGTGAAGATGGATTTAGCAGAATACAAAGGCGTGTATGTAATAGCTGAACAATTTGAAGGCAAATTACGTAACGTTTCCTTCGAACTGTTGGGACAAGGAAAAAAATTGGCGGAAACCCTCGGAGAAGAAGTGGGTGCTGTATTAATCGGCCATAATGTAAAACCGTTGGCACAGGAACTTTTGAATTATGGTGCACAAAAAGTATATGTGTATGATGACGCTGCTTTGGAAAATTATAATACTACGGCGTATACAAAAGTTATTGAAGATTTTACAGCAAAACATAAACCGAATGTATTTTTAATCGGCGCTACGAATATCGGCCGTGATCTCGGTCCTCGTATTGCCAATGAATTAAAAACCGGTTTAACCGCGGATTGCACGGAATTGGGTGTGGATGACGATAAGAAAACCATCATTTGGACGCGTCCGGCATTGGGCGGCAATATTATGGCGGAAATTATTTGCCCGAATAATCGTCCGCAAATGGGGACTGTTCGCCCGAATGTATTTAAAAAACCGGAACCGACAGAAGGTGCTGCCGGTGATGTGATTGATGAAAAAGCCGATTTGACGGAAAAAGATTTCTTAACGAAATTTATTGAACTGATTAAAGTCGGCGGCGACGGAATTAAAGTGGAAGAAGCGGATGTTGTTGTATCCGGCGGTCGCGGCATGAAAGAAGAAGATTTCAAAGAAGGCGGTTGCTTAGTGGAATTAGCTAATATATTAGGCGGCGCCGTAGCAGCTTCTCGTGCTGTTACCGACCAAGGTTGGATCAATCCGTTGTTCCAAATTGGTCAGACGGGTAAAACTGTCAGCCCGAAACTTTATATTGCAGCAGGTATTTCCGGCGCTATTCAGCATTTAGCAGGTATTCTCGGATCGGATTGCATTGTCGCTATTAATAAAGATGAAGACGCTCCGATCTTTAATGTATGCGATTTCGGTATCGTAGGAGATGCTCATGAAGTATTGCCGTTGATTATCGAAGCTGTTAAAAAGCATAAAGGTATTGCTTAAGCGTTTTTCTCCTAAAAGAAGTCTGTCTTTTGACAGGCTTCTTTTTTTGTTGTAGGGTGTTCGAACATAGAAAGGGCGAAGACAGCATGAAAACAGGACGATTTTTCCATAATATAAAGGAAAATCGTCCTGTTTTCAATTCTTATATGATGGCGATTATGCTAATGTGCCGCTATTTTTTTTCATAATAGTAACGCGTCCACATTGTTAATTCCGATAAAGCCGGATGAGGGGTCATGGTTTCACTCAGCGTATACACGGAAAGCGGCGGGAGGGTACGTGTTAAGGGGAGCTTTCGCAATCGTGCGGCCGTTGGGGATGCAATTTCCGCTTCTCTTATTTGGATGGTTTGCGTGCCGCAGTAGAAGAGATTGCAAAACGGTTGTAACAGAATGGATGCTTCGGGACCGACAATGTGTACGCCGAGAATTTTTTTGCTGTCTTTATCCAATACGAGTTTGACAAACCCGTCATTTCTTGCACCTTCTTCAAATCCCAAGGCATATCCTTTGGCCGTCGCCGAATAGTGATTTATGGCGGTTTCTACGGTAAAGCCGGCTTTTTTTGCGCCTGCTTCCGTCCATCCGATATGCGCTGTTTCCGGATAGGTATAGGTGACCGCCGGAACCGCATCATAGCGAACCCAGCGCCAATTTTCCGGAGGTTGATGACTAAACAGATTATGCGCTAAGGTTTCCGCTTCATAATTGGCTTTATGACGAAAGGGCGCTTGTCCGTTACAGTCACCTAAAGCCCATATTCCCGGCACATTTGTTTCTAAAAATTCATTTGTACGAATATACCCGCGCGCATCCGTAGCCAAGCCGGCACGTTCGGTGTGCAGTATATCCGACAAAGGTTTGATGCCGGGAGCGACCAGAATTTCTTCCGCGTGCACTTCTATTTTTTTCCGTTTGTGCGATCGCTGCAGGTAAGAATTTTTTCTCCGTTTTCTGTACGTACGGAAAGTGTATCCTGATTGAGATGAACTTGAATACGGTAATCTTCAAATTGTTGTAACATATAGGCGGATACACTTTCATCTTCCTTAGGTAATAACCTGATATTGTGCTGGACAAGAGTTACATGAGTGCCGAAGGCATTGAAGACATGGGCGAATTCACAACCGATAGGCCCGCCGCCGATAATGATGAGACTCTTGTAAGGTTCGGGAGGATAAGCCGCACCGAAAAAGGTTTCGGAAGTAATATAGCCGCTTTCTTGCAGTCCGGCTACGGAGGGGACATGCGTGCGTCCGCCGGTAGCGATAATAATCGCGGTTCCGGTTATTTCTTCCGTGTGATTGTTTGCATCGGTTATGCGTACGGTTTTTTTATCTACAAACGAAGCCGTTCCGGCATAGACTGTTACGTTTTTAAATTGTTCATAATAAGTACGAATACTGTCATTTTCATTAACTTTATGCCACATACGACGGCTGACGGCAGCCCAATCCGCATGCACGCTCTCTACGTGAATACCTAAATGGGCGGCTTCACGGATTTCACGAATACGATTGGCGGCGGTCACTAAAATTTTGGTAGGAATACAACCGCGATTTAAACAGGTGCCGCCAAATTTTCCCCGTTCAATAATCGCCACGGACTTGTGGTCGGCAATGGCCGCATCGGCAACAATATTGGCGGCGCCTGTGCCGATGATAATAACATCATAATTTTTCATCATAGTTCTCCTTGTATAAATACTACGTACACGATATATTCAGTATACGTGTCTTTTTTCATTTTGACAAGAATGATTCTTCTTTAACAGTCGGCACTAAGGAAGGCGGTACAGGAATTTTTTCCGTTCGCACAGAGACAGTTGCTAGTGTTGATATTATAGTGTATTATTAGAAATTAGATTGGTAGGCATTTTGGGTGGAATGAGGAGAAAATATGGAGGGCGAATATGCTGAAGTTCCCGATAAAACGAACCATTATTATTGATGATACAAAAAAGAAGGGGCGCAAGAAAAAAGACGGTGAAAAAACCGTTATTCACGGTACGGTTAATGTGCGTCCCAAACCGAAATTGGAAAAGCCTGCTGTACCCCCGAAGAATGCAAAAAATCTGGTTATTGTCGAATCACCGGCTAAAGCTAAGACGATTGAACGTTTTTTGGGAGCAGATTATAAAGTATTGGCCAGTCGCGGTCATTTACGGGATTTACCGCGAAATCAATTAGGCGTGAAGATTGAGGACGGATTTACACCTACATATACGAATATGTGGGATAAACGAAAATTGATAGAGGAATTGCAAAAAGAATATGTAAAATCTAAAAATGTATTTCTTGCGACTGACCCGGATAGGGAAGGAGAAGCGATTTCATGGCATTTAGCCCATTTATTGGAAATGGATCCGAAATCACCTTGTCGCATTATGTTTCATGAAATTACTAAAAAAGCGGTATTAGCGGCGATTGCCCGTCCGGCTTCCATTGATTTACCGAAAGTGGATGCGCAGCAGGCGCGGCGTGTACTGGATAGAATTGTAGGCTATAAATTGAGTCCGTTGCTATGGAAAAAAGTTTGCAAAGGGCTTAGTGCCGGTCGCGTACAATCGGTGGCGGTACGGCTTATTTGTGAACGGGAAGAAGAAATAAAGGCGTTTGTTCCGGAAGAGTATTGGACGATTGCCGGTACCTATCAAACCGATGACGGTATTACGTTACATACGGAATTATTTAAAATTAACGGTAAAAAAGCGGAGATTAAGAACGAAACACAGGTACAACAAATTCTGGCCGATTTGCGTTGGGAACAACGAGGAGACTTGCCGCATGATCCGGATCGTATTCAGAAAACGGAAAAACGGCGTCGTCGACGTCAGCCGCAGCCGCCGTTCACTACGTCCACATTGGAACAAGAAGGGGTAGGCAAGTTGAATTTCGGCGCGAAAAAAACGATGATGTTGGCGCAACAGCTGTATGAAGGCTTGGAAATGGGAGAACACGGTCATGTGGGTCTGATTACGTATATGCGTACCGATTCTATTCGCATTAATGAGGATATGATTCGGGCGGCACGCGCTTATATTGAAAAAGAGTACGGTGCCGCCTATGTGCCGAAACAAGCGCGAATATACAAATCAAAGCAATCCAGTCAAGATGCCCATGAAGCGATTCGACCGACGTCATTGGAATATACGCCGGCAATAGTGGCGCCGTTTTTAACACGAGACCAATTACGGTTATATACTTTAATTTGGAATCGGTTTTTAGCCAGTCAAATGGAAGCTGTTGAAACGGAACATATGGCTATTTTGTTAGGTTGCGGCAAGTATGAATTGCGGGCGGCCGGATATAAGGTGATATTTAAAGGCTTTACTGAATTGTATGAGGATAATCAAAAGGATAAATCCGAAGAATTGCCGGAGCCGTTGCCGCAAACGGTGGTGCATAATAAAAAATTGGAACCGACGCAGCATTTTACGCAACCGCCGGCACGGTATACCGAAGCCAGTCTGATTAAAACGTTGGAAGAAAAGGGCATCGGGCGCCCCAGTACGTATGCGCCTATTATGGATACTATACAGAAACGAAATTATGTAGAAAAGAAAGATAAGCAATTTATTCCCACTGAATTAGGCGGGATTATTGTGGATTTATTAAAAAAATATTTTGCGCAAATTATTAATGTCGGTTTTACGGCGCATATGGAAGAAGAATTGGATCGGATTGAGCAGGGAAAAGATTCATACGAAAATGTATTGCAAGGATTTTATAATGTTTTTCAACCGGAAATGGAAGAGGCGGAAGAGGCCATGGAAAAAGTGACCATTGCCGGGCAGGAGTCGGGACAAATATGTGAGCTTTGCGGGTCTCCTATGGTGTTTAAATTCGGTCGCTTCGGCAAGTTTTTGGCATGCTCCCATTTTCCGGAGTGCCGAAATACGAAAGCGATTGTCGATGATTTGGGAATTCCTTGCCCGAAATGCGGTCAAGGTTCGTTAATTCGTCGAAAATCAAAACGAGGACGCGTGTTTTATGGGTGCAGTAAGTATCCGGAATGTGAATTTATGCTTTGGAATGAGCCGGTCAATAAACGCTGTGCACGTTGCGGTGAGATTATGGTGATCAAGCATTATAAAAAGGGACCGGATAAACTGTTTTGCAGTAATGATACATGTGAAAATCATAAAAAGGGTGAAGTTGTAAATGAAACGTAAGGTAACGGTCATCGGCGCCGGACTGGCCGGCGCGGAAGCGGCCTGGCAGCTTTGTCGGCGCGGCGTACCGGTGGAATTGGCGGAAATGCGGCCGTATAAACAATCGCCGGCACATCATACGGATTTATTTGCCGAATTGGTGTGCAGTAATTCGTTGCGTGCGGCGAATATTGAAAATGCTGTAGGCTTATTAAAAGAAGAAATGCGGCAGCTGCACTCGTTAATTATGGAAGCCGCCGATGCGACACGTGTTCCCGCCGGCGGAGCGTTGGCTGTGGATCGCATTTCATTCAGCAAGTATATCACGGAAAAATTACAAGCGGAGCCGTTAGTTACGATACGGACGGAAGAAAGGACTCAAGTGCCGCCGGAGGGGCTTTGTATTATTGCCACGGGACCGTTGACCGGCGGCGACCTGGCAGCGTATATTCAAGCGCTTACGGGACAGGATTATTTTCATTTTCATGATGCGGCCGCACCGATTGTTACGGTCGAATCGCTGGATATGACCAAAGTATATCGCGCGGCACGATACGGCAAAGGCGGTGCCGATTATTTAAACTGTCCCTTTACGCAAGCGGAATATGAACGATTTTGGCAAGCCTTAACGACTGCCGAATGTGCGGCATTACATGATTTTGAAAAAAATGACGGAGTTTTTGAGGGGTGTATGCCTATTGAAATAATGGCGCAACGGGGTGTGGATACGATGCGGTTCGGCCCTATGAAACCGGTCGGTTTGGCACGCCCGGACACGGGGGAAGTTCCGTATGCCGTCGTGCAATTACGACAAGATAACGGCAGTGCCACATTATATAATATTGTCGGTTTTCAAACGCATTTAAAATTTTCCGAGCAGAAACGCGTATTTTCCATGATTCCCGGTTTGGAAGAGGCGGAATTTGTACGCTATGGGGTCATGCACCGCAATTCGTACATTAATTCTCCGGAACTGTTGTTGCCGACGCTGCAATATAAAAAAGAACCGCGGCTTTTCTTTGCCGGCCAATTAACCGGCGTGGAAGGATATTTGGAATCGGCGGCGACGGGATTATTGGCAGGAATTAATGCGGCGCATTGCGCAGCGGGAAATGCGTGTATTACGTTTTCCCGACAAACGGCAATAGGGGGGTTGAGCCAATATATTTCCACCGGACCGAATCCTCATTTTCAACCGATGAATATTAATTTCGGCATTATGGCCTCGTTAGACGTTCGCAAGCGAATGAAGAAGAAAGAAAAAAATGCCTTGCTGGCGACCCGGGCGTTGGCGGAAGTGGAACGAATGAAGGAGAAGATATAAATGAATGAATATATGGCTACCGATTTTCATGCAACTACCATTGTTGCGGTACAACGAAACGGACAGACGGCAATTGCCGGCGATGGACAGGTTACGTTGGGAAATGCCGTAATTATGAAAGCGACGGCGCGAAAAGTGCGTCGTTTATATAATGGAAAAATTATTAGCGGATTTGCCGGTTCAGTAGCAGATGCGTTTGCGTTATTCGATCGGTTTGAAGGCAAATTAAACGAACATAACGGCAATTTAGTGCGAAGTGCTGTGGAATTGGCGAAAGATTGGCGTTCCGACAAAATTTTACATAAATTGGAGGCCTTATTATTAGTGGCGGATGCGGAACGAATTTTACTTATTTCCGGAAACGGGGAAGTTATTGAACCGGATGACGGCTTGACGGCCATCGGTTCCGGCGGCAATTATGCGTTGGCGGCCGGACGGGCGCTATTGCAAAACACGGATTTATCGGCACAAGATATTGCTTTAAAAGCATTGCATATAGCGGCCGACATTTGTGTCTATACGAATCATAATGTTATTGTAGAAGAAATTAAAAAAGAGGGATAATGATGGGAACTGCAGAATTAACACCGAAAGAAATTGTCAGGGAATTAAATAAATATATTGTCGGGCAAGCGGAAGCCAAAAAATCCGTAGCGATTGCGTTGCGCAATCGGTGGCGTCGGAAACACTTGCCGGCGGACATGCAAGATGAGATTATTCCGAAAAATATTTTACTTATCGGGCCTACCGGGGTGGGAAAAACTGAAATTGCCCGGCGGCTGGCCAAATTGGTGGGAGCTCCTTTTATAAAAGTCGAGGCGACAAAATATACGGAAGTCGGCTATGTGGGACGGGATGTGGAACAGATTATTCGCGATTTAGTTACCAATGCCGTTCGCATGGTGCAAGAACAAGAAAGTCGGCGTTTTCAACAACAAGCGGAAGAGGCGGCTAATAAACGTATTTTACAAATCTTCTGGCCCAAAAAAGAACATGCTGCCGACGATGACCATAAGGAAAGTACGAGTTGTACGGATTCCGTCGTTTCTGTCGGTTCCGATAAGCGGCAGGCGATGCTGGAAAAAATCAGCAGTCATCAGTGGGATGAAAAAGAAATTGAAGTGAAAGTAAGTCCGCAGGAACGTCCTGTTCAAGGCGTGTTGATGGGAAGTTCAAATGAAGAACTGACTAACAATTTTCAAGAAATGTTGGGAAGTATTATGCCGAAACGAAAAAAACGTAAGAAAATGACCGTAGCGAAAGCGCGGGATATTTTCCGGCAGGAAGAGTTGGAAAAGTGTCTGGATATGGATGTGGTGATTGAAAAAGCTATTACCGCCACTGAACAGGCAGGGATTGTATTTATTGACGAATTTGACAAAATTGCGGAAAAAAGTCGCAGCGGCGGTTCTCCCGATGTTTCGCGTGAAGGGGTACAGCGCGATATTTTACCGATTGTGGAAGGCGCTACGGTAAATACGAAATACGGGGCGGTGAAAACGGATCATATTCTTTTTATTGCCGCCGGCGCTTTTCATGTATCCAAGCCGAGTGATTTGATTCCCGAATTACAAGGACGTTTTCCGATTCGTGTAGAATTACAATCGTTGACGGCGGAAGATTTTAAACGTATTTTGACAGAACCGAATCAATCCTTGGTAAAACAATACAAAGCTTTGTTGCAAACGGACGGCGTGGACTTGGATTTTACGGCGGAAGGCATTGAAGCATTGGCGGAATATGCCTATCGCGTGAATTTAGAAACGGAAAATATCGGTGCGCGGCGTTTGCATACTATGTTGGAAAAAATTTTAGAAGATATTGCTTTTGCCGCACCGGATATTACGGAAAAGACAATTCCCGTTACGAAAGAGTTTGTGGACGAAAAACTGGGAACGGTTGTAGATAATACGGATTTGAGTCACTATATTTTATAAAGGAGCGGTATGGAAAAATTTGCGGCAGTATATGTTAATCGAAAAGGGGAATTGGCAGCGAAAACAGGACATCCGTGGGTATACGGCGCAGAAGTTACAAAGGTGGAGGGCGACTACCGAACGGGTGATCTGGTTCATGTGTATTCCGCTAAAAAGCGTTATTTAGGTACGGGCTTTGCCAATGACATCTCAAAAATTCGGGTGCGTTTGTTGTCACATAACGCTAATGACCGTTTTGACGAAGCATTTTGGCAACGTCGCGTACAATATGCCGTGTCGTATAGACAAACCGTTATGGGTGATGATTTGCGGTGTTGTCGTTTGATTTTCGGCGATGCGGATGAAATGCCGGGATTAACGGTAGATTTATATGGGGACGTATTGGTATGTCAAACGTTATGTTACGGGATGGAACAACGAAAAGACATTATTTTTCGCGCCCTTGTCCGGAGTTTGGCCGCCATGGGGATTGTCGTGCGCGGGATTTTTGAACGAAACGATGTAAAAGTACGAGAATTGGATGGATTGGTACAGACAAAAGGTTGGTATACAGCCGATTTTTTACCGACGCCCGGCAGTACTTTGACGGAAATTACGGAAAACGGCATTACGTATACTGTAGATGTGGAAAATGGTCAAAAAACGGGATTTTTTTTAGATCAAAAATATAATCGTCGCGCAGTGGCCGGATTGGCTGCGGGAAAACATGTATTGGATTGTTTTACGCATACCGGTGCGTTTGCATTAAATGCCGCCAAAGGCGGTGCCGCTGCCGTTACGGCGATAGATGTATCGGCGGAAGCGGTAGCGATGGCCGAAGAAAACAGCAGGCGCAACGGTTTGGCATCGGTAGTAACGGTACAACAAGCGAATGTGTTCGAGTTACTGACCCAATTAGCGGCAGCAAAATGTAACAAGTATGATTTTATTATTTTGGATCCGCCGGCGTTTACGAAATCGGGAAAAACTGTCGGACGGGCCGTACGCGGCTATAAAGAAATTAATATGAAGGCCATGCGGGTGTTGCCGCGTGGCGGGTATTTAGCGACTTGCTCGTGCTCTCATTTTATGACGAATGAATTGTTTTGTCGCATGTTACGGGAAGCGGCCAAAGATGCGGGCGTACAGTTGCGGCAAATTGAAGAACGGCAGCAGGCGCCGGATCATCCGATTCTTTGGAATGTACCGGAAACGAATTATTTAAAATTTTATCTTTTTCAAGTTATTTAATACGAAAGGACGCCGCAGCGGACAGCGGCGTCCTTTATGTATGTCGGAGTACGATAGTTGAAGTGCGGTAAATATGGTATAATACAGTATAGATATCGGATATTATAGGGGGAGGAATCTCTTATGCAGTATAAAAGTACGCGTTCACAGGAGACAGTAAGGACCGCGGAGGCATTATTACGCGGGTTGGCGGCGGATGGAGGCCTATATGTACCGGAGGTGTTTCCGGAAAATGTATTGCAAGATTGGGATGAACCGGGATTATCTTATCAGGACGTAGCGCTTCATGTGTTGTCTTATTTTTTTTCCGATCTTACCGGCCCTGTTTTACAAGAAGCGGTACAAAAAGCATATGGAGAAAATCGCTTCGATCATGCGGATATTGTACCTTTTTATTCACCGGAGGCAAAGGTTACGATCAGCGAATTGTTTCACGGCGCAACCTTGGCGTTTAAAGATTTGGCATTATCCATTTTCCCGTATTTATTGTCGGCGGCAAAACAGACATCGGCATCGACGGAGGATATATTGATTTTAACCGCCACCAGCGGCGATACGGGGAAAGCGGCTTTAGAAGCGTTTAAAGATGTAGAAGGCGTAGATATTCTCGTGTTTTATCCGGCCGGAAAAGTCAGTCCTTTGCAAGAGTTGCAAATGCAAACGCAAACGGGAAAGAATGTCAAGGTAGTGGGATTGGTCGGAAATTTTGATCAAGCGCAGACCTTTGTGAAAGAAGTTTTTACGGATCCAGGTATACGGGAGAAAGTAAACCGGCAAGGGTATATTTTTTCCAGTGCCAATTCTATCAATATCGGGCGGTTATTGCCGCAGATTGCATACTATGTATGGACATATCGGCAGTTGGTGGAACGAGGCTGTATAGAACGCGGCGAGTCCTTTAATGTGGTGGTTCCGTCAGGAAATTTCGGAAATATTTTAGCCGCATTTTTAGCTCAAAAAATGGGAATTCCCATAGGAAAATTCGTCTGTGCCTCTAATCGGAATCATGTATTGACGGATTTTTTAATGACCGGTACATACGACAGGAACCGAGCTTTTTATACAACGAACAGTCCTTCTATGGATATTTTGACAGCCGGTAATTTGGAACGGTTTTTATATTATTTGTCGGACGGCGATCGGCAGGCGGTCAGCCGTTGGCAGACACAATTGACGGAGCAAAATAAATTTACGTTGCCCAACGCGTTGCTGGAAAAAATGCAGCGTAATTGGTTGGCAGGGTATCTAGATGATAAGGAAACCGAATATTGGCTTCGTTATGTCTATCATACGTACGGATATGTATGTGATCCGCATACGGCGGTTGCTTATGGGGTTTATGAAAAAGTTCGTCGTCAATTGGGAGAGGCGCATACGGTGATTATGGCAACGGCACATCCTTACAAATTTCCTTTTACCGTAGGGCGGGCGTTGCATCTGGACGAACAGGAAGATCCTTTTGCCATGGCGTTACAAATACAGGCGAACACCGGTATTTCCGTGCCGCCGGCATTGGGCGAATTGGTCACACGACCGCGCCGTTTTAAGGAAACAGTAACACCGGCAGAGTTAACACAAACCGTGTTGGATTTTGCCGTAATGCAACGGAATCGAAGTGACAAGAATGAATAAAGGCGTTATTTGTATGATTTTTTCGGCTCTTTCTTTCAGTGTACAAAATATGATTGTCAAAGAACTGTCGTATACTATGGGAACCGGGGAAATTGCGTTTTTTCGCGGACTGTTCAGTTCTATCATTATTTTAGCGCTGATGAAAGCGCAAGGTATTCATTTTTCTAAAGAAGATAGAGGGACACTGTTATTTCGCGGTGTCATGGGCGGTTCAGGAATGATTTGTTTGTTTATCGCCTTAGGCGGTATGCCTTTGGCGGATGTATCTATTTTGTCGCAATTATCCGCTTTTTTTGTAATGATTTTTGCGGCTGTATTTTTAAAAGAAGTGATGCCCCGTAATAGTGTATTGCCGCTTATTATTATTGTGGTAGGGGCTTGTTTGGTAGTACGTCCATGGAATTTTTCTTCTTTTAATGTCTATTCCGTATTTGTTCTTATACAAGCAATTTGTGCGGCGGCGGCGTATACTACGATCAGTAAATTGACCGGCTCGGGTAAACATCATCAATATGAAATTGTTTTTTATTTCTTAGTGTGTGCGTGCCTGTCGGGGATTATTCTTATGGGCGGTCATTTTCAAATGCCTGATGAATGGGAATGGTTCCTGTACATTATGTTGGGAATTATTACGGTTATTGCACAGATTTTGATGACCGATGCGTATGCGTATGCCAATCCGGTGATTGTCAGTTTTGTGGCGTATATTGCCGTATTTTTCAATGCATTTTGGGGCTTTGTCGTGTTCAATGAAATGATGACTTTCATGACCGTTGCCGGCGGCTTATGTATCATCGGCGGCTCTATGTATTTGACAAAATTAAAACATGATCGGTTGGCACATGCGGAAGAATTGACGAAACATAAAGAAAGTTGAGTGATATATGATTTTTAAACCGGATATTACGGAATCACAGATGAAACTCTTACTGCTCAGCGCCTTGGTATCTCTGGGGGTTATGGTGCGGCTTCTGATGCCCGGGTTTTATACGCACGTCTGGCAGTTCGCTTATACGGGCGATATAGAGGGGACGGTTTCTTATTTGCGTTCGTTCGGGATGCGGGCAGCGGTACTAAGTGCCGGCATCACTGTTTTTGTTACCATGACAGGTATTTTGCCGTCTATTTTTATTTCCGCAGCCAACGGCATTGTGTTTGGCCTCGTAGGGGGGATCCTCCTTTCGTGGGTATCCGAAACGATCGGGGTCATTATAAGTTTTTGGTTGATGAGAACCTTTTTGCGGCGGCAAGCGCAAATTCTTATTCACAAAAGTCGCATGTTAACTAAGTTAGAGCAATACAGTACGTTCCGTGCGATGTTGGCGGCACGTATTGTACCGTATTCGCCGAACGGATTGGTGACGGCTTTGGGGGCGGTAAGTCAATTGTCGTACAAAGATTACATGCTGGCCTGTTTAGTGGGAAAATTTCCTTCTGTAGCCTTGGAAGTGGTCGTAGGGCATGATGTCTTGTCCGGTGAAGAACATGTCATGCGGTTGCTGGTTTCGGCATTGGTTATTGTAAGTGTCTATGTTTTTTTAGGACAGCGACGTAAAAAACAATGTGCTATAAATGAAGTGGAAGAGTGAAAGGAGTTTTCTATGAAAAAAGAGTATGAATTGGCAAGAAAATACCATTTAGAAGGCAATAATTGCGTCGAATCTATTGTAAAAACTTGTAATGACAGCTTATCTTTACATTTGCCGGAGGCGGCTATTCGTATGGTATCCGGTATGGGGGGCGGGTTAGGTCGATCCGGCTGTGTATGCGGGGCGCTTTCCGGGGCTTGTCTCATTTTGGGGGCCTTAGCGGGCCGAGTTGATCCGTCGGAAAAGCCTTTACCGGAGGTATATCAATATACCGGTGAATTTCATGATCGGTTTAAAAAACATTTCGGCGCCACTTGTTGCAGGTGCTTGAATCGGCTGCAATTCGGCACGCCTGAATATCGTAAATATTGCATTAATATTACGGCTACCGCCGCCGATATGCTTTCCGATTTTATTGCGGAAAAAGGGTTGGATACACAGGGGCACCGTAAAGAGCGGTAAGCAATGAAAATGCTATACGTTAAGAGCGGGGAATGGGGGGACAAAACGGTATGGGCATTTTACATAAATCACGAGAAGAGTCATTAATCGCGTTATCGCGGCTGATGAATGCCGGTGTACGGGCACAAGTGGAATTGGACAATCAAAGCATTTTATTGTATCGGTTGGGCAGACGGTCCGATAAACTGTTGGTACAATATGAAGGTCGGGATTTTCGGCTGTGCGGTAATTTTATTGCACGTAAAGAAATAGACCCTTTATATGCCGGTGATTTGGATACGGTTATGGCGTTATTAAAAAAAGATAAAATGCCCGGTATACCGGTAAAAAATATTTTTATTAATATATTATATGTTTATCAGCGGGCAGCCGGTGCATATATACCGGCGAATTCGGAGATTTTTGTACTGCGCGAAGTAAATCGTCGGCAGTATGAATTTATGAGTTTAGACGGCAGGTTGGTCGGAGAAGGCGTAAATGTATGGCAGTCACAATGTCAGCGATTGCAGGAAGAATGGGAACGATGGGGAGCAATGGATACGCCCCCGGCGGTTAAAGTGGAAGCGGACGGTAAAGCGACCGCGTTGACCGAGGTGTTGCCCTTATTGGCATCTAAACAAGCGGTACACATATCGCCCTCTCTGTATGTGCCGTGGCATATTGCCGAAAGTCGGTACGGCTTGCATTCGTTGGAAGAAATGAACGGTCCGGCGCCTTGTGAGATGTTGTAAGGAATAAAAAAATAAACAAAAATCCCTCCCGGCAAGTAGTCCGCCGGGAGGGATTTTTGCTGTGTTATGTGATTTAGGATTGCGGGTCCGAAGCGCTCCAATCACCATTTGTAAATATGGGAATTTCTTTATTGTCGGCTGTGCGTCCGGTGATTTGCAAATCTTCAGAACCGATCATGAAATCAACATGAATGACAGAATCATTAATATGCGCCTGTTGTAATTCTTCTTTGGTCATGGCGGAACCGTTTTGAATACAAGTAGGATAAGCGGCACCCAGCGCTAAATGACAAGAGGCGTTTTCATCCAACAGGGTTTCATAAAACAGCGTATGACTCAGGGAAATGGGAGAATGATACGGTACTAACGCAACTTCACCAAGGCGGCAAGCATTTTCATCCATTTGTAAGATAGTTTGTAAGAGTTCATTGCCGATTTCGGCATCGGCGGCGACTACTTTGCCGGCTTGAAAGGTAAGCGAAAACTGATCAATAATATTTCCGTTGTATACTAAGGGTTTCGTATTATATACCGTACCGTTTACTTGATCTGCACGCGGTGCCGTATACACTTCTTCGGTCGGAATATTGGCATTAAAAAAATGACCATATGCAGTTTCTTCTTGGCCTCCTTGCCAAATATGGTGCTCGGGTAACCCGATTTGTAAATCGGTACCGCGGGCATTTTTATAATGTAGCGATACAAAATGATGCGCTGTCAGCCAACGGCGTCTTCTTTCTAATTGTAATAAATGTCTGTCCCAATCCGCCAAAGGATTTTCGCCGTTTGCACGGGCTGCCGATAAGATTTTTTGCCATAATAACTCTATCGCTTTTGTACCGGCAGCGGGAAATAGTAATTGCGCCCATTCTTTTCCGGGAACTGCGGCAATCAGCCAAGGAACCTGAGAAGCCATCATGCCGCTGATATATTCTTGTAACGCGCTATGACGGGCATGTTGCCATGCTGTTATTTTTTCGGACGATATGCCTTGCAGAAGGGAAAGATTGGCAGAAATTAAGTTTATAAAAGCCGCTTTTTTATGATAATAATGTAAATAAAAATCTCGCTTCCACGACGGAAATTCTGTAAAACGGGATACTTCTTCCTGTTCATAACGCAAACGGGTAAGCGGATCACAGCGCCAATCCATAATGACTTGAGAGGCTCCGGCTTTATAGGCTTCTGCCGCGATAATAGCTACAAATTCATGCGCTTCTACAGGCGCGCTGAGTACTAATAGTTGCTTATTTTGTAAATTAATTCCTTTTTGTAATAATACCTGTGCATAAGCACGTAAAACTTGTTGTGCGGGCATGAAAACACCTCTTTCGTATAAATTATGTATGGTCGGGATAGGCCGTATAGTGCCAAAGACGGAAATTAAGTGCAGCCGCATTTAAGCTCAGACTGATAACGGAGCTGAGCCAATAGCCGTACGCGCCCAGAGAGGTATAATGCGCGATGACATATCCCATAGGAATACTGATTAGCCAGTAGGTTACAAAAGCAATATAAGTAATAAACGTTACATCCTTATAGCCGCGTAAGATTCCCTGTACCGGTGTGCCGGCAGCGTCGGCAATCGTAAATAGCACGGCAAAAAAAAGAAAATGCGTAATGGCTTGTAACGTAATAGGATCTTGCGTGAATAAGCGCCCGATGGGCGTCATAAAAGTATGCGTCAAAAAGGCGATAATAACCGAAGTTCCCAGGGCGGTCATTTGGCAAAGGCGGGCATATTGACGAGCTCCTTCATAATTTTTCGCACCTACTTCATAGCCGATGACGATGGTCGCTGTCAGACTGACACTCCACGGGAAGGTATATAAAAATGTGGAATAACTGATTGCCGCTTGATTGGCCGCTAAGTAAACGGTTCCGAACTCCGCCATCAGTAAGCCTACAGCACTGAAAAGACCGGCTTCACAAAATACTGCAATAAAAATGGGAATACCTATTTTTAATTCTTGTTGACAATAGTGGCGACAAAAGGGGCGAAATTTAGTCCAAAGTTGATAGGAACGAAACGGTTCCAGATAATGAAGAAGAACTGCAAAAATCAAAAAGGAGATCCAGGCGCCGATCGTAATGGCATATCCTGTTCCGATGCCTCCCATCGCCGGAATCGGACCGGCACCGAAAATTAAAAGACGAAATAGCAGCAATGTAACTCCTAAATTCAGTAATAGAATTGCCATAGAAACTCGCGTCATACCATGGGCATCTACAATATACCGTAAGGTAGCTTGTAAAAAAATCGGTAAAATACCGAACGCGAGCGCCAATAAGTAATGTTTTGCAATATAATACACAGTCGGTTCCAAACCCATGAGTCGTAATACGGGCGTAAGACAAAAATAGCCGATGAAGAGAAGCAATACTGTAAAAAATATGGCTATGTACATACTGTGTATAATGTATTGCGGAATGTCGGCCGTTTTTTTGGCGCCGCGTAATTGGGCGATGATGGGAGAAACCCCGAAAAATAATCCGCTTATACCGGCGAAAAGGGGATACCAAATATTTACAGCTACGGCTACCCCGGCTAAATCCAAGGTCCCGGCTTGTCCGCTGAAAATACTGCTGAAGGTACTCGTTCCGACTTGCGCCGCTTGTGTAAGTAAAAGGGGAAAAAATAGAGTGAAAAAATGTTTGAATTGAAAAGCATGTGGCAAGTACATACACGCTCCTTACTTTATTATATATAAACGAAAACAAGCCCCGTCAGCGGCGGGGCTTATCAGCATTCAATTATTTTGCCATAGCGTTGACTTTAGCAGCCAAGCGGGATTTTTTACGAGCAGCCGTGTTTTTGTGAAGTACACCTTTCTGTGCGGCACTGTCAATGACACTGCCGGCTTTATTGAAGGCAACTTTTACAGCTTCAATATCTCCTGCCGTAATAGCTTCTTCCGTACGACGAATAGCTGTATGAACAGAAGATTTTACTTGGGAATTTGCTGCATGACGAGCTGCATCTTTTTCCATGGTTTTAATATTGGATTTAATTTGCGGCAATTGGTTCACCTCCCTAGACTATAAGAACACTAGAAAAAATTTTATCATAATACAAGATAAAATGCAACACTTACAGAAGGAAAAAGAATACGCGGCATTTCTTATGAAAATAAGGCGGGGACCCCGGTCAGTAACCCTAGTAACCCTGATAACAATAAAACGATAATAATGTTCATTTTTTTGCGCAGGCCTATCCAGGAGAGACAGAGAATACATAGATGTCCCATATGAGGCATAGAAAGATGTGTCGGCAGCGAGTCGCTTTGCCATAGGGTAAGGCAAAAAAAACTCAACCCCGCAAGTAAGATGAGGGCAATAACGGCCGGTCGCAACCCGTTCAGTATGCCGCGAATAGGGTCAAAGGCGCCATATTTTTGTAACAAACGGGCCAACAGTATGCCCAACAGGAGGGAAGGGCTGACAAACCCTAAGGTAGCGGCAAGCGCTCCTCCGAGTCCGGAGATTTTAGTACCGACAAAGGTCGCCGCATTGATGCCGATAGGACCGGGGGTCATTTGTGAAATCGTGAATATATCGACAAATTGACGTAAGGTTAACCAATGGTGCTGATAGACGACTACTTCCTGAATAAACGGCATGGCTGCATAGCCGCCGCCTACACAACATAGACCGATGCGGAAAAATTCTCCATATAAAATAAGATAGAGCATAGTTCCTCCTAATTATATTTAGGATCACGTAATAAAAAGAGGCCGACTAAGGCATCAATTCCCAATAAAGCCATAATGGGTACATGAAAAAATAAATTGGCAATACACGTGACGATAATAATAAGTAACGGCAACAGAAATTTTTTTTCCCATTGTGCATAAAATAAATTCCAAGCGACGTTGCCGATAATTGCGGTAGCGCCGCATTGCATGCCTCGAAGAATCAGGTCTATATAGGGATTCGTTACAATGTAAGAGTAGCAGTAAGAAATTAAAGTTAAGGTAATCAAACAAGGCAACACGGTTCCGCATAAGGCTGTAGCGGCGCCGGCAATGCCGGCCATACGATAACCGAGAAGAATGGTTGAATTTGCCGCTATGACACCGGGCATAGTTTGGGCAATCGCCACCATATCCAAGGCTTCTTTTTCTGAAATCCAGCCATATTCATCTACATATTTGGCTTTTAATAGCGGTACAATAACAAAGCCTCCGCCTACGGTAAAGGCACTAATACCGAATGTGGATGTAAAAAGTTGCCAATAAAATTTAAGGGAACGTTTTTTCATAGTATCACCTGCTATTACTATAGAATATACATATTATAGCATTTTTTTACTTGTCGGTAAAAGTCATATTATCGACAACTGCGGCGCTTTTGTGTATGATACGGTAGAGGGGGTGAGGAGCGGAGATAACTCTGCACAGGTATGGGAAGAACGTTCATTTTGGCATGCGCGGTTTTTTGTTGGGGAAAAACATGGATTTCGTATACTCCCCCGATTTTTCATGCGGCCATATTTTTCACCGTTGTGTTTATTATCAGTTCTTCGGTTGCCTATTATCATAATTGGCAACGCATGAAGAAAAAACGATAAGACGATCACATAAAAAGCGGTCCCGTTGCGAACAGGTCGGTACATTTCGGCCGTACGGGGCCGCTTTTTTGTGGGTAATAGGGAATTATATTACTATTATAGATAAAAAATAAAAGAGAAGAGTTTTTTTGTATACATCGTCTGTTTTTTTGTTATAATAAAATTTAGAAAATTTCTGATGGCAGTAGTAAAGAAAGGAGGCTCGATACAATGAAACGAAATATTGTGCTTGTCGGCATGATGGGAAGCGGAAAAAGTCACATCGGTCGAAAATTGGCACAACGGTTGGATTGGCAGTTTGTGGATACTGATCGGCGAATAGAGCGTGTGGAAGAGAAGTCTCTTGCGGATTTTTATTTTTCAGCCGGTGAAAAAGCGTTTCGAGAGCGGGAAATAAATATTTTGCAACAAGTGAGTCGGTATCATGAGGCGGTTATTTCGTTCGGAGGAAATTTTCCTATGAGCGTAGAAACGTATCGTATTTTGCATCGATACGGCTTTATTGCCGCGTTGCTTACCGAGCCTTTTCGGGTAGAAGAACGGGTAAGTCGGCATATCGGCAAACGGCCTACGGTTGATTATGATAATTTACATGATTTTGTTCGAAAGATGTTAAAAGAATGGGAAACGATATACCCCTATTGTGATTGTGTCATTGATACAACCGGCGGGGGCGCCATTCAAATTGTGGATAATATTATAAAAACCGTTCGTAAAAAAAATATTATTTTTGCACAACGGAGTAAAAGGGAAGTGAGACAAGGATGACGAAAAAAATTGCAATTCTCACCAGTGGCGGCGATGCGCCGGGAATGAATGCCGTGATTCGCGGGGTTACACGGTATGCCTTGGCGAAACAGTGGCAAGTATATGGTATAGTACGTGGGTATGAAGGTCTTTTACATCAGGAAATGATACCGTTGGGGCGTCGCGATGTAGGAGAAATCATTCATCGCGGCGGTACCATGTTGCGTACGGCGCGCTGTGCCGCATTTTATCAGGAAGAAAAACGAAGAGAAGCGGCCGCTTTTTTACAAAATCAAGGAATTGAGGCGTTGGTAGTTATCGGCGGCGACGGTTCAATGCGGGGCGCACAGGGACTCAGTGCTTACGGAATCGTTACGATGGTTATTCCCGGTACCATTGATAATGATATGGCGGGCACGCAATATACGATCGGCTTCGATACGGCGGTGAATACCGTTTTATCTTCTGTTAATAAAATTCGCGATACGGCATTTTCTCATGAGCGCGTAGCCGTTATTGAAGTAATGGGTCGGTCTGCCGGATTTATTGCTTTGGAAGCGGGGATGGCGGCAGGTGCGGAAGTGGTTTTAGTTCCTGAATATGCGGTGAATTTAGAAGATGTATGCACGCAATTATCCCGCTCTCATGAACAGAAAAAAATGAGCAGCATTGTTATTGTTGCCGAAGGGGCGTCGACGGGGAATGAAGTGGCCGCTTATATAAAAGCGCACACCTCATTAGAAACGAATTTAACGGTACTGGGCTATGTACAACGAGGCGGTTCTCCTTCGGCGTATGATGCGGTTATGGCCGGGCGATTTGCCCAATGTGCGGTAGACAGTTTGGCGGCACACAAAAAAAATTGTGTCATCGGGCTTTGGGAACAGCAGGTTGTAGCTACTCCCTATGAAGAGGCCCAAGCTTTTCGTTATCCTTTGGATCATAATTTGTATACGTTGGTTCATATTTTAGGTCGTTAAAATTGGCCGGAGAAAATGATGGAAAAGGCGAGAAATATCGTTTCTCGACCTTTTTTCTTTTTATGAGTTGACAACGCATAATAATACAACTATAATGTTAGTTACGTAAACAAATACGTTGTTTACAGTGTGGGAATAGAGGAGTGTAAACATAATGTCATCATTTGATTTCGGACTTATTTGGGATTCTTTACCCCTATTAATAGCCGGGGCCGGTGTAACTATTGAAATTACGGCCATTTCTGTAGGACTCGGTTTTATTTTGGGGTTGGTAGTGAGTGTGTGCCGTCTTTCAGGGTGGAAAATTTTAAAAGCCGTTGCCGTATGCTACGTTAATATATTGCGCGGAACGCCGTTGTTAGTACAAATTTTTCTTATTTATTTTGCCTTGCCCATGTTAATCGGACAACGTATCAATCCTTTTCTTGCCGCCGTTGCGGCATGCTCCATCAATAGCGGCGCGTATGTATCGGAAATTTTCCGTGCCGGTATTCAGGCTGTTGATCGGGGACAAATGGAAGCGGGCCGTTCCTTGGGATTATCGTGGATGCAAACCATGTGGTATATTATTTTACCGCAAGCCTTTCGCAAAGTTATACCTCCATTAGGGAATGAATTTATTTCCATGACGAAAGAAACGTCTCTGGTTTCTGTCATCGGGTTTGAAGAATTGACCCGGCGCGGGCAATTGATTATCGCTAAAACATACGGTTCGTTTGAAATTTGGTTGACCGTTGCCGCCATATATTTAGTGATGACGCTGAGCATTGCACAGTTGGTCAGCTATTTGGAACGGAGGTTTGCAACAGATGATAGAAATTAAAGGACTTGCAAAAAAATTCGGTCGTCATGAAGTACTGAAAAATATTAATTTAACGATTCATGATAAAGAAGTCGTTGTTATTATCGGTCCGTCCGGTTCCGGAAAAAGTACTATTTTACGTTGTATTAATCATTTGGAAGAACCGACGGCCGGCACGATCGCAGTGGACGGAATGATTGCCGGTGATGTTAAAAGTATTAATAAAATGCGTATGGAAGTCGGTATGGTATTTCAGCGGTTTAATTTATTTCCCCATATGACCGTATTGCGTAATATTACATTGGCGCCTATGAAAATTCGGCGAGAAAGCAAAAGTGAAGCGGAAACATTTGCTCTGCAGCTGTTGGAGAAAGTGGGCTTAGTAGATAAAAAAGACGCCTATCCTGAAACCCTTTCCGGGGGACAACAACAACGCGTGGCTATTGCCAGAGCGTTAGCTATGAAACCTAAATTTATGCTTTTTGATGAACCGACATCGGCCTTGGATCCGGAAATGGTACGGGAAGTGTTGGATGTTATTAAAAAATTGGCAAAAGAAGGAATGTCCATGGCCATCGTTACGCATGAAATGGGATTTGCCAGAGAAGTCGCGGATCGGGTGTTATTTATTGACGAGGGAGTTATTTGTGAAGAAGGTACGCCGGAAGCTATTTTTTCTCATCCGCAGGAAGAACGAACAAAATCCTTTTTATCAAAAATTTTATAGCCTGTTTTATGGAAATATGAAAAAACTATCTTGT
>NZ_AFIJ01000008.1 GCF_000214495.1 Megasphaera lornae | reverse complement strand
AGCAAATATGCAAATTAATTTTTCATCTATGCCCATTGGTAATGTATATATGGGTACTGCCGGCAGAGGCCATGCGGAGTTGTCGTGCGGCAAGTGCGTCTATACACTATAAAAAGTATGTCCTATGAATAATAGAGTTAGGATATATATATTCTTACTCTTACTATGATCTTATTCTTATTCTTACTATTATTTACTCTTATCTTTTCTTACAAGCGTTACCGTAACGCGTTACAGCCTGAGAAAAACGGCGTCCTTGTGCGCCTGTATAGGGGCCGAAAAAAGCGTCTGTACATAAAAAAAAAGCACCGGCGGCGCATAGGCGTTCCGTGTGCTTGTCCCTGTATGAAAAAAAAATCTGAAAACGGCCGCGCCGTACGACAAAAAAAGAACCGTTTCTCCGAAGAAAAACGGTTCTTACTGTACGGGCCGCTCTATTCGTGCGCTTACCCTTGACGGCTGTCCGCTAATTGTTTAATCATGTGCAGGACCTCTTCGGCGGCTTTAACGCCTATATCCCCTTGCGTCCGTTCGCGTACGGAAATTGTACCGGCCGCCATTTCTTTATCCCCCACAATCGCCATGTACGGCACTTTTTCCATTTGCGCTTTGCGAATTTTATAGCCGATTTTTTCACTGCTTGTATCCACTTCTACGCGCAATCCCGCTTTTTTAAAGCGCCGTGCCGTGTCTTCGGCATACGCCAATTGTTTGTCGGAAATAGGCAGGAATTTAATTTGTACCGGTGCCAACCACACCGGAAAAGCACCGGCATAATTTTCCGTAATAATCCCGAGGAACCGTTCAATACTGCCGAAGCAGGCCCGATGGACCATGACGGGACGATGTTTTTGACCGTCTTCACCGATATAGGTGACATCAAACCGTTCGGGCATGAGCATGTCCAGCTGAATGGTGCCGCACTGCCAGGTCCGCCCGAGGCAATCTTTTAAATGGAAATCCAGTTTGGGGCCGTAAAAGGCGCCGTCCCCTTCATTGATAACATAGGGGACCTGTTTTTCTTCAATCACTTCATGCAAGGTTTTGGTTGCCGATTCCCAAATTTCATCCGATCCCATCGAGTCTTCCGGACGGGTGGACAATTCTACATGGTATTCCAGGCCGAATTGCTTATACGCCTTGTCGAACAAATCCATGACCCCGGAAATTTCGTCTTTCATTTGGCTCGGCAGCATAAAGATATGCGCATCGTCCTGCGTGAAGCAGCGTACCCGGAACAGGCCGTGCAGCGCGCCGTGCAATTCGTGCCGGTGTACCAGCCCCAATTCGGCGGCGCGAATGGGAAAATCGCGATAGCTGTGTACGGAACTCTTGTATACCAAGATGCCTCCCGGGCAATTCATCGGTTTAATGGCGTACGGCTGTTCGTCAATCGTAGTAAAATACATATTGTCGCGGTAATGATCCCAGTGTCCCGATTGTTCCCATAATTGCCGATTTAAAATAGTCGGCGTCATAATTTCATCGTAGTCCGCTTCCGCATGTAATTCCCGCCAGAATTTCAGTAAACTGTTGCGCAGCACCATCCCTTTGGCGTGGAAAAAGGGAAATCCCGGGCCTTCTTCATGGAAGCTGAACAGATCCAGCTGTTTGCCCAGTTTACGATGGTCCCGTTTTTCCGCTTCCGCGCGCATGGTTACATAGGCGTCCAAATCGGCTTTTTTCTCAAAGGCCGTGCCGTAAATCCGTTGCAACATTTTATTTTTTTCATCGCCCCGCCAGTACGCGCCGGCTACGGTCAGCAGCTTAAACGCTTTTACGCGCCCCGTGCTTTCGCAGTGCGGGCCGGCACACAGGTCGACAAAATCGCCCTGTTTATACAGGGAAATGACGGCATCCGCCGGCAAGTCTTCAATTAATTCCACTTTGTAATCCTGGTGTTTATCTCGGAAAAATTGCAAGGCTTCCGCCCGGGATACGACCATTTTTTCAATCGGCTCATTCGCCTTCACCAGGGCGGCCATTTCTTTTTCAATCGCCGCAAAATCTTCTTGTGTAAACCGATGTTCCGTATCCAGGTCATAATAAAAGCCGTTTTCAATCGCCGGGCCGATGGCGAATTTCACGTCCGGATATAAATGGGAAATCGCTTGCGCCATCACGTGCGAAGCCGTATGACGCAGCGTGTCTTTTCCTTCCTGCGCGTCAAAGGTCAAAAACTCCACCGTCGTCCCGTCCGCAACGGGTTCGCACAAATCTGTAACCTTGCCGTTCACCCGTGCTACCAATACTTTTTTCGCCAAACTGTTGCTCAACTGTTTTACTGCTTCCCGCAAGGTAATCCCGTCAGCAAACGTCTTTTTACTGCCGTCTTTTAACTGTACTTCCGCCATGCCGATCCTTCCTCCTTCATCAAAAAAAGCTCCCGTCCCCCAAGGGACGAGAGCTTACTCACGCGGTTCCACCCAAGTTTATCCCGGTCCGCCGCGGCGAACCGAAATCTTCCGACGTTATAACGTAACGACCGGTGCTCCCTTACTGCATTCGGGGAGACAGCTCCAAGGTGGTAACAGACGCTCCTTATAGGATACTTTCACCGCCGTACCCTTCTCTGCCATAAGAAAACCCGCCTGTCATGTCCTTTTCTTCACTACATATATGTCAGGTATGCGTACATTATACGTCCGTCCCGTTCGCTTGTCAAGCGACGGCGCCGCGATTATTCCGTATACAACTCCTTATTGCGTTTGACAATTTCCATCACCAAATTGGCCGTTTCTTCAATCGCCTTGGAAGACACGTCGATAATCGGGCAATGTAAGCGCCGCATGACACTGCGCGCATAGGTCAGTTCTTCATTAATGCGGTCAATGTTGGCATAGCCCGCATTGGAATCCAAGCCCATACTGCGCAGCCGTTCGGAGCGAATGAAGTTTAATTTAAACGGATCGATAATGAGGCCGACAATTTTACGGACCGGAATGTTGAATAATTCCGGCGGCAGGGCCACTTCCGGCACGAGCGGCAAATTGGCCGCTTTAATGCGTTTATGGGCCAAATACATGGACAGCGGCGTTTTGGACGTACGCGAAACGCCGACAATCACAATATCGGCTTTGAAAAAGCCCATGGGGTTTTTGCCGTCATCATATTTGACGGCAAATTCAATCGCCTCGACGCGCTTGAAATATTCTTCATCCAATTGATGAATCATGCCGGGACGAACGGTAGGTTCCGTATCCGTCAGCGTGCCGATTCCCGCCAGCATGGGGCCGATAATATCAATCGCCGTAATCTTATATTTTTCCGTTAATTCCCGCAATTTGCGACGCAACGACGGGGAAATAATGGTATAGCAAATCATGGCATCGGTCGCCCCGGCTTTGGCTACCAACTCTTCAATTTGCCGATCCGTACGAATGTACGGCATGCGCACAATGTCGAAGACCGCTTTGTCATATTGACTGGCCGCCGCCCGCGCCACCCGTTCCGCCGTGTCTCCCAGCGAATCGGAGCAGGCGTATATAATCGGTTTATTCACGTTATATTCTCCTTCCTGAAACGCATTCCGCAAAAATGCGGGTAATGTTGGTTTTGGAAATTCTGCCGATAATTTTCAATTCTTTTTTATCCGTGTCCGCCTCGTCGTGTATCCGCTGCACGACGGGCAGGCAGTCAATTTCGTAGGCCAGTAAGCGTTGCGCCGCCGCCAATACTTTTTCCGCCGCCGTAATATAGATAATTTTACTGACCGGCGTCATGACCATCCGTACCGGCAAGGTCCGTAAATCGTTGCCGCCCATGGCGGTTTTCAGCAAATCCTTACGGGACACGACGCCGGCCAGGATATTGTTATCGCCGACAAATACGGTGCCCGCATCTTCCGTAAACAAGGCGATAACCGCATCGTAGGCGCTGGTATCCGTCCCCACCACTACCGGTTGCGATAAGCAGGAAGCGACGGTCATTTCCGCCATGGCGTTGAGCGGAAACTCCCGCGCCTGCCGTCCCGTAAAAAAATAGCCGACTTTAGGTCTGGCATCCACCAGTCCCAGCATGGTTAAAATGGCCAAATCGGACCGTAACGCCGCCCGCGTTACATGTAACCGGGAAGCTATATGTTGTCCCGTAATGGGACTGTTGTGTTGAATGATCTCCAAAATGGTTTCTTGTCGTGCCGACAACATCCGCGCCATCCCTCCTTCCCGCCGCGCCGCGTGCCGTCCCGGCAGGGCGGAAAAGCGGTCCGCCTCTGCCGAAAGCGGACCGCTTGTGCGTATTACCAGGTATACTCTTCCGTATCCGCCCGACCGCGTCCGGTAAGAGAATCCAGCAGCAACCGTTGTTCAATCTGAGCAATTCTTTTTTTCGTAGCCGCCACCGCATCGGGATTGACGGAAACGGAGTCGATGCCGCTCTTGACTAAAAATTCCGTAAATTCCGGATACACGCTGGGAGCCTGTCCGCAAATGGACACGGTTTTGCCGTCCTTATGCGCCACCGTAATTAAATGCCGAATGGCGCGTTTGACCGCCAAATTGCGTTCATCGAACAACGACGCCACCGTTTCATTGTCCCGATCGCAGCCGAGTACCAGCATGGTCAGGTCATTGGAACCGATGGAGTAGCCGTCGACAAAGGCGTTGAATTGATCCGCCAAAATAATATTGGCCGGAATTTCCGCCATGAGCCACACTTTAAAATCGGGGCCGCGCCGCAATCCTTCCGCCGCCATCAGAGCCGTAATGTGTTCCATTTCGCTGACGCAGCGACAAAACGGAATCATGACGTTTAAATTCTTAAAGCCGTATTCTTCCCGTACTTTCCGAACCGCCTGTACTTCCAGCTTAAACGCTTCCTTGTACTGCGGGTGGTAGTACCGGGACGCGCCGCGCCATCCCAATAAGGCGCTGTTTTCCTGCGGTTCGTAGGCATCGCCGCCGGTGAGATTCCGATATTCGGAGGATTTAAAATCACTGAACCGCAACGTAACCGGACGCGGCGCCAGGGCTTGGCAAACCTTGCGAATCCCTTCCGCCAACTGATCCGTCACGCGTTCCGGATGACCGGTTTCCAACAAATACAACGGATGTTCATGAATAAAGGTGGTCCAAATAAATTCTTCCCGCATCAGGCCGATGCCGTCGCAGGGCAGCATGCCGTATTTTGCCGCCAAATCGGGATTGCCCAAATTCATGTATACTTTCGTGCCCGTAATCGGTACGGGTTCGGCCGTTGCCGGCGTCGCCGTCGTTGCGGCGGCGGCCGGGGTTACCAAATCCGCCACGCGGCCCTGATACACGATGCCGTTCGTCGCATCGATCGTAATGTCCTGCCCGTTTTGAATAACCGCGGTCGCTTCCCGGCTGCGGCTTTTGGTGCCCACAATGCAGGGAATCCCCAGTTCCCGACTGACAATCGACGCATGGCACGTCATGCCGCCGGCATCCGTGACGATGGCTTTGGCTTTTTTCATGGCCGGTACCCAGTCGGGAGCCGTCATGGTCGTAACCAGCACTTCGCCGTCTTTAAATTCGGCAATCTGCGCCGGATCCGAAATGACATGGGCTTTCCCGTACGCCTGCCCGGGACTGGCCGGCAATCCTTTTACCAATACGCAGCGTTCGGTAGTGGCGGGTGCCGCTTTTTCTTTATTTTTTTTCGACCATACCGTTTCCGGCCGCGCCTGCAAAATCCAAATTTTATTCGTCCGTTCGTCAATGCCCCATTCCATATCCATATAGCACCCGTAATGCGCTTCAATCATCTTCGCGTAGTTCGCCAATTCTTTTACTTGCGCATCCGTCAATACCAACGCTTTTTGTGCCGCTTCCGGAACCGGCCGTTCTTCACAATCGCCGCCCGGCAGGCGCACCAATTGAACGGGCTTGGTATTGGCCATTTTGGAAAGAATGGTCAAATTTTCTTTGTTAACCTTAAAATTATCCGGCGTTACCGTCCCCTGTACGACGTATTCGCCCAAGCCCCAGGCGCCTTCAATGGTAATCGTCGAATCGTCGCCCGTGACCAAATCGACCGTAAACATGACCCCGGCGGCTTTAGAAAAGACCATCATCTGTACGGCCGCACTCAGGGCCACTTCCAAATGGTCGAAGCCCTTCTTTTGCCGATAATAGGTCGCCCGATCCGTAAAGGTGGACGCATAGCACTCTTTTACTTTTTGAATCACCGTGTCCGCGCCCTGTACATTTAAATACGTATCCTGCTGCCCGGCAAAGCTGGCATCCGGCAAATCTTCCGCCGTGGCGCTGGAGCGAACCGCCACAAACGGGTCGGCAATGCCCGCTTTTTTTCCCAACGCCAAGTAGGCGTCGCGAATGGCCGCCGCCAACTCTTCCGGCATGGTCGCTTCGCACACCGCTTTTCGTATGGCCGCCGTAACGCGTTGTAACTGCACCGGATCTTCCACGTCCGTCAGGTCTTGCAGCATCTGTTTGATCTGCCCGTCCAGTCCCGTTTTTTTCATAAAGTACCGATACCCGTATGCCGTCGTGGCAAACCCGTACGGCACGGGCACCGCCGTAGAAGACGTCAATTCTCCCAGGGAAGACGATTTTCCCCCGACCAACGCCACATCCTGACGATGTACTTCATCAAACCATAATACAAATGCCTGTTCTCTATCCATGACCTGACCTCCGCTATATTGTGTATACTATTTATCGAACTTTCCTCTTTTATAGTACTCTATTTATGAGAATCCGTCAAGATTTTCGCCGTTTTTCTGCGAATCCGCATACGCCATATGGGTTTCTTTGCCGCCGCCCGTATACGGTCCGACGTACACCGCGTAAAAAGATAGGCTATTTTCGGTAAATATGCTATAATAAAAAATCGGTACAGCTATCTTTATGTAATGTTTTATTTTTCAGCATAACAGGACGTTCGCGCCGGCGACCGTCCTTTCGGGAGGGCTTATGTATACACCCAGACGCAGAGCCAAACATGCCAAACGGTCCGGAGCCGTGCATCGTCTCCGCCTGCTTATGATTTTATTTCTTGTGGTCATTGCCGGCTTGGGATTCGGCTATATTTTTGCCGCCTACCAAACCTTGCCGCCCGTGACCCACAATATGCGACCTATTTCTTCTTCGCAAGTCTTCGATATTCACGGTCGCCTGATTACCACCTTATACTCGGAAGAAAATCGTCTTCCCATCGACATTAATCAGGTGCCGCCCAATTTGCAAAATGCCTTCATTTCGGCCGAAGATAATCGCTTTTACAGTCATATCGGGATTGATCCCGTCGGTATTGCGCGGGCGTTTGTGGCGAATGTCTTGCACCGCGGCATTTCGCAAGGCGGCAGTACGATTACCCAGCAGTTGGCCAAAAATGCCTTTTTATCCCAAAAACAGACGTTAAAGCGTAAAATTCAGGAAGCCATGCTGGCCTTGGAATTGGAACGAAAGTACAGTAAAAAAGAAATTCTGGAAATGTATATGAATGAAATTTATTTCGGTCAAGGCTCGTACGGGATTCAAACCGCCGCCAACACGTATTTCGGCAAAAGTGTCAGCGATTTATCGCTGAAACAATGCGCGTTGTTGGCCGGATTGCCGAAAAGTCCCAACTACTATTCGCCGTTCAATAATCCTAAAGAAGCGAACGAACGGGCGAACGTCGTGTTGGATCAAATGCAAAAATACGGCTATATTTCCGCCGCCGATTGCGCCGCCGCCCAAGCGGCCGATTTGCAGTTGGCGCCGAAGAAGCGTTCCTCTCAGGATGATGAACCGACCGCCTTTATTGACTATGTTACCCGGCAGGTGGCGGAAAAATACGGCGATGCCGCCCTCTATAAGCAGGGTCTGAAAATTTACACCACCTTGGATTTGGATAAGCAAAAAGCGGCGCAACGCGCGCTGCGCAATCTGCCGACCAATTATACCGATAAAAACGGCCTGCTCCAGCCGCAAGTAGCCCTTGTTTCGCTGGATCCGCATACGGGCTATATTGTGGCCATGATCGGCGGGCGCAATCACGACAGTTTCAACCGCGCCACCATGGCCGTACGCCAGCCCGGGTCGGCGTTTAAACCCTTCGTCTATGCGGCGGCGTTACAAAAAGGGATGACGCCGGATACGACCTTTGACGACAAAGAAATTTCTTACGGGTCGTGGACGCCCCGCAATGACGACCGCACGTACAGCGGCACCATGACGATTCGCGAAGCGCTCATCCGCTCGGTCAATACGATTGCCGTACAAACCGCCAATCAAGTGGGGCCGCGCCGGATTTTAGCGTTGGCCGAAGAAATGGGCATTACGACGCTGAAAGACAGCGATAACAACCTGGCCATGGCCCTGGGCGGGTTAACGCAGGGCGTGACGCCGCTGGAAATGGCCGGCGCCTACGGCACCTTCGCCAACGAAGGCGTCCATGTCGCTCCTGTGGCCATTTTGAAAATTTTGGATCAAAATAATAATGTGTTGGAAGACAATACGCAAACGCCGCCGGAAAAAAAGCAGGTCTTATCCGCTAAAGAAGCCTATGAAATGACCTACATGTTGGAAGGCGTTATTCAAAGCGGTACCGGCGCCGCCGCCAATATCGGCATTCCCGCCGCCGGCAAAACCGGGACGACCGATAATAACGTGGATGCCTGGTTTGTCGGCTATACGCCGGATTTGGTAACCGCCGTCTGGATCGGCGACGATTCCGGGTCCCGCAGTCTGGGCGCCGTATACGGCGGCACCATTCCGGCACGTATTTGGCATGATTATATGGCGGCCGCCGTTGATCGCGGCAGCGCCGCGTTCCGTACACCGCCAGGCGTAAAAAAAGCGGCGCCTCCTGCCGATACGACGGCGAATACGGACGATCAGGATGCCGATACGTCGCCGACGCCGACCGACGACGAAGCTGCACAGGACAATACTGCCGAGGCGGTGCTTCCCAAGCAGCAGGACAAAGCCAAAACCGTTTCCGCCCGTACGGGCGGACGCCATAAAAATACGGAGCAGCCGTCCCGGCCGCCCCGTACGGCCCGCAAAACAGCCGCCCAAGTTTCTCCGTAAGCAAACAAAGAACCGACAAGCCGTGCTTGTCGGTTCTTTGTTTTGCCCGTCACGTTCTTACGAGCGGATTTTTTTCTCTATCCCATGCACAATCGTACTGCCGATCATAATGAGTACAATGACGGGGAAGGTAATTCCCAGCGGCGTGTCGACCGTCATAAGGCAGCGATAGACGATAAAGCCGATACCCCACAACACCAGATTCAGCAGGTTAAGCCGTTCCCGGCTCCGGTCCCGATGAAGAATAAAATAATCGGCCAATAAAATCGCCGTCATAGGCGCAAACACGGACCCGATAAAATACAAAAAGTCCTGATACGTTTGCTGTGACGCCGTCACGGCAATCACTACTCCCAGGACGGTGGCAATAATTGCCATGCCCTTGGTCGCGTTTTCCGGCGCCGTATCCCATAAGCTCCGGGCACTGACACCGGCGGAAAACGCATCCAAAAAAGTCGTCGTTACCGTCGACAACAGCACAATGAGAATGCCGCAAAGTCCCAATCCGGCTTTCACCATCACGGCGGCAATATCATTTTCGCCCGTAAAAATGACCGCCCCCATGCCGATGAGGAACATCCACATGCCGGCAATAAAATACGCCGTGCAGGCGACCAGCGTTCCCCGCACCGGATGCTCGGCCCGGCGCGTATAATCGGCAATCACGGGCAACCACGACAAGGGCATGGCCACCGCCATTTCCACGGCGCCGCCGAAGGTAATCGGCGGGCCGACCGGAAAGCCGCCGTGTCCCCGCCCGACAGTCACACTCAGAACCACCGTCAGGAGAAACAGCAAGGTAATCACCGCCACATTCACTTTGTTTAAATTTTTAATCCCCAAGGCAATCCAAATAATAATTAACAGGCCCACAATGACACTCCAGGTCGTCATGCCCCAAGGCCGAATAAGATTGGCCGCATGGGCCGCACTGACAATCATGACCGCCGTCCACCCGATAAGCTGAATGACGTTCAATACCGAAAAAAAGCGTCCGCCGCCGCGGCCGAAGGAAATACGCACCGTTTCCATGGCGCTTTCCCGGCGTCGGGCACCGATAAGCCCGGCGCCGTACATGACCATACCGCCGATAATATGCCCGAGGAGAATCGCCGCCAACCCTTTGGCGAATCCTAAAGGCGCCACCAGCATGCCCGTCAAAATTTCGGCAATCGACACACCGGCGCCGAACCATAACAGCCCTAACGAAAAGGCTGAAGATTTTGTTTCTTGTGTTTCCACACTGCCACCTTCTTTCTCTCTTTGCCGCCGTCGCACTTGCATAGTTCCGCATACAAAGTATACTGATATGGAGTAGTATAGCATAGGTATTTTACGCTTGACAACCGTTTTCCGAAAAAGATAATGAGTTCCTTTATTATGTATATGTCATTTCCTATTTTGTCCGAACATGCTATACTATGCCTATATCATGCGTGAAGGAGCGCCCAAATGAATAATTTGCATAGAAAAAAAATAAGTATTATCATTCTCTGTATACTGGTCGCCGTTCTCGGCACGGTCGCGGTCTATCTGCGGCAACACCGACAACCGGCCGCCGCCGTGCCGACGGAAACCTTTACCGTCACGGCCATGAATATTACGTCGCAGGTGACGGCGACCGGCACGGTCAGTCCGGTCGAAGCGGTCGAAGTAGTGCCCAAAATTACGGCCCGTGTAAAGCAGGTATGCGTAAAAGAAAATGACACGGTCAAAGCGGGCCAAGTCATTGCGATTTTAGACGATGCCGATTATCGCGCCAAACTGGTGCAGGCGCAAATCAAAGTGGGCAATACGCGGGCCGTCTACGAGCGCGCGGCGACCCTGTATCGGGCCGGGGCCGGCTCGCAGGCCGCCATGGAAGATGCCCGCGCCGATTATGAAGCCGCCGTCAGCGCGTTGTCCGAAGCGCGGGCCGAAATGAATGAAACCGTGATTCGGGCTTCCATGAACGGCGTCGTCGTCGGGGCGCCCAAAAGCGTCGGCACCATGGCCTCGCAGGGGAACGGCGGCGGTACGGTCCTCATGCGGTTGGCCGATACGGGACAAAAACAAATTGTTGCCAAAGTCGACGAAACGGATATCGGCAAAATTAAAGCGGGGCAAACCGCTTCCTTTACGGTCGATGCGTACGGCGGGAAAAAATTCACGGCCCGCGTCGTGAAAATTTCCCAAACGGACACGAATAATTCCTGGGATCCGGACAATACGGGCGACCGTACGGGCAATGCGCCGTCCGTGATTTACTACGAAGTGACCCTGGCCGTACAGGATCCGGAAAATCTGTTGCGCTTGGGCATGACGGCGCGGGTGGCCATTACTACCGCCACTGCCGACCATGTACCGGTGCTGCCCCTGGCCGCTTTGAAAACCGATGCCCGCGGCACGACGGTAACCAAAATGCAGGCGGACGGCACGCAGGAACAAGTACCGGTCACGACCGGTATATACAGTGACAAATATGTAGAAATTCGTAACGGCTTACATCTCGGCGATCGCGTAGCCATGGCCTATGCTACCGCCTCCAAGCCGGAAGAAGATTCGTTATTTTAGAGGTTGCTTATGTCGGAACCTATCATTATACTCCATCATATCAGCAAAACCTATACGATGGGCGGGCAACAGTTCACCGCCCTGCGGGACATTGATTTAACCATCCGTGCCGGCGAGTTTGTCGCGCTGATGGGGCCTTCCGGCTCGGGAAAATCGACGCTCATGAATATTCTCGGGTGTTTGGACCGCCCCCATACGGGCTCGTATTTGCTGGGAGGGCGTGAAGTATCCCGATTGACGGATGATGAATTGGCCCATACGCGTAACCGCGATATAGGCTTCGTCTTTCAAAATTTCAATCTGTTACCGCGTCTTTCCGCCTTGGAAAACGTCGCCCTGCCCCTGGTCTATGCAGGCGTGCCGCGCCGGGAACGGACGTACCGCGCCGAACGGATGTTGGCCGACGTGGGCCTTACGTCTTGGCGGAAACATACACCGACCGAGCTTTCGGGCGGCCAGCGGCAACGGGTGGCCATTGCCCGGGCGCTGGTTCATAATCCGCCGCTTATTATGGCGGACGAACCTACGGGAAATTTGGACACGCGCTCTACGCAGGACATTATGAGCCTGTTAAAAGACTTGCAGGCACAGAAAAAAACCGTGATTTTAGTGACCCACGAACCGGAAATAGCGGCCGCCGCGGAGCGGCAATTATTGCTGCGTGACGGGACTATTACCCGCGATGAAGGAAAGGGGGTCGTCATGGATGTGGTTTAGCGAAAGTATTCACATGGCGTTGACTTCTTTATTGGCCAATCGCCTGCGCTCCCTCCTGACCATGCTGGGAATGATTATCGGCGTGGCGGCCGTCATTATTATGGTGGCCATCGGCATGGGCGTGAAAAAAAATATTACCGATTCCATTTCCGGCATGGGCAGTAATATGGTCATGCTTCTCCCCGGCAGTGCCGATTCGGATGATGTACAGGGTGCCGCCGGCTCCGACCGAACCTTAACCTTGGACGATGCGGCGGCAATCGCCAAAGAAATTCCCCATATTGCGCACTTATCCCCGGTCGTCAATCAGACCGTTCCCCTCGTGGCGGGAAATAAAAATTGGACGACTACGCTGTACGGCGTCACGCCGGATTACTTGTATATCCGCAATCTGGCGACCCGCTCGGGCCTCTTTTTAACCGCCGACGATCTGCACTCGCGCCGGCGCGTGGCCGTACTCGGCTTAACGGTCGCCAAAAAACTCTTCCAAAGTCAAAATCCGGTCGGGCAAACGGTACGGATCAGCGGCCAGCCTTACCGCATTATCGGCGTCCTGGACAGCAAAGGCGCTTCCGTCTGGGGCGACGATCAGGACGATGTCATCCTGATTCCTCTGACAACGGCGCAGGAACGGCTTCTGGGCATCACCTATTTGCAGGGCATTATGATGCAGGTCGATACGCCGCCTTATATTGACGGCGTGCAGGGCGCGGTAATCAATATTATGCGACAGCGGCACCATATACAACCCGGACAGGATGACGACTTTACCGTCCAGACCTTACAAAGCATTCAGCAAACCCTGCACAAAACCGGCGCCATGCTCACCCTGTTTCTCGGCAGTATTGCCGCCATTTCGTTACTGGTCGGCGGCATCGGCATTATGAATATTATGCTGGTTTCCGTCACGGAACGAACGCGCGAAATCGGCATCCGCAAAGCGCTGGGCGCAACCTACGCCGCCATTATGCTGCAATTTCTCATCGAATCCGTCGTCATCAGTGTCCTGGGCGGCTTAGCGGGCATTGCCGTCGGTTGCCTCTCGGCCCGACTGCTTTCGGGGATCGGCAATATAGAAACGCAAATCACCCTCTTCCCCATTCTTCTCTCCTTTGCCTTTTCCGTCGGCACCGGCATTTTTTTCGGCCTCTATCCGGCCCGCAAAGCGGCCCTGAAAGATCCCATTGACGCCTTGCGATATGAATGAGTTTATGTTCCTTGTAAATGACCGCTGCCGTTCCGGGCCGACCCGCGCAGGTTGTCGACAATTCTCCCGGCCGGTTTCTTTTCAAGCCGCCGGCGATGTAGTAAAATAGAGGATGTTAACAAGTATGAAAGTAAGGAGGGCTACCTATGGCTCACGTAAATGAAAATTATTTAAAACTTCCCGGCAACTACCTGTTTGCCGACATTGCCAAAAAAGTGGCACGTTTTTCCGAGGCTCATGCGGAGGCCGAAATCATTCGTCTCGGCATCGGCGACGTCACCCGACCTTTGGCGCCGGCCATTGTCGCCGCCATGCATAAAGCCGTAGATGAAATGGGACAGGCCGCCACGTTTCGCGGCTACGGCCCGGAACAGGGCTATGAATTTTTACGCCGTGCCATTATTAAAGGCGACTATGAATCGCGCAACGTCTCTCTGCAGGCCGATGAAGTGTTCGTCAGTGACGGCGCCAAAACGGATGTCGCCTGCATTCAGGAAATTTTCGGGAACGATTTGACCTTTGCCGTTGCCGATCCGGTCTACCCCGTATACCTGGACTCCAACGTCATGGCCGGCCATACGGGCGACTATAATGCGGCAAAAAAGCAGTACGACCGGGTCGTATACCTGCCCTGCACGGCGGAAAACGGCTTTAAAGCGCAGCCGCCGAAAGAAAAGACGGATATTGTCTATTTGTGCAATCCGAGCAACCCGACAGGTACTGCCATGTCGCGCCGGGAATTGACCGATTGGGTACAGGCGGCCAAAGAAAATAAATTCATTATTATTTACGATTCGGCATATGAAACCTATATTACCGAAGCCGATGTACCGCACAGCATTTTTGAAATTCCCGGTGCCGAAGAAGTGGCCATTGAGCTTCGCTCCTATTCCAAATGTGCCGGCTTTACCGGTACGCGTTGCGCCTACGTAGTCGTGCCGCATGCTTGTAAAGCGTACACGGCGGACGGCCGGGCGGTCGCCCTGAATCCGCTCTGGTATCGGCGGCAATGCACCTTCTTCAACGGGACGCCGTATGTCGTGCAACGCGCCGCCGAAGCCTATTATTCCCCGGAAGGCCGGGCGCAGTGCCTGGCGGATGTCGCCTATTATATGGAAAATGCCCATATTATTCGCGACGGCTTACAAAACGCGGGCTTTACCGTGTACGGCGCGACCAACTCGCCCTATGCCTGGGTACAAACCCCGAACGGCATGAAAAGCTGGGATTTCTTTGATTTACTGCTGACGAAAGCGCACGTCGTAACCACTCCCGGAGAAGGCTTCGGACCGCACGGCGAAGGGTATTTGCGACTCACCGCTTTCGGCACTCGTGAAAATACAATCCGGGCCATCGCGCGGATTGCCGATCTGAAATTATTCCGATAAAGGTGGTATAACAGTGAGTACCAATTTAGAAGTAGGCATTGTCGGCTTGCCGAATGTCGGCAAAAGTACCTTATTTAATGCCATTACCAAAGCCGGTGCGGAAGCGGCCAATTACCCCTTCTGTACCATTGAACCGAATGTGGGTGTAGTGGAAGTGCCGGATGCGCGACTCCGCACCCTCACCAACATGTATCATCCAAAAAAAACAATTCCCGCCGTCATGCGGTTCGTCGATATTGCCGGACTGGTAGCGGGCGCCTCCAAAGGCGAAGGGCTGGGCAATAAATTCCTCAGCCATATTCGGGAAACCGATGCCATCGCCGAAGTGGTTCGTTGCTTTGAAGACGACAACATTACCCATGTATCCGGATCCGTCGATCCGTTGCGTGATATTGACATCATCAATACGGAACTATGTTTGGCCGATCTGGAAACGGTACAGCGCCGCGTCGATCGCCTCGCCAAAATAGCGCAATGCGGCGACAAAGCGGCCAAGGCGGAATTGGCCGTGCTGCAAAAAATTCTTACCGCCCTGGAAGCGGGCGAACCGGTCCGCAAAGTAGCCCTGCAGGACGAAGAAAAACAGACCGTGAAAGAATTAAATCTCCTCACCATCAAACCGATTTTATACATTGCTAATGTAGCGGAAGACGAAGCGGCGCAACCGGACGCCAATCCGCTGGTACAGAAACTGACCGCCTTCGCCGCCGCCGAAGGGGCGCAAGTCGTGGCCGTTTCCGCTAAAATCGAAGCGGAAATCGCCGAACTTCCCGACGACGAAGCCGCCGCCTTTCTGGAAGAATTAGGTCTTTCCGAGTCGGGATTGACCAAGCTGATCAAAGCCGGCTATTCCCTCTTGGGATTGATTAATTTCTTTACGGCCGGCGCCGATGAAGTGCGTGCCTGGACCATTGTCAAAGGCACGAAAGCGCAAAAAGCGGCGGGAAAAATCCATACCGATATAGAGCGGGGCTTCATTCGTGCCGAAATCGTATCCTATACCGACCTGATTGCCTGCGGCGGCGAACAGGCGGCCAAAGAAAAAGGCCTGGTCCGCTTGGAAGGAAAAGAGTACCTCATGCAGGACGGCGACGTAACCTATTTCCGCTTTAATGTCTGAGCATCGTACAAACAATCGCCCGTAAAGGGCATGCACTTAGAGATTTACTACCTAAACTATTAGCGGCGTAATCGGTACTGCTACCGGCTACGTCGCTTTTACGTAGAGAACGGCTTTCCGGAAAGCCTCTGCCGTACGGCCTTCTTCTTGTGCGCCCGAAATACATCCTGCGAGGACTTCGCGCCGGTTCGCCGGTGCCATCGGTTCCCGGTCATAGGAAGCAAACAAGCGTTTACCGCGTTGCTATATTCCCGGCATCGTGCTAGTATGAATGGAGAAAATAAGGAGACCCCTATGGCTTTCCATGCTAACAAACGCGTACATCGTATACCGGAAAAAGATATTTCCAATCAGGTTTTAATGAGAATGAGCAATATTTCCGCGAATATTATTACTAAATTGCGCACGGGTCAATATCTATCGCCGGCAAAAGCGGCGGGCCTCCGTACGGCGTTACACTGCACGCCCAATGATATGTGGGAATTTACTGCGAAGGATGATTAAAATGATTAATATAAGAAAACTTGAATCGGATTTATGGGAATCTGCGGACTTATTGCGTGCCGGTTCCAAGCTGACATCCAATCAATATTGTATGCCTGTACTGGGACTGATTTTCCTACGCTACGCCTATAGCAGATACAAAATGGTGGAACGAGAAATCTTACAAGGACGTCCCTCTCGCGGCGGTCGCGTGATGCCTGTTGAGGCAAGTGATTTCGCAGCAAAAAGTGCCTTATATCTTCCTAAAGAAGCACAGTATGATTACTTGTTGAATCTTCCGGAAGATATTTCTGCTGCCGGACTTGTTAATAAAGACGGTCACAGCATGACTAGTTTAGGAGAAGTAGTCAATAACGCTATGCAGCTCATCGAAGACCAGAGAGAACAGTTAGTGGGTGTACTGCCTAACAGCTATACTGATTTCTCTGATGAGATTTTATCAGATCTTCTTCGTATCTTTAATAACGCTGCTCTTGATGAAATCGGCGGCGATATTATCGGCAGAATCTATGAGTACTTCTTAAATAAATTTGCCAAGAACATCGCATCAGATGACGGTGTTTTCTTCACACCTAAATCGCTTGTCAAGATGATTGTTAATATTATTGAACCTACCGGTGGCGTCTTACTCGACCCGGCCTGCGGCAGCGGCGGTATGTTCATTCAATCAGGGGATTTTGTCAATGCTACAGGAATGAATGCAACCAGCACCATGACTTTTTATGGTCAGGAAAAGGTTGAATATAATGCGCAGCTTTGCCTGATGAATATGGCAGTTCATGGACTAACAGTCCTTATCAAATCCGGTGACCAAGCGAATACTTTCTATTACGATGCCCACAACCTTGCCGGTTGTTGCGATTATGTAATGGCAAATCCCCCTTTCAATGTAGACAAGGTAAAGGCCGAATCCTGTGAAAGTGCCAAGCGGTTGCCGTTCGGTATGCCAAGCATTAATAAACATAAAGAAGTGGGAAATGCGAATTATCTTTGGATTTCTTACTTCTATAGTTACCTGAACGAAACAGGTCGTGCCGGTTTCGTCATGGCCTCCTCTGCTACCGATAGTCAAGGCAAAGATAAAACCATCAGAGAAAGTCTTGTGAAAACCGGTCATGTCGATGCCATGGTTAGTGTAGGGAATAACTTTTTCTATACCAAATCATTACCTTGTTCCCTTTGGTTCTTTGATAAGGGAAAAGCGGCGCCTATCAAGGACAAGGTTCTTTTCATCGATGCCAGAAATTATTATACAGTTGTCGACCGTACGCTGAACGAATGGACGGATTGGCAACTTAAAAACTTGAATGCCATTGTATGGCTCTATCGTGGTGAGGTCGATAAATACGCGGCCCTTCTTAATGAATATCACGCTGCTCTGGGCAGTGATAAGGCGTTCGCCGAACAGGTACATGAATTATCAGAGAAAGCAAAAGTCCTTCGGGTAGAAGCCAAGAAAGCAGTCGAAGCAGCTGAAAAGCGTGAAAAGAGAAAAACGCAGGAAGCCTATGATGCAAAGATTGCAGAAATTACCGAAACCCTCACCATCGCCAAGGAAGCCAACCGGCTCTATGAAAAATTCGGCGACGGCGTCTATGCCGATGTTCCCGGTCTTTGTAAAATAGCATCCCTTTCGGAGATTGAAGAAAAAGGCTGGTCACTGACGCCGGGAGCCTATGTCGGCGTGGCACCGGTTGAAGATGATGGGTTGGACTTTGAAGAACGCATGGCTGAAATCCACAAGGAATTATTGTCTTTACAAGCAGAATCAAATGACCTCATGGATACCATCTCGCAGAATTTGAAGGAGATGGGGTTATGAGTTATAAAGAAGAATTATTAGGTGATTACATTGATATACTCTCAGGTTTTGCTTTTAAAACAAAAGATTTTGTAGATAATGGTGTACCTATTATTAAAATAAAGAATATTAGTCCTCCTTGCGTAACATTAGATGATTTAACATATGTTTCAAATGAGGTGGCTGAAAAACAAAAGAAATTTATGCTTTCCTATGACGATGTATTGATTGCTATGACCGGATCTCATATTAATCAATGGACATCTGTAGTAGGTCGTGTTGCAAGAGTAAAGTATTCTGACTCAACATTATTAAACCAGCGTGTAGGGAAAATAACCATCAAAGCTAATGCCGAAGCTGATATAAACTATATCTATTATTATCTTTCTCAAGATGCGGTAAAAATCAAACTTGCTGCTAAAGCAGGGGGTGCTGCAAATCAAGCAAATATAAGTCCAGCACACATCAAAGGTCTGTCTTTTCCTTGTCCTGATTTAGCAATACAAAAGAAAATAGGTAATATACTAAAATCCTATGATGACCTAATCGAAAACAACCAAAAACAAATTAAACTTCTCGAAGAAGCAGCCCGGAGGCTTTATAAGGAGTGGTTTGTGGATTTGCATTTTCCGGGATATGAGGATGTGGAGATTGTCGATGGTGTGCCTGAGGGCTGGACTTTTGGGGTTCTTGGAGATGTAGCTATAAATTCTGGCAAAAAAGAAAAGAAAGAGAAAAGAGATAATTATAAGTATTATCTACCAATAGATTGTATCCCAAAGAAATCACTTGGTTATATTCAGGTGAATGACGTATCACTTGCTAAAAGTTCTCTTATAGGATTTCAGAAAGGAGATATTATTTTTGGTGCTATGCGTCCCTACTTTCATAAAGTTGTAGTGGCAAGAGATAAAGGATTAACAAGAACTACTTGTTTTGTTCTAAACGCAAAAGATCCATCATATTGGTCTTACCTTGCTATGCTTTTATTCACAAAAGACACAGTTGATTACGCAACACAAATTTCTGTCGGCACTACAATGCCTTATGTACGTTGGAATGATATGAGGAACATGCCAGTTATTATCCCTGATTTGGAAATAGCAGAAAGGTTTAACAAGCAAATCCAACCAATCATTGACAATATTGCAAGTTTATCAGAGCAGGTTATTTTACTGCAACAGGCACGTGACCGCTTATCACCCAAACTAATGAGCGGAGAAATCGAGGTGTAGGCATGACAAGAATCAATGTTGAAGGCCAAAAGAAGGCTGTGTTTGATTTGAATGGTATACCACCTTTTGAAGAAGAAATGACTTTCTATTACGATGAGAGTGGTAACTGCAGAAAGTTTACTCTTACGGATACAGGATTTAATAATATCGATGCACTGAAGGGTGATTTTGTATTAGCTGGTGTTGCACATGAAGGTACATCTTTTGACATTGATGTTCCCTCATTATATACAGCACTAGACTATAAGGAAGGTCAAAAGGAATTAAAGTTCAAACACCTATATCATAATTCAAGAGATTTCCAATCTTTCATAGGCAGTAAAAGAGTCACGGGATTTTTGAAATGGTTAAGCAGAAGTGGTTTGTATATTCACTACAGTGCATTGAACAACCTTTATTATTCATTAGTTGATATTGTGGACTCCCTTTGGGAAACACATCCTCAGTGCCTCATGTATATGTGGGCTATCAAAGGTGCTTTGTATGATTTTGTGATTGAGCATCAAGACGAAGTAATAGATATTTTCATAAGACATACATATCCTGATGTTAAGGATGTATTTACGTTTTGTAATGAACTATGCTCCTTGATATGGGCATATAATGACGATAGCGAATATGCTCCCGATTTCTTCTTGGAACTACTTCGACAAATGCTAAAAGCTGCAGGAAAGCTTGGTAGGTTGATTTTTGTTCAAGATAATGAACCGTTTATGTTAATTCAAGAATATTATCTCTTCTATACAGAAAGATGTGAAATATTCAGTAAGTCAAATCACATATTTGACGAAGAACCTACAGTGCAAAAGCAAATAGCTGATTTGGAATTATATGGAAATGGTATTCAACTTAATAACTGGAAGTTTGTAAAGTCACACGAGAATATATATGTACAAGTATCTGATTTGATTGCAGGTCTGTTAAGAAAGTTGTTTATGTTTTTAGATGCGAATTCTTTAACTGAGATTTTAGCTATTGCAATGAAATTAAATGATGATCAGGTAAAGAATTTTACATTACTATGGATGCTCATCAGTAAATCTGATAATAAGTCCCCACTATTTATAAAGAATGCAAACTCTCAGAAGAATGTTCAAGAAAGAATGATGAAATTACAGCTATTGGGAGCTTCAAATAATAAATTAAAGATGGAGGTGGCAAATCATGAGCTATGAGTATTCTGAAAATATCCTTGTTCAGGAAAGTGCAGGTAATTTACTGCGTGATGAATTAGGCTGGGATGTTCAGTTGGCCTATAATACAGAGGACCTAGGCAAACATGGTTCGTTCGGTCGAGAAAGCTATAAGGATATTTTACTGACTCGCTATTTTTACGAGGCCCTTAGAAAGTTTAATCCCTGGATCCATGAAAACCAGATACTTGAGGCCCGGCAGGTTTTAGAGAAGAGATTGTCTACTTCTTCCCTACTCCGGGTGAATGAAGAAAAATATTTTTTGATTCGTGATGGCATTCCTGTTACCGTCAAAAAGCCAAATGGACAAACGGAAATGAAAAAGGCGATGGTGATTGATTTTAAAAATCCCCATACCAATTATTTTCTTGCCATCAAAGAACTTAAGATTCATGGAGATTTATATCGCAGAAGAACGGACATCGTAGGCTTTGTAAATGGTATTCCCCTCCTGTTTGTAGAGCTCAAGAAAAATACGGTGGATGTGCAGAATGCCTATGAAGATAACTACACCGATTATCTGGATACTATCCCTCACTTATTCTATTACAATGCCTTTCTTATGCTTTCCAACGGAACAGAAGCAAAGGTGGGTACCCTGGGCAGTAAGTATGAATTCTTTCATGAATGGAAGCGTCTTGCCGAAGAAGACCGAGGAAGTGTGGCGCTTGAAACTATGCTTCGCGGTATTTGTAAGAAAGAAAACTTCCTTGATTTATTTGAAAATTTTATCCTATATGATCATTCTGACGGACACACGGCAAAGATACTGGCTCGTAACCACCAATACCTCGGTGTGAACGAAGCGATGAAAGCGTATGCAAATAGAAATCTTAATGATGGTAAGCTCGGCGTGTTTTGGCATACCCAAGGATCCGGTAAAAGTTATTCCATGGTGTTTTTTGCTAAAAAGGTACGAAGAAAGATGGAAGGAACGCCAACCTTCGTTATCCTTACGGACCGTGATGAACTGAATAGTCAGATTAGTGATACTTTCGAGAATTGCGGACTTCTTGGTAAGGATATAAAGGCTTCACAGTTTATTGCCACAAGTGGCGATGACCTGGTGAGGAAACTGCAGGGAAATCCGAGCTTTATCTTCACATTGATTCAGAAGTTTAATAAACCCAATGAAAAGCCTATCTATCCTGATCACGATATCATTATCATGTCGGATGAAGCGCATCGTAGCCAGTATGGTATCTTTGCGGATACGATGATGAAGTTGTTGCCTACTGCTGCCCGCATCGGCTTTACCGGTACACCGTTACTTTCCGGTGATAATATTACTGCTCGTACCTTTGGCGGGTATGTATCAGTCTATGATTTTAAGAGAGCGGTGGAAGATGGTGCTACGGTCCCTCTTTACTATGAGAATCGTGGAGAAAAGATTGTAGATTTACATAATCCTGAAATCACCAATCGAATTCTTGAGGCGATCGAAAATGCCGACATTGATGTTGACCAACAGGATAAGCTGGAAGCTGAATTTGCAAAAGAAATTCACCTACTCACAGCCGAGCCCAGATTAAAGTCTATTGCACAAGACTTTGTAAAGCACTATTCTGATTTGTGGACAAGCGGAAAAGCTATGTTCGTTTGCTTAAATAAGGTTACCTGCGTTCGTATGTATAATTATGTTCAGGACTATTGGCAAGCAGAAATCAACCATATAAAAGCAAGTTTGAAAGCTGCCGGTCAACAAGAAGCGCTTGAATTGGAAAGAAAAATTAAATGGCTGGAAGACACGGAAATGGCGGTTGTCATCAGTCAGGAACAGAATGAAATCCAAACATTTAAAAAGTGGGGGTTAGACATCAAGACGCATCGTACTAAGATGGAAACGCGTGAATTAGATAAAGAATTTAAGGATTCAAAAAATCCGCTCCGTGTGGTCTTTGTATGTGCCATGTGGCTGACCGGCTTTGATGTGAAATGCCTTTCCTGCCTATATCTCGACAAGCCTTTAAAGGCTCATACCCTTATGCAGACTATAGCACGTGCCAACCGTGTAAGCGAAGGCAAAAGCAATGGTTTAATTATAGATTATATTGGAATCGTAAAATCGTTACGAAAGGCTTTGGCAGATTATACTGCTAATGTAGGTGGAAGTGGTGGCTTGGACCCTACCGTAGATAAGGACGAACTCATTGCTCGTATTATCGAAACTATTGGGAAAACAGATACATTCTTGCGTGACCGTGATTTTGATTTGGAAATGCTTATCCATGCTGAAAATTTTATGAAATTATCCTCCCTTCAAGAAGCGGCGAATGCAGTATGCGGTTCGCTTGAGGATAAAAAAACATATACCACCTATGCTTCTGAATTGAATCGTCTAATGAAATATACGGACAGAGATGATATCACCGGTCATACTCGCAAGCAGTATGAAGCGATCGCCGCTATCTATGCTGAACTACAAAAAAAGCGTAAGCATACCAATACTACTGACCTTATGATTGAAATTAATGGAATTATAAGTGAGTATGTGGAGATTCATCATACACCTGCTATGGTGCATGAAACGCCACGCAGGTTTGATATCAGTGCCATTAACTTTGACCTTCTTCGCAGAGAGTTCGCAAAAATTAAGAAAAAGAACCTTGTTTTGAAGGATTTAGAGGAAGTAATCCGGCAGAAACTTGACCGTATGCTTTTTACTAATCCTGATCGCATTGACTACTACGAACGCTATCAGAAAATTATCGATACGTATAATAGTGAGCAGGACAGAGCCACCATTGAGAAGACTTTTATGGAATTGATAGATTTGGCGAACCAAATGAGCCAAGAGGAACAACGCTATGTCCGTGAAGGCCTTGCAAGTGATGAGGAGCTTTCTCTGTATGATATGTTGTTCCGTGATGATTTGAGCAAAGCGGATATTAAGAAACTCAAAGAAGTTGCCACCTCACTAATCCGGAAAATAAAAACTGAAATTGCCGAATTTGATCATTGGACAGATAAGCAAGAAACAAAAGCGGCGATTGATAATCTTATCCGTGATACCCTTTGGGCAGAATTACCGGCGTGTTACGATGAGGTTAGTATTTCTATGTATCGCCAACAGATTTATGAATATGTATATACGCGATATAAAGACGGTTATTCACTGAAATAGTATCCCCTCTCTCCTCTGCATTTCGCTACTTACGTATAAGAAAACGACCATACAAGAGCATTTTTACTCTTGTATGGTCGTTTTTTCTTAGGTTCCCGATTACAGGCTGTCCGTCGTTTTTTTACTCCTTTACGAAATACTCCGTACAGGCGTACACCGCCGTCGTCTGCATGGCCGTGAACTGATTGACCGTCTTGCCACCGGAAGAAGAGCCGAACAGGTAACGGAAATCCGTGTCGATATAATAGTTCTGAGGCTTGTCCCCGGTACGGAACAAGCCGGATAAAAATAGGATTTGCATACTATCTCCGTCCTTATATTGTAAAGTAAATTGCTTTACATTTTCCTCATTTAGCTTTATAATATCAATAAAAGGAGTTGATTCATATGGCTGATACAAAAACGCTGAATCTTCGTGTCGATGCAGATTTAAAGCATCAGGCAGAAACTATTTTTGCGAATTTGGGTATCCCGACTTCTACAGCAATCAATATGTTCCTGCGCACCGTTGTCCGCTATGGCGGTATCCCGTTTGATCTGCGCATTTCGCCTAATGAGCTGGAGACCTTAAGAGCTGTTGACGATGTAAATCATCATCGCAATCTCAGCAAGACTTATGATTCTGTTGAAGATGTCATGGAGATCCTGAATGCTTAAGATCCGCTTCCGCAAACAATTCCGCAAGGATTACAAGCGGGTAATCAAGCAGCCCGGGCATACCCCGGAGCTTTTTCAGGAAGTACTTGACTGTCTTGTGATGGAGCAATTGCTTCCTGCCAAGTATCGGGATCATGCCCTGTCGGGAAACTGCGCCGGTTTCCGTGAATGTCATATTCTGCCGGATTGGTTGCTGATTTACAAAGTCGAGACCGACATTCTAACGTTGACGCTGACCCGTACGGGAAGTCACAGTGATTTATTCTAAAATGCAATAACGCCCCGTTCATCATAGACACTGCCGCTGCCAGTCCCGTTGCGAATGCAACGGTTCAGTACCATGATGGACGCCACGATTCCGTCAATCTTTTCGACGGATTTTTCTTTGTCCGGCTTGCTATTCCCCGCCGGATCCCGGCGCATGACCACGTTGCCGGCCATCCATTTGAGAACGGGATTGCCGCCATGGATGATGTTCCCTTCCGGCAGGAGCTTGAACAGCTCCTTCGACGGCGGCGACATATCCTTGAACCCCCGGCCGAAAGGCACCATGGTAAAGCCCATGTCCTCCAGATTCTGCACCATCCGGGTGGCATGCCGGCAGTCGTAGGCGATTTCCCGGATGTGGTACGTTTCCCCCGGGCGTTCAATGAACTTCTCGATAAAGCCGTAATGGATGACGTTTCCTTCCGTCGTCCGGATGAAGCCCTACTTCTGCCGGACATCGTAGAGGACATGGTCACGCCGACAGCGAAGTTCCAGTGTGTCTTCCGGCTGCCGGAAGAATGGCATCAGGATATATTTTTCCTCTTCCGTCCGTGGCGGGAAGGCCGGTACCGGAGCCGTAATATCCGATGTGCCGGACAAGTCCGGCCCGCCGTAGCACATCCGTCCCCGCAGAGAATCCCGGTCAATGGAAAGATTACCCTTGTCGTAGACCTGTTCCGGTATCCGGCGGATGCCGGCCGAAGTCCGGATATTGAGCCGGAGCTGCTTGAACACGTTCCTCAAAGAAGTTGCCACCTTACTAATCCGGAAAATAAAAACTGAAATTGCCGAATTTGATCATTGGACAGATAAGCAAGAAACAAAAGCGGCGATTGATAATCTTATCCGTGATACTCTTTGGGCAGAATTACCGGCGTGTTACGATAAGATTAGTATTTCTATGTATCGCCGGCAGATTTATGAATATGTATAAATCAAAAATGCAATGAATCGATGCAGCTTTGCCTCCCTTGCCTTTTGATAGCATTTATGCTATCATTCAAATAGGAACAATAAAGGAGATCATGATGTACAAGATTGAATTTTATGAGAACCAGCATGGCGAATCAGAAGTCTGGGATTTTCTGGAAGCCCTGCGGGTGAAAAGCAAAAGCAGCAAAGATGCCCGTATCCAATACAACCAAATTATCTTCTATATCGACCTGCTCGCCAAAAACGGCACCAATCTGCCGGTCAATATCACCAAACATCTGGAAGAAGACATCTGGGAACTGCGTCCAGGAAACAACCGGGTCTTTTATTTTTACTATGACGAGAGCCAGTATGTACTGCTCCATCATTTCCGCAAAAAATCACAGAAAACACCGAAACGGGAAATCGCCCGTGCCAAAGCAGAACGCGACGATTACATCCGCCAGAAGGAGGCAAAACAATGAGAACCTGGGAAGACTATAAGAATCATGTAAAGACCGTCAGCGAAGAAGAACGCCGCAATATGGAAGAAATCGAAGAAGTAAGCGACATTGTTTCCTCCATCATCCGGCGGAGACAGGAACTGGGCATCAGCCAGCGCGCCCTTGCAGAGCGATGCGGTATCCCCCAGTCCTCGGTAGCCCGTATCGAGACGCTGAAGACAACGCCAAAGCTCGATACTCTCGTCAAGCTTATGCAGGCCCTCGACCTGAAACTCCAGGTGGCTACAGCCGGCTGACAAAAATCAAAATGCAATAACGCCCCGTTCATCATAGACACTGCCGCTGCCGGTCCCGTTGCAAATGCAACGGTTCAGTACCATGATGGACGCCACGATTCCGTCGATCTTTTCGACGGATTTTTCTTTGTCCGGCTTGCTATTCCCCGCCGGATCCCGGCGCATGACCACGTTGCCGGCCATCCATTGGAGAACGGGATTACCGCCATGGATGATGTTCCCTTCCGGCAGGAGCTTGAACAGCTCCTTCGACGGCGGCGACATATCCTTGAACCCCTGACCGAAAGGCACCATGGTAAAGCCCATGTCCTCGAGATTCTGCACCATCCGGGCGGCATGCCGGCGGTCGTAGGCGATTTTCCGGATGTGGTACGTTTCCCCCGGGCGTTCGATGAACTTCTCGATAAAGCCGTAATGGATGACGTTTCCTTCCGTCGTCCGGATGAAGTCCTACTTCTGCCGGACATCGTAGAGGACATGGTCACGCCGACAGCGAAGTTCCGGTGTGTCTTCCGGCAGCCGGAAGAATGGCATCAGGATATATTTTTCCTCTTCCGTCCGTGGCGGGAAGGCCGGTACCGGAGCCGTAATATCCGATGTGCCGGACAAGTCCGGATATTGAGCCGGAGATGCTTGAACACGTTCCTCAAAGAAGTTGCCACCTCACTAATCCGGAAAATAAAAACTGAAATTGCCGAATTTGATCATTGGACAGATAAGCAAGAAACAAAAGCGGCGATTGGTAATCTTATCCGTGATACTCTTTGGGCCGAATTACCGGCGTGTGACGATGAGATTAGTATTTCTATGTATCGCCGGCAGATTTATGAATATGTATATACGCGATATAAAGACGGTTATTCACTGAAATAGTATCCCCTCTCTCCCCTATATTTCGCTACTTACGTATAAGAAAACGACCATACAAGAGCATTTTTACTCTTGTATGGTCGTTATTTCTTAGGTGCCCGCTTACAGGCTGTCCGTCGTTTTTTTTACTCCTTTACGAAATACTCCGTACAGGTGATTTTTTTTATTTGTCCGGGGATTCCCCGTTGTGCCGTCCGTATTTACCGGTCCCGATAGGTCCGTTCCATTTGTTCTTCCCGGGCGGCCGCTTGTTCTTCTATGGTACGCATCTCCCGTACCAGCTGCGCCACAAAGGCTTCGTCATGAACGGATTGTAAATTAATGCGCACACTGTAAAAGGAAGCGCGCATGGCCGCGCGGGCCTGTAAGGCCGCAATGGCGGCATCCGTAATGGCCCATTTATTCCCCCATTTTACAGCTTGTACAGCCAATTCCGACAAGGTAAACATCTTTTTTCCCAATCGGAACGGCACGCGCGCCGCCTCCTGAAAGGCTTGCTGCACCAGCATCTCGCGCCGCGGCGTATCCTTGGGCAACCGCACCGCCTGTATGACCTGCTGAAAAGCGGCGCCGTCCGCGGCAATCCCGGCCAGACATTCCTGTCGCAATTGCCGTGCCCGCGTAAGGATGTCCGCCATTACCGCTTGTGCGTCTTCATATCCCGCTTTATGAAGCGTCAAATTCGCCACCATTTCCAACAACGCCGCCGCCGAAGCCGCCGTCAAGGCGGCCACACCGCCGCCGCCGGGAGCCGGAGCGGAAGAAGCGGTGGCCTGCAAAAACGCGTCCAACGATTGCTGCCGCCACGCTGCGTCCGTGTTCATTAAAATAACCCCGTAATCTTGCCGTTTTCATCAATATCCATCCGCGTCGCCGCCGGCACTTTCGGTAATCCCGGCATGACCATGACATTGCCCGTGCGGCAAACAATAAAGCCGGCCCCCGTGCAAAGGCTTACGTCGTCAATGGTGACGGTAAACCCGGTCGGAGCGCCCAATCGCTGCGGATCATCCGACAGGGAATATTGCGTTTTGGCCATACAAATCGGCAAATGTCCCCACCCGAAGTCTTCTATTTCCTGTAACTGTTTTTTCGCTTTGTTCGTGAATACGACGTCCTCGCCGCCGTATATACGCTGCACGACGGTTTTCACTTTTTCCGCAATCCCGGTCTGCGCCTCATATAAAGGATGAACGGGACGTGTTTCCTGTTTCAAAACCTGCAATACGGCCTGCGCCAATTCTTTGCCGCCGTCGCCGCCGTCGCGCCAACACGTATTAATCGCCACCGGTATATCCCGTTCCGCACACCACGTGCGCAACAGTTGAATTTCCCGTTCCGTATCGGACGTAAAGCGATTAATGCCGACCACGGCAGGTACGCCGAACTGTTGCAAATTGTCCAGATGCTTGGCCAAATTGTCCAGGCCGGCTTGCAGGGCTGCCGTGTTTTCGCTTGCCAAGTCGTGCGGATCCGCATGGCCGTGCAATTTTAACGCACGCACGGTCGCCACCAAAACGGCCGCATGCGGCTGCAGGTTGCCGTACGGGCAAACAATGTCCATAAATTTTTCCGCTCCCAAATCCGCGCCGAACCCGGCTTCCGTAATTGCCACATCCCCCATTTTCAGCGCCAATTTAGTGGCAATAATCGAATTGCAACCATGGGCAATATTGGCAAACGGACCGCCATGAATCAATGCCGGCGTATGTTCCGACGTTTGCACCAAATTCGGCTTGATGGCATCTTTCAGGAGTATCGCCATGGCACCGGCAACGCCCAACTGTCCGGCGGTTACCAACTTGCCGTCCAAGTCATAGGCTACCGAAATCGCCGCCATGCGTTTTTTTAAATCCATCAAGTCTGTCGCCAAACATAAGATGGCCATAATTTCCGAAGCCACGGTAATCATAAAATGATCTTCCCGCGGGAATCCGCAAACCTTGCCGCCCATGGCGACCACAATATTGCGTAATGCGCGGTCGTTCATATCGACCACCCGTTTCCACAATATGCGCCGCACATCAATGCGCAGTGCATTTCCCTGATGTACGTGATTATCCAGCGCCGCCGCCAACAAGTTGTGCGCCGCCGTAATCGCATGCATGTCGCCGGTAAAATGCAGATTAATGTCTTCCATCGGCAGGACTTGCGCATAGCCGCCGCCGGCGGCGCCCCCTTTCATCCCGAATACGGGGCCCATGGACGGTTCGCGCAACGCCACGACCGCCGACGTGCCCAACTTATTCATGGCCTGTGCCAAGCCGATGGAGGTCAAGGTTTTGCCCTCTCCGGCGGGCGTCGGCGTAATGGCCGTAACCAAAACTAATTTTCCGTCCGCTTTTTTTTGCAGCCGCCGAATGGCCGCAAAAGAAATTTTTGCCTTATATTTTCCGTATAATTCCAAATCGTCCGCAGTCAACCCGACCTTGGCCGCTACCTCCGTAATCGGTGTCAACTGTGCCTGCTGTGCAATTTCAATATCACTCCGTACCGTCATACTCGTTCCTCCTTACCCGCTAAAAAAAATTCCGCCCCTGTCGGACAATCTCCGGAAGGTCGGCGGTACGTATCATGCGCCCCGCGGAAATCCGCTTCCGTCAGCCCCATGACTACGGACTTATTATACAAGACGAATAACGACACTGTCAACATAGTCGTTTTCTATGGCACGATATATAAGAAACCTGCTCCTCGTCGTCGCCGGCTGCATGCCGAACACCCCGCCTTATAAAGACGGGGTGTTGTCGGTCGTCGTCAAACGCCATTAAAATGCATTATGAGAATATTCATAATATAATTCGTCCAACTCATCCATTTTGTCATTCATGACTACCATTAAATCGGAAGCCGTATCATAATCCTTGGCCGCCAGGGCGTTCTTGATCCGCGAAAAAATAGACAGGCCGCGGTCCGTATCCCGGCCCAATTCCGTGCGCAACGCATTGATCGTCCGCCACCGCGCTTCTTCCAGCGGATTGCCGTCCCCTTCGCCGTGCAGCTGCTTGGCGGCAATGACTTTGGCCAAGTTTTCCGGCACACTGCGATATTGTAATTCCAACGCCCAACGATTCAGCGCTCCCAAGGCAAACGAATCCATAATCCGCTTTTCAAATGCCGGGCATACTAAGGCCGCCAATTTTTCCGGGTACCGGTTCAAAGCTTGGAAATTTTCCCAAACCGTTCGCGGCGCTTTGCCGAACATGGCGCTGCGTTCTTCTTCTCCGAAATGTTCAAAAACATCTACTTCCGAACGATACGCCCGATCCGTTTCCAAGTATGCCGCTTTTTCTCCCGGTTTTTTAGACAATTCCGCCAACAATTCCGCCGACGTTTTCCCTTCTTTCAGGGCGTATGTAATCCCGTTCAGCGCCGCCAGGTAGAATAAGGCAATGGCAATATACGTGTTGGTAAACGGATTCGGCGCCCGCATTTCAATCCGCGTGGCCAACGGCGCTTCCACACTGCGAATCAGGCCCGCCAACACGCTGCGATTCCGGGTCGGCACGTCGGGCCGTTCGCCCCCCAAGGCGGTAACGATGCATACGGGCGCTTCAAATCCGGGTTTTAAACGATTTAACGAATCCGTAGTCGAAGATACAAACGGGTTAATTACTTCATAATGTTTTAAAATCCCCATTAATGCGCCATACCCGAGGGGCGATAAAAATTCCGTATGCATGTCGTGCGGATTGAACAGGTTAATAAATTTTCCGTTTTTCAATACGGCACCGATGCCCACATGCGTATGTTCGCCGCTGCCGGCCACGCCGTGAATCGGTTTTGCCTGAAATGTAACTTCCAGGCCGTTTTCCCGAAATACTTCGCGAATAATGATGCGCGCCTGAATTTCATTGTCCGCCGTTTGCACCGGATCGGAAGCATATTTCCAGTCCACTTCCAACTGTTCCAAGACGAAAATCAATTTTCCCGAATCGTCAATATGCGCCTTAATACCGCCGACTTCTTTATGCCCCATTTCCGGTTCCAGCCCGTACTGTGCCAATCGTTCTATGGTCTGTTCCAAAGCCGTTCGCACGACGCCGTGCGTGCGTTGCCAATATTGTTCCTGCAATTTCTGCGACGCCGAAAGAAGGCGGGTCGCCACTTCCTGACTGGGTGTTTTTACCCAAAATTCCAATTCCGTAGCAGTCGTAAACACAATCTTGTCAATATCTTCCGCCGTCACTGCGAGCCCCTGTATGCCGTATTGCCGAATCAATTCTTTTATCTTATTACCGACATAATTTGTCGTATTGCGCAACACGGACCGGGAATCAATATACCCTGTCGCATGCTGTAAAAAAGCGGGAATCCGCAACGTCCCTACGGGCTTGCCGGTGACGGCGTCCATATTTTCGTCATTATAATCGACGAACCAATTCACACCCGGATCGGCTTTCATATCCACCCGCGCATTGGCCAAGGTGGCAATCCCCGGCAGGACGACGGAGGAACCGTCCGTTTGGCAGGCGGCCGCATTGAAAAATTTATCATAGTCTTCAAAAAATAAGGATACGGGAATTTTTTCATCCGTATCATTCCCGGCCAAATCAATACCGACCAACGACACAAATTTGATTTCCGGATGTTGCCGTAATAAAGCCAATACCCCTTCTTTGCCGTACTTCCCGGCGGGAATTACATACACCAAACCGTCTTTTGTCATAAAAATTCCTCCTTACGAAAAAAAAAGAAGACTCCGCTCCCGAAGGAGTGCGGAGTCTTCTTTGACTCTCGTTCTTATTTTATTTTGCAAATCATGTACTTATGATACAATCAAATTTTAGGTTTGTCAAGCGTTTACTTGCATTCCTTTATTTATTTTGCAAAACTTCTTTTACTACCTGCGAAACGACGCGTCCGTCCGCTTTACCGCCGACTTGCGGCATAACCGCTTTCATGACGTCGCCCATTTTTAAATCCGGTTTTCCGGCTGTCACCGTCTGTACCAGTTGTCGTACTTCCTCTATAGAAAGTTGTTTCGGCATATACTTTTCCAACACGGAAATTTCCGCCTGAACTTGAGAAATTAAATCGTTACGACCCGCTTTTTCAAACTCCGCCAACGATTCTTTGCGCTGCTTCATTTCCTTCGCAATAACCGCACCTACACCGGCGTCATCGAGTTCAATTTTTTCATCGATTTCCTTATTGCGAACTGCGGAACGAACCATACGAATCACCGACAATGCCGTCTTTCCGTCAGCTTTTGCCTTCATCGCCGCTTTCATATCCTGCAGCAATTCTTCTTTCAGCGACATGTCATCACCTTCTGTTTCCGAACCCTTATGCTCTGAACTTCCGTTTCCGTGCTGCTTCGGACTTCTTCTTTCTACGTACACTCGGCTTTTCATAATGCTCACGCTTACGTACTTCGGAAAGCACGCCCGCTTTCTGGCAAGAGCGTTTAAACCGACGAAGTGCGCTATCCAACGTTTCATTTTTACCGACTTTGATTTCGGACATCCTGTATCCCTCCCTCCAAAATTTGTTAGGGAGTGCTTTACTGCACACACTGAAATTATACTCAAAAAGAGCTCTTTTGTCAATGGAGGATTTGTGCCCGCGCTCGGGAGAATGCCGTTTTTACAACCGTACCGCCCCCCGGATGTACAACAACCGGCCGCCTTACAGACGCGGTTGCCACGTACGCAGCGTCTGTGCCCGTTCTTCTTCCTCCTGAATCGTGCGGGCGTCGGCGGCGGCCACTGTTTCCCGCTGCCAGTCGGCAACCGCGTCTTCATACGCCTGTCGGGCCGCGAGTTGTGCCGGCGTCTTCCCGTCCGCAGGCTCATTTCCATCCGCCTGCGTAAGCGCCGCGGCCGCCGCCCGCACCCGCTCTTCCCGGGCCTTTATACGGTCTTCCCGCAACTGCCGTCGCACTTGCGCTTCTTCCGGCACATCGCCTTGCGGACGAATTTGTACTGCTACTTCAAACAGCCGCCGCCACGGCAACGTAACCTCGACCGTATGCGGATCCAAGCCCAAATACAGTCGGGCGTACCGTTGCACCTGTTCTTTTGCCAAACTCTGCAATTCCGTCATTTCCTCCGCATAGCAGGGTTCCCACACATGACGTTGCATTTTTAATTGCATGCGTTGTACATAATCCCGTACATTGGCCTGATACGCCCAATTGTCCAAATACTGCACAGCCAACATATTTTTTCTATCTGCCGCCGTCATCGACGCAGCCAAAATTCCCTGTCCTATGCCGTAACCGATAGCATTTCCCGCCGTATTCCAGCCGTTATACGCGGTCGGCGTATACAACATGTGCTGTGTATATAAGCCGTACAACAACGTGTTGTCCGAACCGTTGGAAAAAGTCAAATCCACAATGCTGACCGGAATATGTTGCCGTGTCGCCCGGCGAATCTGTTGCAAAAACGTCCGCGCCGACGCCGACATAATCGGCACATTGTCCACCGTCGCCGCTTCGCCGTCCCCGCGCAGCAACGGCGTATACACGGCCAACAACAAATCGGGGCGCCCGGTCGTAACTTCCCGACCGCCGATCGCTTGAATGTGGGCGGCAACCGTATCTTCCACGGCTTGCCCGTCATACCGGGGCACCGTTTCCCCGCCCGTTCCCAACGGATACAGCACCTGCACGGTCGGATGCCGTTGCTGAAAATCATTGTGCGCCCGGGCGATTAACAATAATCCCAGCTGATCCGCACCGGGAAAGGATGCAAAATCGGTAACTCCCGCGGCGGCGGCGATTTTTTCCAAATACGCCACCTCCAAGGACGATTGTGTATGTTGTGAATTATCATCATGCCCCAAACAAAAATACGTGAACACATGGTTCCGGGCATCTTCGATTAATCGCTCATTCAGGACCATATTTTTTTGCCGACGGCTGTACCAATCCTGCAAATATTCCAACGGAATCTGTCCCATAAGCTGAAACATAGCCTGCTTATCCGCCGCGGACAAGGTTCCCGTGTGCCACTTGTACTGCAACGCCGCTAACGAATATATACTTCTTCCGTAGGTTAAATAATACGCCGGCTCCACCCCGCGGCCGCCCGCCCACGGGCTGCGCATGACCGTGCTGAACGCATAAATCGGCACTTGCGCATACTGCCGATGCCACCGTTCCACCCGTTGCAGCCGCCGCTGCAACACGGGCATCGCCTCCCCGTGCTTACGGGAATCGGCCAACCCGCCATATAACAGCGAATCCATAGACAGTACCATTGCATCCGCCTGTCCCGCATGAGCTTCCACCCACGACGCCAGCGCCTCCGCATTCCCCGTAAACGAGGCTCCCGAAAGATACGCCGCCGGCGGCGTCAATACGGTATAGCCGGCGGCACGTGCCGTTTCCGTCGTATAGGCCAAATCCACCGGTCGATCATCCTGCGGCACATATAAAATCGTTTTTGCCGTACTTACGGCCGAACCGCCGCAAACCAGAACCACTGCCAACACCAACCGCCATACCCTGCGCATTCTCTTCACCTTACTTCGCCTGCCTATCTGAAAAAATACGGTCTATGCCGTTTTCTGTGAATTAACGGTAAATTCCAATGCCGTTTCACTGCCAACAACCGCACGGCAATGGTAACCGTACAAGCCAGTACGGAAGCCGGCGGCAACGATAAAAAAGAGGTATAAAAACACCCGGTCAACACGACGCACCCCAAAACGGAAGCCGTAGCATACACTTCTTTCCGAAATACAAAGGGAATTTTGGCGGCAAACACATCGCGAATAATCCCGCCGCCAATGGCCGTCCAAACGCCCAACATCACCGCAAACAGCCCGTATTGCGGATAATAATGACACCCCAACAACGTCCCGGTTACGGAAAAAGCGCCCAACCCGACAGCATCACAAATCGTGTACAACCAAAATAACGCTGCCATCATGCGGGAAAACCGGCGTTTGGCCCGAATATTCCACACTGTCACCATCGCGCCGGCCATTGCCGCAATAATAATCCCTCCGTATAAGGACGTACGAAACGCCACGGGCGGGACATTTCCCAACAACATATCCCGTACAATACCGCCGCCGACCGCCGTAGCCGCCGATAACATGAACACGCCGAAAATATCCATCCGCCGCGATACGGCCACCAAAGCGCCGGAATAGGCAAACGCCGCCGTGCCGAGAATATCAAAAATATGCCACCATATAGACTCCATGCGCGTCGCTCCTCCCTGCCGTAGTTCTTTTTATTATAGCATACGTATCGCCGAAATCGCTTATTTCTTGTATAATGACCATATAAAAATATTTTTTGCCCCTAGTAAAGGAGGTCCTATGACACTTGATGAATTATATATGGGAAAAGCGCTGGCGGAAGCCGAAACCGCCTTTGCCGTAGAAGAAATTCCCATCGGCGCCGTCATTGTCCATGAAAATACGATCATTGCCCGTGCTTACAATCTGCGGGAAACCCTTCCCTGCGCCACGGCGCACGCCGAACTGTTGGCCATTGAAAAAGCCTGCCGCCACCTCAACCGCTGGCGACTCTCCGGCTGCACCCTCTACGTCACTACCGAGCCCTGTCCCATGTGTGCCGGCGCCATCGTGAACAGCCGTCTGGATCGCCTGGTGTACGGCTGCCCGGACCCCAAAGCCGGAGCCGTACATACCCTCTTTCACCTGACGGACCACCCTCGCTTGAACCATCGCGTAGCCGTTACCGCCGGCATTCGCGCCGACGAATGCGCCGACCTCTTACGCCGCTTCTTTCGCCTGCGACGTAAAAAACGCGTACCGCCGATGCCGTAAAAATGCGCGTTCCCTGCGGGAGGGTACGCGTATTTAACGGAACCAACACACAACCTACCGTACATCCGGCCTTAAAGTCCTATACATACTGCCACCTGCAAAAAAGCAGCCCGACAACCGCTCGGACTGCTTAACACGCTTTTCTTTTCACACCTCGTACGAAAAGGCGGCTCCGTCATGTACCGAAACGCAACCGCTCCCCCTCGTCCGCAACGTAATCGGGAATGCCCCCGCCTCGAAATCAAGTATACCGAAAAAAAACGAACTCTCTATTCTTACAGAATCCTGTAAGAATAGAGAGTTCGCATCTCAATCAAATGGTGACCCGGTAGGGATTCGAACCCTAGACCTACTGATTCGTAGTCAGTCACTCTATCCAGCTGAGCTACCGAGTCATATCTTTAAGACTTGTTTATTTTACAAAATCGCGTTCTCTTTGTCAAGATAAACACCAAAAAACATAAAGGTTCTATTCTTAGTTGTCAACACATAGGTTACACGTTGAGAAGTGTGCCGACAAAACTCGGTTAGGATTTTTGAACGTATCCGTGCCCGCTAAAGGAGTCGAAAAGTTTTGTTTTGTATGACGCCATACTTGTTCATACTATGGTTTTTCTTAAACGCAGTCTTTCCTTCTTACGCCCTCTAATTGCTGTTTAATCTTTTGCGCAATAGCCTTAATAACCGGCACTGTTACCGAATTTCCGAATTGTTTATAAAGATGCGTATCCGCCACAACCAACTTAAATTCATCCGGAAATCCTTGTAATCTTGCCCACTCTCGAGGGGTCATTTTTCGTATATATTCGCGATTTATTTTCCCCTTTATATTCGTTACAGGAGTAAAATCGGTTAATCTTTTATCTATTATTAAATTTCTTTCTCTGCCCATGCCGCCACATACAATAGCGCCGGCAACAGAGTGTACCCCTCTGATTTCATAACCGAAACCGTTTCCCTTCGCTTGGTGTCTTTGCTTATGTTTTCTTAAAGACGCAAGATATACATCCGATAAATAATATTTAGAAGACGGCTCTTTTTCTTCCATAATATCGGCAATGACCTTAGTATCGTCCGTTTTTTCCGGGAATCTAAACGTATTAGGGGCTATATCTTCTCGAAATGCGACGATATATATTCTTTCTCTATTTTGCGGCACTCCGAAATCTTTACTGTTCAGCACTTTATGAAAAACCTTATACCCCAAATCCTGCAACGTTTGATTAATAATTTTAAAGGTTTTTCCTCGGTCATGATTAACCAAGTTTTTAACATTTTCACAAAAAACAACTTTCGGTTTATGATAGTTCACAATTCTCGCCACATCGAAAAATAAAGTACCTCTGGTATCTTCAAATCCCCTTTTTTTTCCTGCTAACGAAAATGCCTGACACGGAAATCCTGCCAACAGAATATCATGAGGAGGGATATTTTTTTCGTCAATCGCGGTAATATCACCAAAAATATGTATTTCTTCTCCAAAATTTGCAAGATACGTTTCCTGTGATTTTTTATTCCACTCCGATGTAAATACGGTAGTCATCTCCGCCCCAAACGCTTGTTCAAATCCCAGCCGGATCCCGCCTATGCCGGCAAACAGGTCTATCGCTCTATACATTAGTAATCACCTGCCATACTCCCTGCTATCCGCAATGTCACACGCCGGAACACAACCTATCTTCGCCATCGTTGCTAAGTCCATTCTGTTAACGTTGTTATGGCAATAAAAATTATGTTGCGTCCTTTGAAGAGGCACTTCTTTTTCCCATTTGTTTTTACGAATCTTTTTTACTTCTAAAACTTGATCTATTTCCAAAAGGCTCTTATCGAAATTTTGCATAAATTTCTCTCATTATACTGAAAAAATCGGCATTTCATTTATATATACTATCATATTTTTAAAACTTCTTACAGGTCTGAGATTTATTGTAAAACAACTTGTTTTTTTAATCTTTTTCACCGGTAAAAACATTCCTTCTATAAAAAATTTTTTCCACTTCTCTATTTGTATGATATCTTCTTGCCGCACGTGTTATCCCCTGTTTTATTGCCTATTCTCATAAACGTTGACGAAAATGCATTTCTTCGGTTATACTTTTCATGAGAGGGCTCCTTTGATACTTTTATGTTTGTGGTACAACCTATTGTATCAAACTCCTCTCTTTTTTTATTTCTGTAACATATGTCTTATCACATTGCATATGTTACACATTGCGAAGTATTCCGACACAACGTTGTCGGGATTTTTAAAATAAAGCTTTGGAATAAGGTAAGAGGGAGTGGTTTCTCACTCCCTCTTACCTTATTTCCTATACTCTTTTAACCGCCCATATTCTGCTTAGAATCTTCTATACCCGTTGCGTTTACAAGACTTTTTATTTTTTTGCGATTATTCCCATTCTTCTTTTCCAAACGTCCGATATATCCCAAATCATTCAAAATACTAGGTTCTATTTTTTATAATATCACTAAATCTGTCTAATTATAGGACATTTTCAAATTTTTTAGTCCCGTCCCAGTCCCAGTACCGGATAATATGTCTACTTTTAGGATAAAAATAAGCTATTAAATTTTTAAAGAAGCTTATCTTCCTTATGGAATCCTTAAATTTGTATTTTATACTAAGTTTATAAAATGAAGAGGAGGTTCATTTATATGAACAAATTGATATTAGAAACAAAAAATCTTACTAAAACTTTTGGTAAACAAAAAGCAGTAGATAGTATTTCTTTAAAAATAAAAGAAAATTCTATATATGGATTGCTAGGACCTAACGGAGCAGGTAAATCGACTACATTGAAGATGATTACTGGAATGATTCATAAAACATCTGGTCAAATCTTTTTTGAAGGTCATGAGTGGAGTCGTGACGATTTATCAGATATTGGTGCCTTAATAGAAATGCCTGCCCTGTATGAGAACTTATCGGCAAGGGAAAATTTAAAAGTAAGGACACTTCTATTAGGATTACCAGATTCTAGGATTGATGAAGTTTTGGAAATAGTAAGTTTAAAAGATACTGGCAAAAAGAAAAGTGGTCAATTTTCTGTAGGGATGAAACAAAGGCTAGGTATCGCCATTGCCTTATTAAACAATCCTAAGCTTTTGATTTTAGATGAACCACCAAACGGACTTGATCCACTTGGAATTCAGGAATTGCGTGATTTAATAAGATCTTTCCCAGAAAAAGGAATAACCGTTATTTTGTCTAGCCATATTTTAGCAGAAGTTGAACAAACTGCTGATCATATTGGGATTATTAATAATGGAAAATTGCAATATCAAAACATTATTAATCATGATGACAACTTAGAAGAACTTTTTACGAATGTTATAAAAAATGGAATAGGGATGTAAAAAATGATAAATTATATTCTTGCAGAAAATTTAAAACATAAGGGCACTTTCTTGAAGAAGTTATTAGTTATTATGCCAATAACTTTAATCTTATTGTCACTCTTTCTTATGCCAAGCTATTTCACTGCTAATTCCTATAACTGGTGGTACGTCATAATAATGCCAGCAACTTTTGCCTTAATCCCAGCAATGATGGATAGAAAAGAAAGTAGAAAATTAAACTACAGAGCAGTTTCCCCTCTAAATATTAAGCTTGAAAAGTTATGGGTTTCAAAAATAATCACAGCATTAATTTATATGAGTATTACCACTATTGTTCACATGCTAGGTGTATATATTTTTCAATTTTTAATCGGTGGGCAATTAAGTCCAAACTATACATTTACAACCTTGCTATTTGCTAGTGCCTTGCTAATAATAACCAATATTTGGCAAGTCCCTCTATGCTTTTTCTTGGCAAAAAAATTTGGCTTTATAGCAAGTATTATAATGAATGCAGTATTAGGTTTAGGATCAGGAATATTGTTGTCTGACGGTGCTTTTTGGATTTATTGCCCATATTCTTGGGGAATTAGGTCAATGATTCCTGTTATGCATATTTTACCAAGTGGTGTTTTGACAGAAGCATCAAATCCAATAATATCAAGCACATCATTATATATTCCTTGCATATTATCTGTATGTCTATTTACATTACTTGTAGTAATAAGTGCAAATTGGTTTTCAAAACAAGAGGTAAAATAATGATAAATATAATAAAATCAGAAATATACAAAATTAAAGGCACCTGGCTTCCTTGGATTCACATAGTCTTACCGATAGCCTATTCTTTATTATTTTATGTGGCATCAAAAACTACTGGATTAAAAAATTTTGAAAAAAATGATATAATACAAACTTATTTCGTACTTTTAGGAGCGGTAATGCCAATAATATTAAGTTTTATAAGTTCAAAAGTCGTTGATATGGAAATGAGTGCTGGGAAATTTCAAGTGCTTTTATCTACTACAAAATCTAGAAGCAAAGCCTATATAGGAAAACTCCTTGTATTAGAATTGGGATTTGTTATTTCTCTTGCTTTAGCTATTATAATTTTTGCAATACTAACTGGATATCAAAATATCTTAGATTGGCTTATTGAATTTTTCTTAATTCTTATTAGCAGCCTTTCTCTATACATGATTCATCTTTGGGTATCAATTGAATTAAGTAGTGGGGGATCTATAGGATTGGGTTTTCTAGAAACAATGATTGCTTTACTTTCAATGACTGTAATCGGTGATAATATTTGGTATTTTATACCTTGTACTTGGGGCTCCAGGCTTCCTGCATTGTATATAATTATAGGCAAAGCTTTAGATCCTTCATATTTTTATAAAGAGTTAAGGCTGTGGGGTTTAATAGCTTCCTTTATTATCTTAATCCTATTTATTTCCTCAATTATTTGGTTTAATAAGTGGGATGGGAAATTTGTTAGTGAATAAAAGTTTTTAATTTAAAATTAGGGGGTGAGGGAATGTCTTTAATTCTTGCAGTTGATGACGAGCTAGATATGCTTGATCTAATAAAAAACATTTTGAAAAAGAACAATCATGAGGTCGATGTATATCAAAATTCTTTAGATATTGATAATAGTAAGCTTAGTAAATATGATTTGATTCTACTTGATGTTATGATGCCAGGTATTGACGGAATTAGTTTCTGTAAGGATATTCGAGCTAAAGTAGACTGCCCTATTCTTTTTTTAACGGCAAAAACTATGGAAGAATATATAGTTGAAGGCTTATTAATTGGAGGAGATGATTACATCACAAAACCATTCGGTGCAGCAGAACTCCTAGCTCGTATAGAGGCACATTTAAGACGAGAAAAAAGAGAACGACACACTAGTTTAAATCTTGGTGAAATTCGATTTGATTTATCTTCAAATGAAGTTTTTGTAGGAGATGAGAAAGTTCATTTAACAAAATCTGAGTATCAGATTTCAGAATTACTAGCAAAAAGAAAAGGGCAAGTATTTTCAAGAGACCAAATATACGAACTTGTCTTTGGATTTGATGGTATAGGAGATGCATCTGCAATATCAGAACATATAAAAAATATTAGGTCAAAGTTTCAAAAACATGAGAAAAATCCAATTGAAACAGTATGGGGGATCGGATATAAATGGAATTAATATCAAAAGGTCAATCTCTTAAAAATATACTTTTTAAATATTTGTTAAGTATTGCACTAGGACTAGTAATCTCAGTTGGATTAATAATAGCTTTTATATCTGCTTCTTACCAATTTAAATGGATATTTCCTGCGAACTATACTGAGAATTTAATTCTTGAAAAAAGGACAGATATTGCCACTTCAAAAAAATTCGAAAAATCATTACTTCCAGATAATACATCTTATCTATTTATATCAAAAGACGAAAAAGTTATAGAAACAAATATGAATAAGAATATCAAAGATATAGCCTTTAACTATCATAAGGGCTCTGGTAATTCTAATGCCAACTTATCCTTTATGGAAATACAGAGATCAGATGGATATGTACTAGTAGCTTATAAGCTAAAACCTTATTATAGAAACCCTTGGATGCAAAAAAACCTACCACAAATAAATATTTTATTACTAACTTTACTGATAATATTTTGTTTTATTAGTATTATTACTATCACATTAATTTGGGCAAAGAAAATATCAAAAGAATTAAATCCTTTGCTAGAAGCTTCGGAAGAAATTGGGAAACAAAACTTAGACTTCCAAGTTAAAAAGTCAAATATTCAGGAATTTAATGCTATATTAGATAGTTTAGAAAAAATGAAAATAGGATTAAGTGAATCTTTAAGGACAAACTGGAGAGAGGAAGAGAAAAAAAGAAATCAGATTTCAGCATTAAGCCATGATATAAAGACTCCTCTTTCAATTATAAAGGGAAACTCAGAATTATTAGGAGAAACAAACCTAACAGAAGAACAGCAAACATATCTAAATTATATTAGAAAAAACACAAGCCGTATTGATAAATATATCCAAAATTTAATGCTTGTTAATAAATCTGATCAAGCAAATGAATTGAATTTTCTTGAAATTAAGACAGAAAAATTTGTCGAAAACATTGAAAAACTAGCTAAAGAATTTACATCAACTTATAAGTTAAATCTTTTAGAAGATATTAACTATAAGAATGGTATTTTAATAGTAGATTTAAAAAATTTTGAACGAGCCTTTCTTAATATTCTTAGCAATGCTGAGGAACACAGTCCTAAAAGCTCAACTATTGAGTTACTTATATGTTCAAAAGCTGATGAGCTTAAAATATCAATATTAGACCAAGGACACGGATTTTCAAGTGAAGACCTATTATATGCAACAGATCAATTCTACCAAGGAGACAAAAGTAGGCATTCAAAAGAAAACTACGGTATAGGATTATTTGTTGCCGAACAAATTATTAAGATGCATGGAGGAAATCTTGTTTTAGAAAATAGAACTGATGAATGTGGTGCTAAAGTCAGCATACTATTGCCAGTAAAGAATACTCAAGAATAGGGGTATTCTTTTTTCTTGCATTTATGAATTTTATGTGTGTGATGTTTGTATATCTTTTTAAAAGCACTTTCATAAGTTTTTTCACTTTTAGTAATATAATCTACTTCTAAATTTAGAGCTTATTTTATAGGATGTATTTTTGTAATTGCCATACTAATCACCAGAACTTTCTTTTTATTTATTAAGAATCAGGGAATATATATCCCATATTTTTTTATAATTTTTCTATTTTTTCTCTAATATAATCAATATATTTCTTGTAAATAACACCACTTGTATTAGTAACTTTTGCAATCTGGTTTATGTTATTTGTTGCATTTGAAAGTAACCGTTGGAGATCTCTAAATGGTTCTAGGTCTACAATATAAATTTCTTTTTCTAATACACATTTCCTAAGAAAGTGGGACATAGTTTTACAATTAGCAAGTTTCATTTTCTTTTCAAAAATTTCTTTTTCTTCATCTGTTAAATATATTTTAAGTTGATTTTTTCTTGTTCTATTATCCATATTTTTCTCCTTTGCACTTATATTTTGGGGTCTTAGGGTTCTCCCTAACAAGGTAAAAATCATAAAATTAGATAGCCTTAAAAGCTATTGATTTTTTGATTTTTTCGTAAGTGGGTACTCACTTACTGTGCTTGCTACTACTAACGAGTTTTTAATCTGTTTTTTAATATTTTTTCAAATAGGAATTAATAAGTGTAACTGTAACTTACAAAATAAAAACTTCCAAAATTAGGCGAGCTTGTTTTAAGAGTCTGTTGCCCCCCCCTTATTATCAAGCCATTAATTTATGTAATCCTAATTTAAGAAGATTTATAACGATGGGTTACAGGTTACAAAGTTACATTTGTATCTTTACTTGATTTGCTGTATCTATTTCTAATTGTTTTTCTTTTTGCCATTCTTCTGGCAAAAACTTCTTATCAACTTCTATAAAGTCAGTTTCGTTTTCTGTTTTCTTTTCATAGTATAGTTTTACTGGAATTGAGACTCCATTTGGTGATATTCTCTTGGTCTTTGATGACCTAACTGGAATCCATTCTTGGAAATAATTATCCATAATCTCTGAAAAAGATTTTGACTTTATTTGGTATCCTTGCATGGTTAATTCTTTGAAACAAGTTATATTTGGATCTGCACTTTTTGGCTTATATTCTTCTAGGAAATACCTAATGTCTTCCACATCTGGATTTAGATATTTGAATTTTTCTTGTTCCTTATACAAGTCTTTTAAGAGATTTTTTGGTATAGTCCATGCGTGAGTCTTGTTTTTAAAGATTTCATATCCTAAGGCTAGAGCCTGATTAAAATCCTCTCTTATAAGATATATATATTCTTTATCTGAAATTTTTTCTTTATTATTTTTATCTGGAAATATAGTCCTTACTCTTTGATTAGGGTTACATTCAACAGGTAAATATCTTCTTTCTCCGGTATGATCATTAAGAAAAGTTCTTTCGTTTAATGTCCCTATAAAGATGCAAGTTCTTGGCACGTCTGTTGCATATTTTTCGTAGGGTATTCTTATTCTATCGCTTAGTTTTGATAAAAAAGATTTAGCTTCATTAGCCGATTTTGCATTTCTTAAAGCAACAAATTCTTCGATTTCAACGACAGTTTTACCCATAAGGTTCATGACGGCATCCTTGCCTTGAATGTTTTCTATTGTGCAAAACCAATCGTCTGTTATGGACAGGTATCTTGCAAAAGTCGATTTGCCTATACCTTGCCCACCAACTAAAACAATCATTTCATCAAACTTAGATCCTGGATTAAAAATTCTTTTTATCATGCCCAATATCATATGTTCCATTATCCAATTGTTAAGCTCTGTATCATCTGCTCCCAAATACTTTGGTAAAAGTTTTCTAATGGCATTTTTATCTCCATTCCATTTTAAATTTTGAAGATATTGCTTTGGCGGACTCACTTCATATTGATGAGCTACAAAACGAATAGCTTCCCACATTTTGTTTGAGTTATAATTAATTCCAAAATGTTTTTCTATCTCTAAGCCTAATCTATTGTTCAAAGAATCATCCCAAAGTCGTATTTGATTTTCCTTTATATTTCTTTCTCCGATAATTTTCCCCTGGAATTTTATTTCATTAGTAAATTTATCAAAGAATATTTGTCCTTCAATGATTTTTTTGATTTTGACAATATTTAGGATTTAAAATAGCAGTTACAATATTTCCAGTAATTTGTCTAACCGTCCCCTTATCTGTAGTTTGTAAGTCTAAAAAGGCGTAAGTCTGATCTATTTCTGGGAATTTTAATTTAATATCTGTCATAAAGCTCACTCCTTTTCTTTTTACAACCATCTAATCTCTTTATTGTTTTATATTTATTCTCCATTTTATCCTCCTGTCTGGTATAAATAAGACTCCTGTGGTAAAATGAACTTGTCTAGAGAACACTTCTCACAGGAGTGTATGCCTTTACTCTTTGTAGTAGGGGCTTTTTTCTTTTTTGATTTCTTCATATATTTCTAAAATATAGATTAAAATATCAGCTTCATCGTCATTGAGTTTGCCGAACTTTTTAATAACTTTTGCTAGTTGAAATATTTCCTTGGATATATTATCAGAAAGTCTGTAATCACTTACTAACTTAACTTCATGATTTAATAACATTTGTAGAAAATAATCTTGCTTTTTAAGTCCACTTATTTCTATCTTTTTGTTTATTAGATCATATTCTTCCTCAGAGACTCTGAAATTTAAAATGCGATTTCTTTTTCTATTTTTCTCTTTATTTCTCGTTTTTTTAGAAATTTCATCTAATGAATGTCTTCTAAACATCTTTCTCGTCCTCTTCTAATAAATCTTTCCAATCATTTGCCGTATTATTTCTTACTTGCGTTAAAGACATTGCCATTTCTTTTTGCTTGCTAGGGAAAAGATGAGCATATCTATAGGTGATGTCAATCGATTCATGTCCAACCCTATCAGCTATTGCAGTTGCAGAAAATCCAAGTTCAATCAAGAGAGAAACGTGAGAATGCCTTAAATCATGTATTCGAATTCTTTTTACTTGAGATTTCTTAGATCCCCTATCCATTTCATGGTGTAGGTAACTCTTGGAGAAATTAAATATTAAGTCTTTTGGTTTTAACTTATAAAAACTATCTATATACTCTTTAATCTCTTCAGTTAGAAATTCAGGCATAACTATTGTCCTGATACTTTTTTTAGTCTTAGGAGCAGTTATTACATTTTTCCCATCAATCCTCTGTAAAGATTCATCAATTTTTAATGTATGCCTTTTAAAATCAAATTTCTCTTGTGTTAAAGCTAATAATTCTCCTATTCTAAGACCACACCAATACAAAAGTTCAAAAGCATAGAATGATTCAGGTTTATCTTTAATAGCTTCTATAAATCTTTCATATTCATCTTGAGTCCAAAATAGCATTTCATCAGCTTCTTTTTCTCCCATAGACCCAACATCACGAGCAACATTAGTTTTTAAATTGTAGTACCTACAGGCATGATTTAAGATACTAGATAACTGGGCATGAATAGTTCTCAAATAAGTAGGAGAGTAGTTTTTCCCATTCTTATCCTTAATCTTCATAAGCTCATTTTGCCATTGAATGATGGTTACATTATTAATCTCATTAAGCATTAAATTACCAATATAGGGAAGTATTTTTTGTTTTACAATTGCTTCTTTAGTCCTCCAAGTATTTTCTCTTATTCTTGGTTTTCTATCCCTCTTGTAAAGTTCAAAAAAACTCCCTAAAGCTCATCTCAATTGATTCAGATTGTTGATTTAAAAATTCTTGTTCCCATTTTAAAGCTTCTTTTTTCGTTGAAAATCCACGTTTTTTCTTAGTTGATTTTTCTCCTTTCCAGTTGGTGTAATTAAATTTACAAAACCAAGTCTTGTTCCCGCTTTCATCTCTAAATGCTGGCACTTTAAACCTCCTTTGCATTTGTTGGTTTATAGCAATACTTTTCCATAAAGTATTCTCTATTTACCTTTCCTCTTTGCACACGATACCCTAATTTAAGTAGATCTTGATTCATATCGTTTATTATCTGATATGCTGTTGTCCTACTTACATCAAGAAATTCTTGTACATCTTTTGCATTCATAAAAATACCTTTCATAATGTCCTCCTTTTATAGTTTGTAAGGTTCTACATCCACAAAAAGGGCGAGCATTAATTTATATGTCTTACAATTTCCGTTCAATATCGAACGGCATGTGTATATAATAACAGTTCATATTTGTTCTGTCAAGTTTTTTCTATTTATTTTTTTCTAAAATATTCAGATGTTTGCAGATATTTGTAACAGAACAGTTTTGTTGAGCTTTTGTTTGTTTTGTGATAAAATATTTATAGCTATTGTGAAATAAGGAGGAGTTAGTTTGATTTCTGGAGAAAAATTAAAAAAGTTAAGACTTATGCGAAACTTAACTCAAAAAGAACTTGCCATTAAGTCTGGTTTGACAGATGCTGCTATAAGAAATTACGAGCTTGGAAATAGATCTCCAAATAAAGAACAGTTACAAAAAATATCTGAAGCACTTGATTGTGATATATCAGCATTAATTAATCATGAACCTAATTCTATTTTTGAAATAATGCATATAATTTTTGATTATGAAAAAGACATGAAGTTTAGACCCTTAGTAGACGATGGAGAAATTACTGGACTCTTATCAAATGATGTAGACTTCAATAATTTTCTTATAGAATGGAATGAGATGAGAAAGAAGCATTATAACGATGAGATAACAGACGAGAAATTTGAAGATTGGAAGTTATCTTACCCTAAAAAATCAAGATTTTTAAAATAAAATATGTACGCAAAAAGACCGCAGCTTGAAACTACGGTCTTATTTTTGTCCAAATGTAAACCACTTGGAAGAATTATTAAATTTATTATTTTCAACTCCACTCCAACATTTATTTTACATTTTCTTTAGAGCATATAATTAAACTAATTTATAAAATATTGTTTATCATTCATAATTCTTCTAAGCTAGTCACCAAAGAGTCAATTATTGTTCTTACCTGAAATGGACATTTAGATTCTTCAAGAGCTTCATTCAATTTTTTTCTTTTTACTATCCACCTCTGTAAATAAGGTTGATTTGAAGAGTATCTATTAGTTATATCTGTTTTAAATCCATAAAAACACTCTAGTTTTCCTACTATTTCATCATTTAAATTAACTATTTCTAAGCCTTGTAACCCAAATCTTGTTTTCCACCCTAATGCCGAAAGCATGAATTTACTAAATCCACACATAATGTTACTTTGCTTAAAACTCTCAATTCCATTCTGATGCATTGTTACATTTGGGTTTTGATATTCAATATAGTCTCTTCTCTTCTTTAAGAATAAACGCGCATTTCTTTCAACTTCTTGACTCGCCTGTTGCTCATTTATTTCTTGCACATCTAAATATCCTAAAATATAACCAAAAATTTGCTTTTTATATGTATAGTCCTCAATAGCACCTGCTAATACAATATAATCAGAATTTATTCCCGTATTAAATACTTGTTCTATTCTAGAATTTCTTTCTGTTTTTGATAAAGAAATTATATTATCAGGATTGTCAAATAACTTACACTCATTCCATTTCCATCTATAAGGTGAAAGTAACAAAGTAAATGGTTCCGACGCAGAAAGTAAAATTCTAGCCAATTCAGCATCCATACCATTCCACCTTCCGTAGTACCAATCCTTATATAATACACGAAAAAAAGCTAAATTCACTTTATCACATACAACTCTACATCCTCCAGTTTTTCTTCTAAAAAGTGGCAACAAACTCTGAACTTCTACATTATCAAAATAATCAGCCGTACGTCTTTCTAAATCCGTAAAATCAATTAATAAACGCTCTTCCATTAACGATATTTGCTCCAACACACAATCGCTTCCATTAATCCAATGACTATTTCTAGGCGTTCTTATTAATAGTTTTTTTCCATTATTTGGGATATATGAAAAGTAGTCTTTTTTTTCTACACAATATTCTTTTGAATAGTTAGGATTAATATTCTCACAGAGTAGCTTTGAGTATAGTGCTACATTAAAATCATCATCTTTCGAGTGAATAACTAAATATCCATAAATCTTTTCTCTATGTTCTGGGCACAATTCATATACGAATTCATACACCATAATGAACCATTCTTTCGCTTGATAATGTAATCTATGCCAATATTCTTCTATTTTATGAATATAACTAATATTAACTCTCAAAAATGCTGTTATTCCTCCAATTGCAACTCTCGCAGCATCGGCATCATCAGATGTAATCAATAACATAAGAATCTTAAACAAATTAGTAAGCATATCTTCTTTTTCAAAATTTGTATATCTAGAATAATCATATCCCTCTTCTAATTCGGGTCCTTCTATATGATTTGATGCTGTAATCCAACAATTGAATGTAGAAATTAGCGCTTCTAAAGATTCAACAATATAATATTCTTCCTTATGTTTAAGCCTCCAACCAATAATATATGGTAGATCTAAATATGGATAGAATCTATTATTATCAATAGCCTTTCTAATGTATTGTCTTAAGAATTCATCTATATCATTATCTTTTGCAATACCAAATATAAATTCTAAGACACTATTTTGATTAATGCCATAATTGTCTTTGCTTAGCTCAACAGCAAGCACTCGATTAATTTGAGTTTCAGTTAACTTATTATCAGTATAAAGAAACTTTATCGCCTTAATAACATCAGAATATTCTGGTAAATCTTCATCACTTTTTGTAATATATGATGTCAATATCTCTTCTGCATTTTCAAATTCTTTAACACTATTTTCATTATCACACCATCTATCTGGTATAATATGTTTTACTGGATCTGAAAACAAATCAATATATGCAGGTCCAAGTTTTGACAAATCCTTTTTGATATCAATGATTCCATTTTTTGTCGAACATATTTCAATTGAACTTTGCAATGAAGAAATAGAATCATGATCAACTTCATTTCGCCAATCTAATAATCCTATTCCTACGGACCAAATTATTAGAAGTTGTTCCTTATCAATTTTTCTATCTTTAAGGTATCCAATCAACATATCAATTAGATATGATGGATTCGAAATACATTGAGAAAATAGTCTTCTATTTTTCAAAATGCTTTGAATACGAAAAGTCCCTTCGCTACCCAAATCAGAATAGATTTTAGTATTTAACGTATATTCTATCCTATTATCCCCAAGAACCTCAATTTTATCAGAAATATTTTTAACAATTTCAGCATAATTACAAATATATTCAGGAAATCTATCAACAATATTTGTATACCAGTTCAGCAAATAATCCACACAGTATTCCTTATGTGATGCAAATCCGATAACAGACCATCTAACTTTATCCACAGCACCTCTAAGATTAAGATCATTGTATTTATCATATTTTTCTTTCGATTCTAAAAATTTTTTAACTATTCTGTTCCTATCACCAATAGATTCTGACCAAACTCTTCCATTATCAGCTAGCCATTCATCAATCCATAGTTGCATTCTTTTGAGATTATTTCTGTAATATAGCATGCCAGGAGCAAATAATTGATTAACAGGATTATCCTCGAAGACTCTTTCTAAAGAATTTTTTAACATATTTTGGAATTGAATGCTCTCGTCTTCTAAAAGAATTATATATGCATTCAGAAGATATGCTCGAAGAAAGGGTGTTTCAAAATCAAGTTCATTAATACTCCAATTTTTACAATATAAATTACTTATGATAAGTTTAAGATCATTAACTGGTTCATTTAACTGTCTTTTATTATTTTTATCTTTAAGCCATTTTCCCAAATACGCAGCAGCATTAAAATATAACAAAAAATAATCTGGTTTCATGTGATTATGAGCTTCAATATATTTATTAGTTATTTCTTGAGCAATAGTTGAGCGAGTTTTATTTTGTAAATATGATGCTACAATAGCATAAATAGTGTAATAGGTCATTAAGTTTTCAATATTATCATCCGGCATCTCTACTGATTCAATTTCATCCCAAACAACACCATCTTTATTATCGTTCCAATCAACATCTCCTGTCACAATTTTTAAAAAATAGAATATCATCATACTCATGGAGTTAGAGATTTTTCGTTTTTGAATCGACTTTTTTAAAATTTTCAGATCCTCATAACGATTTTGCTCAATTAGTTTTTTTATTCCAACTACAAGAGGATCTATTAAAATCAAATCAAGAGAACCGAATGCCTTTTCTAACTTTTCTGCGTGAAGATTTTCAATAATTTCACCTATAACATGTTCAACGGTATTTATTAAAAAATTGTCAGCTTCAAGTTCAGAAATACCATCTAGAATTTCAAAATGTTCTGTATTAACACAAGCTTTACTTAGTAATTCAGATATATTTCTACCATCACTCCCTCGAAGATTTTTATTTCCATCATTTATTATTTTTTGAATTTCCGAAAACTTAACATGATTAAACCAATTCAAAAATAGAGTTATTCCACGATATTCTTCGCCGTTTTCATATAAATCATTAATCAATTGAAGTACATCTAATATAATTTTTGATGTCCATTTATCTACCGATGTAATATAACATTCATATTTATGAACGTTCATAATCCTTATGCTTTTACGAAAAGAGACATCTTCTATCTCGTACAAACTTTTTCGAATTTGTTCAATAGTCAAATACCCAAGTGTCACACTCCTTAATTTATTCCAATCTATAGAATCTTCGTTGATTACATAACGCATTAATTCATCCGTAATATGATTCAATTCTGTCAGATCAATTCCATTAACATATGCACTCATTACATATTCAGGATTATAAATAATTGAAAATTCCTCTGTTCTACCTGACGCTATTAAAAATCTAATAACATCTCTGTAAAACCCAATAGTTTTTTCTTCTTGAGAAAGATAATAATCTACAAGCTTCGAATAAACCTCTCTAACATGATCTTTATCTATACCAATAATTCCTGATAAATAAATGCGGATATCATTATGAAGAATAGTATATGTATTATTTTTTTCTATCAAAAGCGGACTCAATGCTTTGAGAATATTATTCCATGAAGAATTGCTAATTCCTTCATCTTTAAAAATCGAACTAAGTTTTTTTGCGCTAATAGGTTCATTAAAGAAAGCAAATACCCCAGCCATTTTATAATCAACAAAAGGTATCTGCATTTCCTTTTTTGTATCTTCCCATATTGTTCTATAATATTCTTGAATATTTCCACTTAATTTTCTATACTTAAGTCTTTCTTCCAGTATCAACGGATCAGAGCAGTTCATCGCCTCGTGCACAGCAAAAAATAGCAGCCAACGTATTACCACCTGCATACTTAGAAATTATATTAGATACGTTTTTTTTATTGTTTGAATTATAATGGTTACATCTTTCATTAACAAGCTTTTCAATATCACTTGGTTGAATATTTGGGACTACATATTCTTTAACATTTTGAGAATTTTGGTATAACCAATACGGATAATTTCTATAGTCTTCCTTTGGCTGACCTGCAATAATAATCTTTACGTTATCTGGAATATATTCTGGATTAGGTAATGTTGGTAAAAATGTTTCATCTATTACACCAGATCTAGCAGCATGGTCTAATCCATCTATAGCAAGTACGAATATCCTATTTCTATCCTTTGCAAATTCAGAGGCAATTCTGAAAAACTCGTTTTTCTTTTCTTCCAATTTTAAAAAACTATTTGAAACAGGTACTTTATATTTATATAAATTACCCGCTAACAATTTTCTTAATTGATTTAATAATGTATCCCAAAATACCCCTTTTTTTACTCTTTCAGAAACGTCAGATGGTAAATATTCTTTATTGGGATCAATCGGCTCATATGCATAATAACGAATGTCAACTAAACTATCTTTTTTACAGGAAAGTTTACTAATAATATTGGTTTTTCCTGTTCCTGGTACTCCCGATAAATAAAGAACTTTTTCATATCCATCTATAATATCTATTTCAATATTATATATAAATTCATTTCTGCTATCAAAAAAAGGACTAACTGGTATTAGATCATGATTATAAATTATAACTTCTTCTTCTATAGATAACGCTGAGTATAATTTCTCTATAGTTATTTTTGAGCTGTTTCGCTTGGATGTAGTCCAATCTCTCAAAGCATGGTCAAGCTTTCCAAGCAAAATATCTGACACTTCCTCAGAAACTGAAAGATATCTCTGCAATTTACTTTTTATTGAATTTCCTAAATCCCCCAAACTTTCCTGATCTGTTTTCACATGTAGATTTTTCAAAAAAGTAAGCTTATCTTCATCCTTTTCAATATATTCAAGTTCACTACACCATTCTTTCCAAGCTTCCTTATTATCAGAAAAAACTATATCTGAAAAGCTCTCAGCTTTACTTACTTTGTCTTGTAATTCTTCCAAAAAAATATTCAATGGTGGCCTATTAATTTTTCCTTTTTCAGCCAATGAAGCTCTACTTCCTACTTTTTTATTTGTAAAAATATATACTTCCGAATCTGTATGTAAGCCTTTTTCCAAATTCCATGACCTTGCTAATTCTCCTAATAATGAGCATTTAGAATTAATATCCTTTTTAAGTTTCCCAGTAGAAACAATATCCCCAAAAGTTATCGTATCATCAACTCTTGTATGCTTTACTTGGATAAATTTAGTTTTGCCATTATCGTATGTAATCACTACATCATCTAAACCCAATTGAACATCTGCCTGAAGCTCAACATATTGAATATGGCTATCTGGATTGAGCATTTCTACGATATATTTCTGACCCACAGACCATTCATACCAATAAGGATCCGCCATACCTGGTTTTGTTTTCGCTGAATATCCCATAATTTTAGCAACCTCTTTATTATACATTTAATATATTTATCTTATAACTGCCACAATTTTTCTTTATTAAATATCATTCTAGTAATCAATTTATAGAAAATGTTTCTCTTTAGAATAATTTAATAAATTTAATTCTTTATTTCCTTATTTTTAATTAATCTTAATTATTACTTTTTTCTAATAATAAAAATTATACATCTTTAGAAAAATCTCTTAAATTATGAATTTGTCTATATTTTATATTTAATTAAAAGTAATATATACATAATGAAATTCTTAACTTATATTAGGAATTTTATTTTTAATTAAATAATAATTCAAAAATCTCTATAATCAAATAAATATAGAGCTTGGCAATATTATCTCCAAAGTAAAATATCTAATATACTAAAACAAATCATTATTATAAACTTTAATTTAGAAATATATTCTATTTACCTGACTACAATCCAATTACCATCACGCTTTGATCCGATTCTTTCTATAATTTTCTTTTCTTGTAAAGATCTGAATGTCCTTTCAATAGTCCTCTTTGTCACACCAATTTTTTCTGAAAGTTCGATTGATGTTAAATTTGGATTTTCTATCAAAAGTTCAATCACTTTCTTCTCAGTCTTATTCAAACCGACATTCAAACCGACATTCAAACCGACATTTTTATTGTCTATTTGTTCAATTACTTCCTGTTCAAAAGGAATAGTACATCTAATATAGTTGCTTTCAATTTCAAAAACATCTTTTCCATATTTTTCTACAATGGTTGGAATTCCATGTCCAGTGTGTTCAGTTAATCCCATATTTAAAAATATCCTCATCAAAGTTGCATTTCTTGGCCTACTTATTCCATCAAAAAATTGCTCTTTTGTCATTCCGCCAGGAAGTCCACCATGTGATAATATATCAAGTCTGTCATGAAACATTGAAATCTGTGGTTCAGTGATTGTCCAATCGTTATGAACCAAAGCATTTAAAATTGCCTCGTTAACACAATCAAAATCAAATAAGTATGTATCTTTTCTTGGTCTAACTGTCGTATCAGAAATACATATATTTTCAGCCTGCAATCTGTTTTTTGTTTTCCCATAAGTCGTTAATATACATCCATAACCATAATCGCTTCTTTGAGATATAGAAGCTTTATTTTCCCCTTGAAATTTCACAAAAATAAATGGAATATTATTTTTATCGGATAATAGTTCTGCTAATAAATTATATTCTCCGGCTTCATTTCTTAAATTCAAATTCGTTTCAAAAGATTTATCGTCCAAATGATAATTTTTTTCTGAATAATATATCTTAAGTTCCCTAAACGATAAATCTGATGAGTTTGATTTTTTCTTAAGCATATATTCATTATCTATAAATTTTTTCTCATATCGAATTTTTATCTGTTCCGGTGTCATTTCTTTGCAGGTTGTACCGATTCGTATTGTGCATCCAGTAGAAGAAAACCCAAATTTCTTTTGACAATAAATATGATGACGTCCTTTATTTATATGAGTTACTATAAGGGTTTTTCCATCATCAAATTTGAGTTCTGAGCTAATTTCATCTTGTGGGTTCGGTTCTATTTTAGTTGTTATAATATCGGATATTTTTCTAAGAACCTCATCAACTTTGTCTACACCAACTACTGTACCATTATCTTTTACTCCAATAATAATTGATCCCCCCGCACCATTAAGGAAAGATACTATTTCCTTTGTAATTGTATCCGTATATTTTTCTTTAAGTTCTAATGTTTCTGATTCAATATATGGGTTCATTGCAGACCTCCTCTAATACAATTATTATATCATATTTGCGACAATATTTGAATTCAAACCGACATTTTATTGTCGCATTATTTATTAATTTGCTAAATTATGTACAATATCACACCCAAAAAGACCGTAGTTTGAAACTACGGTCTAATTTTTTGTCCTCATGTAAACCACTTGGAACTATTATTCAATTTATTCTTTTTTACTTCCAGTACCATTTGAGTACCAGTAGCCATTTTTCATTCTCTTTATAGCTTGTAATTAAGCCATTTTAGAAAATTTTGCTACTATTCCCATTCGATCGTAGCCGGCGGTTTACCGGTAATATCATATACAATACGGTTGATATGCGGAACTTCGTTGACAATACGACCGGATACGGTTTCCAGGACGTCATACGGAATGCGCGCCCAATCGGCCGTCATAAAATCCGTAGTGGTAACGCCGCGCAAGGCCAAGGTATAGTCATAGGTGCGAAAGTCGCCCATGACGCCCACTGTACGATTGGCGGTTAATACTGCAAAATATTGATTAATCGAACGAGCCAGACCGGCTTTTACGATTTCTTCTCTGAAAATGGCATCCGCTTCCCGTAAAATGTCCAGTTTTTCCGCCGTTATTTCGCCCATAACGCGAATGGCCAAACCGGGACCGGGGAAGGGTTGGCGCCACACCAAATAGTCGGGTAACCCCAATTCACTGCCCAGTTCCCGCACTTCATCTTTAAACAAATTACGCAAGGGCTCAATAAGTCCTTTAAAGTCTACGACGGCCGGTAAGCCGCCTACATTATGATGACTTTTGATAACGGCCGCATCCCCGGCTCCGGATTCAATGACATCGGGATATATGGTTCCTTGTGCTAAAAAATCGACGGCGCCGATTTTTCGGCCTTCTTCTTCAAAGACGCGAATAAATTCTTCCCCGATAATTTTACGTTTTGCTTCCGGGTCCCCTACATGTGCCAATTTTCCTAAAAACCGGGCGGCTGCATCTACGCGAATAAAATTCATGCCGGAAGATTGAAAGGCCCGCTCTACTTCATCGCCTTCGTTTTTCCGCATCAATCCGTGATCGACAAAAATACAGGTCAGTTGCTTGCCTACCGCTCGGGAAATAAGGGCGGCCGCAACCGAGCTGTCCACGCCGCCGGAAAGTGCCAACACTACTTTTCCGTCACCCACTGTACGGCGAATATCCGCTACTGCCGTTTTGGCATAATTGGCCATCGTCCAGGTACCGGTGCAATGACAAACGGCAAATAAAAAATTATGCAGCATTTCTTTGCCGTGTTCCGAATGGAGTACTTCCGGATGGAATTGCAGAGCATAGAGTTTTTTTTCTTTATTTTGCATCGCCGCCACCGGACAATTTGCGGAGGAGGCAATACTTTCAAAGCCCTCCGGCAAGGCGGCTACATAATCCCGGTGACTCATCCAGACGGTTTGCCGGGCGGCTAATCCCTGAAATAACGGCGAGTCGTTACGCACGGTAATCACGGTTTTGCCGAATTCACGGGCGGTTGCCTGCTGCACGGTGCCGTGCAACGTTTGTGCCATATATTGCATGCCGTAGCACAGTCCCAATACGGGAATGCCCGCTTGAAAAATTGCCGCTTCCATGCGCGGTGCGTTTTCATCATATACGCTGGCGGGCCCCCCGGTAAAGATAATCCCCTGCGGACGTTTCTTTTTAATTTCTTCCCACGCCTTCTGATAGGGATAAACTTCACAATATACGTGATTTTCTCGCACGCGACGCGCAATCAATTGATTGTATTGGCCCCCGAAATCAACCACAATAACAAGCTCTTTTTGTTCCATTATTTCCTCCTACTGTTTTTACGCAAGTAACGATGTAATCCATTGCAACTATATTCTCTAGTATTATATCATACACCTGCTGAATGTATAGTCATTTTCTGCGGATGAACGGGCCTGTCGTACCGAGTCCGGAAAGCCGCCGTCCCGATTTCCGCATAAAGAAAAAACCGATAACCTTCAAGGTCACCGGTTTTACTCGTATTCGAACGTTTAACGTTTGGAGAACTGGGATGCTTTACGCGCTTTTTTAAGACCGTATTTACGGCGTTCTTTTTCACGCGGATCACGTGTCAGCAAGCCCGCTTTTTTAAGGCTTTGACGATATTCGCTGTTCACTTCGAGAAGTGCGCGGCTAATGCCGTGACGAATGGCGCCGGCTTGTCCGGAGGGACCGCCGCCTTTAACGTCGGCAATCACATCATATTGATCGGCAATGCCCGTCAATACGAGAGGCTGACGAATAATTAATTCCAACGTTTTACGACCGAAATATTCGGTTAATTCTTTTTTATTTACAGTAATTTTTCCTTGCCCCGGAACCAGACGAACTCTGGCAACGGAGGTCTTTCTACGGCCTGTACCGTAGCAATACGTTGTTTCTGCCATGAAATCTTCCTCCCGGTATTAACGAATGTCTAATTTTAATTCAGTCGGCTGTTGTGCCTGATGCGGATGTTCGGCACCGGCATATACGTTTAATTTACGATACATTTGTTCTCCCAATTTGTTTTTGGGCAACATACCGCGAATCGCCATTTCCACTACACGTTCCGGCCGTTTTTCCAATAAATGGCCGGCTTGTGTAAATTTGGAACCGCCGGGATAACCGGAATGATGGAAATACGTTTTTTGAATTAATTTTTTACCGGTCAATTTAACCTTTGCTGCATTGATAACAATGACGAAATCACCTGTATCTACATGCGGGGTAAAAGTCGGTTTATGTTTTCCCCGAAGAATTTTAGCAACTTCGGCAGCAAGACGACCTAATGTAAGACCGTCAGCGTCAACAACAAACCATTTCCGTTCGATGTTGCCGGCATTGGCCATAAATGTAGTTTTCATGCTGTGTAATTCCTCCCTGATTGAATACGTAACCAAAGCTTTAGGTCTTTTTCTCCGGGGCTAAGTGGAGTCCAAGTAAAAAGCTTACTTATTTATTTTACAGATTCGCACCTGTGTTGTCAAGAAATTTCTTCTGTCATTATGTCCGGTCCGCATCGGTCATTGCCTTCCCGGAACAATTGGTTAAATAGTACGAAATCCGACTCAAACCGATAGACAAATCTTCTCGGAATACAAAAATATTATCCGGTACGGTTAAGCGCAAAGGTGCAAACGACAGAATCCCTTTGATGCCCGCCTTTACCATCTCATCCGCCACCTGCTGCGCTACCGCCGCAGGCGTGGTAATAATGCCGATTTGTATGCCTTCCCGGGCAATGACCGCCGCCATGTCCGCAATCGGCGTCACAATGACGCCGCCCACATTTTGTCCGATAATGCGATGATCCACATCAAATAACCCGGTAGTTCTGAATCCCAACCGCTCAAAGGTTTTGTAATTGGCCAAGGCCCATCCCAAGTGACCGATGCCGGCGATCCCTACTTTCCAATGTTGTTGTAAGCCGATAATTTCCACAATTTGTTGACACAGTTCATTGACATAATAACCGACGCCTTTTTTACCGAAGGCTCCGAAGCACGTTAAATCTTTCCGAATTTGTTCCGGCGTAATCCCTAATCGTTCCCCTAAGCGTTCGGAAGAAATAATGTCAATGCCGGCATCTTTTAAAAGTAATAAATCACGATAATATAACGGCAATCGTTCTATAACCGCATCGGATATAGCTTTTTTATGTTTCATCATACATTCCTCCCATATCCGGCCATGACTCGGCTGAATATTCTTGTCACGCACATATATAATTATTATATATGTACGTTCTTTATTTCGCAAACTTTTTCCGCATTTTTTCTTCATAACAACTTGCAAAAATTCCGCAAATAAGCCAAAATACCATGGAAATTTGCGTGCTGAACAAATCAAAGTCACTGCATCCGGTAACGAATGTGACCAGAATAACACTGCCCATAAGTTCCGGAATGTACGTTTCCGATTGCCAACTGCGAACAGTCCCCTGACCGCCTGCGTAGTATAGATGCCCCCAAAAGAACCAGAGAAAGAAAAAAATGCCGCCCATCCCGGTTTCCGCTAAAATGTTCAGGAACATATTATGAGCATGATAAATCGTCATGCCCGCATGACGAATCAGCCAATTATAGTGAGGATACACAAATTTAAATTCTCCCCATCCGATCCCCAATGCGGGGTGCGCGGCGGTCATTTGCAAGGCGCTTTTCCACATGGACCAACGCATAATAACGGAAGTATCTTGTGAATGGGTGGTAAATACCGATAACAACCGATAGGTCAGGCCGCCGTGATATACGGTCAACACGCCGGGAACGACAAGCAACAACAACCACCACCGTTTATCCCGCACGGCACCCAAATATACGGTCAAGGCCGCCAATGCCAGCCAGGCACCGCGGGAATACGTCAGTACTGTACAAACGGCCAATAACAGCGACACGCCGTATAACACGCGTCGGTATGCGGGACGTCTTCGGGACCCCGCCAAAAAGACGGACACACTCAACGTCATGAGTAAAAATTGCGCCAGTAAATTCGGGTTATACAGGGTCGCATACATGCGCCGATATAATAAAGGAAATGCCGCTTTATCCACCCATTGTGCCGATGCCGGGGTGAGCAAAAAAAAGAATTGGATCATCCCGTATATACCGACGACAGTCGCCGCCGCCACAACGGCGATTAAAAGACGCAATCGTTCGTTTTTACTGCCAATAAAAGATTGTATTAACCAATATAAAATAATGTATTGAAGAATGGTAAAACAATAAAACGCCAAGCCGAACGCCGAGTGTTCCGAACCGATCAGAGAAAGTAAGGCCGCCCCGGCAAAGCACGCGGCCGGCACTTGCAACGGCTGTGTGGGCCGCCGAAAACCGCCGTACTTTTTATAGTAATAAACGGCCGCTATAACCGCCAAGATAAAAAACAGTTCCATAACCGCCAACTGCAACGGCAAAAAAAACGCCGTACCCGTTAACGCGTACACCACCCGTAACCGGGCTTGTTCCTGCGGCGTTTCCCGCCGATAGCGATAATAATAGGTTGCTCCGTTCATAGGTATCTTCCTCCCTATGTCATTATACCCGACTTGCGCCTATCTTACTACTCCCGATCCGCCGGGCCGGCTGTATAAAAAAAGTATTTCCGCCGCAAAAAAAAGCATTGTTCGTGTAACACGTCGCAATGCTTTTTACCTTATATTTTTTTCTTGGTAATTTCTACTGTATAACCGTAGCGTTCCACAATCGCCGCCAATTCCGTATAGCGAATGGTGGCATTCCGCATTTTGGCATTAAACGCTTGTTGCGATACGCCTTCTTCACGGGCAATTTCCACTTCCGCCTTGTGAATATCCATCAGCCACTGTTTCCACATTTTGACAAATCGGGCTTTACCTTCCCGTTTTCTTGCCGCTTTTTCCGCCGGGCACTTGCGTGTCTCCCTGTGTACGCCGTATTTTTCTTTCTGACCGCCGGTTTCATCCATCGTCTTCTTGTCACCTGCAATTTTTATATCCTGTATTGTTTTTTCTTGTCCCCATGTCATAGATGTCAACACATATTCTCTCTCCCTGCCATACTCCCCGCCTCTGCGCCGCGTTTTTGTCACCGGCCCTGTCCGACTGCCGGTTACTATATAGTATGGTTATATTATACGCATCCGCCCGCTATTTGTAAACCTAATTTTTTTCTTTGTGTTTCCCTGCCGCCCATAAAAAATCACTTCCTGTTAAGACAGGAAGTGATTTTTCGATTTATATAGACAAGCCATATTTTTGCTGTATATATTTTCTGATATTATTCTGCATATATAAGGAACCGACCACACAAAGAACAGCATCTTCGGTCAACGCGTGAAATGCCTCTTCCCAAGCGCGTTCCAGGGTTTCACAAGCGGTTGCCGCACAAGGAAGCAGGGCCGCCAATTGCTGCGGATCCGCAGTCCGCGGCGTCGGTGCGGGCGCACAAAATACGATATCGTCCGCATGAAATAATTCTTGTACCATCTGCGGATACGCTTTATCCGCCAACACGGAAAATACAAAGACGCGCGGACGCTTGGAAAAAACGCGGTCATACGTTTGACAAAAAGCGTGAATGCCGGCAGGATTATGCGCACCGTCAATGACCACCGTACGACCCTGTACCTGCAATACTTGAAAGCGTCCCGGCCACCGTACCTGTTGAATCCCCTTTTCCAATGCCGTGCGGGTCAACGGTTTCTGCGTACGGGCCAATAGTAATAACGCCATCATAGCCGCCGCGCAATTTCTTTTCTGGTGTTCCCCCAACAGGGGCAACGTGGCGGAAACCGTAAATCCGTACGCTTCCCGCACTGTAACCGTCTGTCCCCGTAAGGGATCGGACAAGCTGTCCGCCGTAACAAAAAAGCTGTGATCCGACGCATATAAACGACTGTGTTTTTTATATGCCGTACGGGCAATCACCGCCAAGGCTTCCCCCGTTGCCGTAGTCACCGTCGGAACCCCTTCTTTTATAATGCCGGCTTTCTGCACCGCAATTTCCGCAATCGTAGCGCCGCAGTATTTCATATGATCCAAATCCACATTGGTAATCACCGCAACTTCCGGGATAATCACATTGGTAGAATCCAACAATCCCCCCAAGCCCACTTCAATCACCGCATAGGCGACCTTCCTTTCGGCAAAATACCAAAACGCGGCGGCCGTCAACATTTCAAACGCCGTAGGTCGTTCCCAGCCCTCCGCCTGCATGCTTTCCACCGCTTTGGCCACCGTCTGCACCGCCGTTGCAAACGCATCTTCGGAAATGTCCTTACCGTTTACATGGATTCGCTCCGTATACGATTCCAAGTGCGGGGACGTATACCGTCCCACCTCATATCCCGCCGTTTCCAAAACGGAGGCAATCATGGCCGTAACCGACCCTTTCCCGTTCGTTCCGGTTACATGTACGGTTTTATATTTTTTCTGGGGATCCTGAAGCCTTCGCAACAATTCCGTAATCCGCCGCAATCCCAATTGAATCCCGAAAGTGGAAGCGTTTTCTACATAAGAAACGGCTTCTTCATACGTCATACCTGTCACCTCTTACAAATTCTTCAATTCCTGCAGCCGCTGCGTCAAGGATGTCATTTTTTCTTGATACGTTGCCAGTTTTTCCTTTTCTTTGGCAATAACCTCGGCCGGAGCCTTGCTTAAAAAGCCCGCGTTCTGCAATTTCCCTTCCAAGCGGGCGATTTCTTTGATGATTTTCGCTTCTTCTTTTTGTACCCGGGCCAGTTCTTTTTCCACATCGATTAAATCTTTTAGCGGCAAATAAATTTCCACTCCCGGAACAACCGCCACCACCGCATTTTCCGGCTTACCGTCCGTTTCCTTCAGCAAGGTTACCGTATCGGCAAACGCCAACGTATGGAAATAACTTTCGTACGTCTGCAACAACCGGGTCAACGCGGCCGTACCGCCTTTCAACATAATCGGGGCCCGTTTTCCCATGGGAACCTTTGCTTCGGCACGCAAATTTCGCACCGCTTTGATCGCTTCCATAAGAACATTCATTTGCGCCGCATCTTCTGTAAATTGCCACTGTTCCTGCACTTGCGGCCACGGAGCCAGCATGATACTCTCCCCGGTATGCGGTAAATGTTGCCACAAATGTTCCGTTACAAACGGCATAAACGGATGGAGAAGTTCCAGCGTGCGGGTTAATACATGCACTAAAACAAATTGGGCCGTGCGGCGATTCCGTTCATCCGTCGACGTATACAGCCGTTTTTTGGTCAATTCAATATACCAATCGCAATACAAATTCCAAATGAAATTGTAAACCGTATCCGCCGCCTCTCCCAATTCAAACCGATCCAGGTCACGGGTGACTTTTTGTACAGTTTCGTTAAGCATGGTTAAAATCCAACGATCCGCCAGAGTGAGATCCGCCGCTTCCGGCACAAATGCGTCATCATACTCCGTAAGATTCATAATAACGAATTTGGACGCATTCCAAATTTTATTCGCAAAATTCCGATTGGCTTCTACACGTTCCATATAAAACCGCATGTCATTTCCCGGCGTATTCCCCGTAACCAGCGTGAACCGCAGCGCATCGGCCCCGTATTCTTCGCATACGCCCAGCGGATCAATGCCGTTGCCCAGGGATTTACTCATCTTACGTCCCAGACTGTCCCGCACCAAGCCGTGAATAAATACATGTTTAAACGGAATATCTTTCATAAACTCGCAAGTCATAAACATCATCCGCGCTACCCAGAAGAAAATAATGTCATACCCGGTAACCAGCACGGAAGTAGGGAAAAATTTCTGAATATCCGCTGTTTTTTTCGGCCATCCTTGGGTGGAAAAGGGCCATAAGGCCGAACTGAACCACGTGTCCAACACATCCGGATCCCGGGTAATATGCGTACTTCCGCAATAAGCGCAGGTCCCGACATCCTCGCGACTGACCGTAGTTTGTCCGCAATCGTCACAATACCAGGCGGGAATTTGATGCCCCCACCAAAGCTGCCGGGAAATGCACCAATCGTGTAAATTTTCCAGCCAATGGTTATAAATTTTCGCAAACCGATCCGGCACAAACTGCGTTTTTCCTGTCGTTACGGCGTTCAAAGCCGCCGCCGTCAGCGGTTTCATCTTAACAAACCATTGTTTGGTGGAAAACGGTTCAATCGTCGTATGACAACGAGAGCAATGGCCTACAGCATGCCGCAACTCTTCCGTATGATCAAGCAGTCCCATCGCTTCCAACTCCTTGACGACCGCTTGTCGGCACGCTTCTCTCGTCATGCCCGCATACGCCGCTCCCGCTTCGGCATTCATGGTCCCGTCCAGGTTCATAATCATAAGCGACGGCAACTGATGGCGCTGCCCCATTTCAAAGTCATTCGGATCATGCGCCGGCGTAATTTTTACGGCCCCTGTACCGAAATTCCGATCTACATAGGTATCGCCGATTACCGGCACTTCTCTGTCCACAAAGGGAATGCGCACTTTTTTGCCGATATACGTACGCAACCGTTCATCTTCCGGATGCACAGCTACGGCCATATCCCCCATAATCGTTTCCGGTCGCGTCGTGGCAATCATAATATAGGCATCTTCGCCGACAACCGGATACTTGATATACCACAAATGCCCGTTCTCTTCTTCGTGGTCCACTTCAATATCGCTTAATGCCGTATGGCAATGCGGGCACCAGTTGGTAATGCGTTCGCCCTGATAAATAAGACCTTTTTCATATAAGGACACAAATACTTCCCGTACTGCGGCGGCACACGTTTCATCCATCGTAAATCGTTTGCGACGCCAATCGCAGGAAGATCCGAGACGACGAATCTGTTGTTCAATGCGATCGCCGTATTGTTGTTTCCATGCCCAGACCCGTTCTAAAAACGCCTCACGACCGATATCATACCTTGTTTTTCCTTCTTTCGCCAATTGTTGTTCCACTTTTACCTGCGTGGCGATACCGGCATGATCCGTCCCGGGAATCCAGGCCGTATGATACCCCTGCATGCGTTTAAAGCGTATTAAAATATCTTGCAGCGTATTATCCAACGCATGCCCCATGTGTAATTGCCCCGTTACATTCGGCGGCGGCATGACAATACTGAACGCTTCTTTTTCATTCTCCGGCTCTTGGTGAAAATAGCCGTTTTTTTCCCAATATTCATACCACTTCATTTCCATTTCTTGCGGCGCATAACTCGTCAAACGTTCCTTATTCCATTTCATAAGCCATCCTCCTAACTAAAAAAAAGCATACTTTCGCCTAATATTCAGGACGAAAGTATGCAAACTTCCGCGGTACCACCTAAGTTGTCGTTATACGACCCCTCTATCCGACAGATAACGGCTGCTTCCGAGCAAGGCTTTTTCTTGCCGGCTTCCGGGTGACTCGACAGGAACCTCGCAACGGCTTCACAGCAACCGCCGTCTCTCTGTGCGACCTTCTCTGTCTTCTTCCGTTCATCGCCTTTATAATATGCTTCATTCTAGCAATTTTCTCTCCTAATGTCAATGAAAAGCCTGCCGGAAGCCGTTTTTTCCGGGCACCGCACGTACCCGTCCTTTTTTCGGTCCGGAAAAGAGGAACGGAACACGCTTGCCGCAGCCTTTGCGTTCTTCACTGTAAAACAGCGCCCGTATAGGCCGAAGTAACCATGCGGGCATACCGGGATAAATAGCCCGTTTTCACCTTCGGTTCCGGCTGTTTCCACGCCGCTTTCCGTCGTGCCAATTCTTCCGCATCGACTTGTAATTCCAATTTTCGTTGCGGTATATCGATGACAATGACATCGCCGTCTTCAATTAACGCGATCGGACCGCCTTCCATAGCTTCCGGAGAAATATGCCCGATGCACGCGCCGCGACTGGCACCGCTGAAACGGCCGTCCGTCAACAGCGCCACTTTTAACCCCATGCCCGTAATCACGGCGGTGGGATTCAACATTTCTCGCATGCCCGGTCCGCCTTTCGGGCCTTCATAACGGATGACCACCACATGTCCTTCGTGTATTTCTCCGCCTAAAATAGCTTCAATGGCCGCTTCTTCCGAATCAAAACATTTGGCTTGTCCCGTATAGGTCAATAAATCCGGTTCTACCGCACTTTCTTTAATAACCGATCCTAACGGTGCCAAATTACCTTTTAAAATAGCAATGCCGCCTTTATGCATATACGCATTTTCCACACTATGCAACACTTCCGGGCGCTCATTCACCGCCTGCGCAATGCGATCGCCTATACTGCCTGTCACGGTTTGCGCCTCTGTATGAATCAACTGTATTTTTGTCAACTCTTTCATTACCGCATTAATGCCGCCGGCTTCATTCAAATCCTGCATGTGATAGGTACCGCCGGGACTCATTTTACAAATATAGGCCGCTTTACCGCTGATTTCATCAAACACCTCCAACGGCAATTCCACGCCCGCTTCATGAGCAATCGCCGGTAAATGCAGCACCGTATTTGTAGAACCGCCGATGGCCATATCTACGGCAATGGCATTTTCAAAGGCTTGCCGCGTCATAATATCCCGCGGTTTTATATCCTTTCGTATCAATTCCATAATCACATGACCCGCTTGTTTTGCCAACATGCGTCTGGCGCCTGTATACGCCGCCGGAATCGTACCGTTTCCCGGCAATCCCATGCCCAACACTTCCGTCATGCAATTCATCGTATTGGCCGTAAATAAACCGGAGCAGGAACCGCAACCGGGACATGCCTGACATTCCATAGTCCGCAATTCTTCCGGCGACATTTGCCCGCTTTCCACCTTTCCTGCAGCTTCAAACATCGTACTGACACTGATATCTTTCCCTTTATGTCGGCCGGCCAACATAGGACCGCCGCTGACCACAACGGCCGGTATATTGATTCTTCCCGCCGCCATTAACATGCCCGGTACGATTTTATCGCAATTGGGAATTAACACCAACCCGTCAAACGCATGACCGTTAGCGACGGCTTCAATAGAATCACAAATGAGTTCCCGACTGGCTAACGGATATTTCATGCCCGCATGTCCCATGGCAATGCCGTCACAAATCCCGATAGCCGGAAATTCAATAGGCGTTCCGCCGGCGGCCGCCACACCCAATTTTACGGCTTGTGCAATTTCCCGTAAATGAATATGGCCCGGAATAATTTCATTAAACGCGTTAACGACACCGATTAACGGCTTACTCAATTCTTCATCCGTATAGCCCATAGCATGAAACAAAGTACGATGGGCGGTTCTGGTGCTTCCTTTTTTTACTGCATCACTACGCATATCCTGCTCCTCTTCTTTCTCTACATATTCTTAACCGGCACCTCTCCGCGAGATAAGGAAATTTGTCCCGTACGCGCGATTTCCAACACGTCGTATGCCTGCAACATTCTCAATAACGCATCAATTCTATCTTCTTTTCCCGCTACCTGCAAAATAAGCGACCGCAACTGCACATCCACTACTTTGGCATGAAACAGTGCCGCCATATTGGCCAGCTCCTCGCGTTGCGACGAATTTTTGTAGCCGACTTTAATCATGGCCAACTCACACCCCACAAAGGGACGATCATCCAAATTCACCACTTTTATTACATCAATCAACTTCGCCAATTGATTCACGGCCCGAGCCAATTCTTCCCGACTTTCTACAGATACGACAATATTAATCCGCGTCACTTCCTGTTCTTCCGTATACCCGGCATTGATACACTCTATATTAATCGCCCGTCGACTGATCAGTCCGGCTACATGAGTCAATACGCCCGGTTTATTATCGGTTAAAATTGCTAAATGTTGTCTCATGACACCGTTTTCCCTCCCAATACCATTTGATCCAAGCGCTTTCCGCCCGGTACCATGGGATATACATTTTCATCTTCCGGAATACGTACATTCAGCACGCCTGCACCTTCGGCCGCCAAAAACTCCCGCACGACCGTCGTCAGCTCTTCCGGTTCGGTTACCTTCCAACCGCGTACGCCCATCGCTTCGGAAACGGCGGTTATATCCGGATTATCCGCCAGCACGGAGGCGGCATAATGTCCTTCATAAAACATCCGTTGCCATTGATTTACCATGCCCAGAACATTATTTTGTAAGACAATCACTTTAATCGCAATGCCATATTTGGCTAGCGTCATAAATTCCTGGCAGTTCATCATAATACTGCCGTCCCCCGTAAAAAGAACGACTGTTTTTTGCGGACACCCCACTTTGGCGCCCATAGCCGCCGGCAATCCGTAACCCATGGTACCCAAGCCGCCGGAAGACAGAAATTGTCGCGGTTGCGACAAATTGAAAAATTGCGCCGCCCACATTTGATGTTGTCCCACATCGGTTACAGCAATCGTATTTTCATCGGTACAATCCCGCACGGCCGCAAATAATTTTTTCGGTGATATAGTATGCGGCACTTGTCGGGTTTGAAAAGGATGTCGGCTATGCCGCTGCCGCACAGTTTCGCGCCATTCTTTAAACTGCATCGCGAAATCCGCGGAAGATGCGGACAATTTATCCGCCAATAACGGCAACGACCATCGCAAATCGCCATTAACGCTGATATGGGCATGCACAATTTTATTAATTTCCACCTTATCAATGTCGAAATGAATAATTTGTGCTTGCGGTGCAAAATTAGCCACTACTCCCGTCACCCGATCATCAAAGCGGGCCCCCACGGCGACCAATACATCGCATTCGGTAACCGCCATATTCGCCGCATAAGAGCCGTGCATCCCCACCATTCCCAGGTGATACGCGTAGTCGTCGGACACCGCTCCTTTGCCCATAAGCGTCGTAACCACAGGGACTTGCAAGGTATGCACAATATGCCGCAACATGGGCGACATATTCGCCGCAATAATGCCGCCGCCCGTTAAAAAAACCGGACGCTCGGCCGCCGCCAAAGCGGCAACCGCTTTATCCAAATCCGAAACCCGACCTTCATAGGTACCCGTATAGCCCCGTAAATGTACATTTTCCGGATAGGTATACGTACATTCCGCATCAAACACATCCTTGGCAATATCCACCAACACCGGCCCCGGACGACCGGTGGTCGCAATAAAGAAGGCTTCTTTCAACACGCGGGGTAACTCGCTTACTTCTTTAACCAAATAATTGTGTTTCGTAATCGGCGTCGTAATGCCGGAAATATCCGCTTCTTGAAAAGAATCTCTGCCAATCAGCGAAGTAGCTACCTGCCCGCTGATAATGACTAAGGGAATCGAATCCATATTGGCCGTGGCAATCCCTGTCACCATATTGCACACGCCCGGGCCGGAAGTTGCAAAACAGACGCCCGCTTTTCCCGTAGCTCGCGCATAACCGTCGGCGGCATGTACGGCCCCTTGTTCATGCCCGGTCAAAATATGGGGAAAGGCGGCTTTATATAATTCATCATATAAGGTTAATACAGCCCCGCCGGGATAGCCGAATACTACTTCCACATGCTCTCGTTTTAAACATTCTATCAGGGCTTGCGCACCGGTCATTTTCATCGTCTTCACCTCATTATATAAAAAAACGGGACACCTCCCGCAATCTCATAAAAAAGAGATGCCCCGCTTTTTACCTGTTTACCGTTTGCTAATCTTTTTGATCGTTATTGTGTAACCACGGCATCATTTTCCGTAATTCGGCCCCGACAACTTCTACCGGATGTTCCGCATGTTGCCGCCGCATGGCCAAGAAATGGGCCCGGCCGCCGGCGTTATTTTCCAATAACCACTCTTTAGCAAATGTACCGTCCTGAATATCCGCCAATACCTTTTTCATCGCCTTCTTCGTGTCTTCCGTGACCACTTTTTTACCGGCCGTATAATCGCCGTATTCCGCCGTATCACTGATGGAATGACGCATTTTGGCCATTCCGCCTTCATACATTAAATCCACAATCAGCTTCATTTCATGGAAGGTTTCAAAATATGCGATTTCCGGTTGATACCCCGCTTCACACAAGGTTTCAAAACCGTTGGTAATCAATTGGCAAATCCCGCCGCAAAGAACGGCCTGTTCACCGAACAAATCCGTTTCCGTTTCTTCCCGGAACGTGGTTTGTAAAACTCCCGCACGCGTGCCGCCGATACCGCGGGTATACGCCAACGCCAAGTCGAAACATTGCCCGCTGGCGTCCTGCTCTACGGCAAAGACATCCGGAACGCCGCCTCCTTCTACAAAGGTCCGACGGACCAAATGTCCCGGTCCTTTCGGTGCCACCATAAACACATCCACATTTTCCGGCGGTACGATTTGCTTAAAATGCACATTAAATCCATGCGCAAACGCCAAGGCACTGTTAGGCTTTAAGTGCGGTGCGATTTCCGTTTGATATACGGCCGCCTGCTTTTCATCGGGAATCAATACCATCGTAACATCGGCCGCCGCTACCGCTTGCGCTACGGAAGCGACGGGCAACCCGTCCGCTTCGGCCTTTGCTGCCGATTTACTGCCTTCATACAGGCCGACAACTACGGACACGCCGCTTTCTTTCAAATTCAGGGCATGGGCATGTCCCTGGCTGCCGTAGCCGATGACGGCAACTTTCTTATCCTTCAATACATCCCAATTTACGTCTTTGTCATAATACACTTTTGCCATGCTGCATCTCTCCTCCATTAGGTAATACATCTTATATTCCTGTTGGAATTTAGAGAACGTCAGTGCCGATTGCGATAAAAAAAACTCCGTCCCTCTACTGAGGGACGGAGTATATTCCGCGTTACCACCCTGATTCCCGCCGCATTACTGCCATAGCGGGCTCTCTACAACGTACCAACATACGCGTTTCCTATAACGTGGAAAAATCGTCAGTGCTTAATATCTTCAGCACGTCTCTTCAGGGATGATTTTCCTTTACCTTCTATTACCGATTCACACCACCCATCGGCTCTCTGTAAATATCCCGGCAAAGTACTCTTTCCCGTCATCAGATTTTTGCAATATAACGCTTTTCGACTTCTCGTCTGTAAGCATGTGTTTATTCTACAAAAAGGCCTGAAATTTGTCAATACTTTTTTTACTTTTTCCAAAAATATTTTCGTGCGTATTCGCCCGGGCAAACAAAAAAAGAGCCGCAGTCCTACTGCGACTCTTTTCTCTCCCCGCTTATTTTGCCGATAAAGCGGCCATCGTAACATAATTATACGGTTCGTTGAAATGCGGCATAAAAAACAGATCCAATAACGCAATCCGATCGACCGTGACTTTTTCTTGAATAGCCAACGAGAACATGTTAATCTGCGCCGACATATCATAGGTAGAAGCTAATTGCGCCCCTACAACGACGCGATCCTTTTTGCGATACACAATACGAATCGTTACTTCCGGATTGTCCACTTCCATAAACGCCGGTTTTTGTGTCGCCTTATAATCGGAATAATTAACTTCAATCCCCGCCTTTTCCGCAGCGGCGACCGTCAAGCCTGCCGTCACCATTTTCAAATTGTAAATGCAAATACCGCTGGCGCCCTGTACTCCCAAGGATTCAATAGCCGTGCCGCACGCATTATGTGCCGCAATAATCCCGCTGCGTACGGCATTCGTAGCCAACGCAATGTAAGATTCTTTGCCCGTCGAATTATCAAACTCCGTAGTGCAATCGCCGATGGCGTAAATATCTTTTTGGCTGGTTTCAAATTTGCGATTCGTCAAATACGCTTTATTGGCGAAGCGTTCAAATAAATCGCCGCCCAAATCGGCATTCGGTTTAAAGCCTACTGCGGAAATCACCATATCCGCTTTATACGTTCCCTTATCCGTAACAACGGCGCAAACTTTGCCGTCTTTGCCTTCAAATTTTTGAACCGCTTCGCCTAAGCGAATTTGAATATTATGCTTTTTCATATTGTCCATCATCATGTCCGTGAATTTTATGTCAAAATTCCGCGGCATAATGCGTTCCGCCATGTCCAGCATGACCACGTTTTTTCCCAACCGTTCAAACGCTTCCGCCAATTCCACGCCGATATACCCGGCACCCATAATGACGACATCTTTAATATCCGGATGGGCTTGTAATTTTTCAATGACCGTTTTGGCATTCTGATATAATTTTACTAATTGAATGTTTTCCAAATCATGCCCCGGCACAGGCAACACCACCGGATTGGAGCCGGTAGCCAAAATCAATTTATCATACGTATCCTGCTTTTCAACGCCGTCCACAATAACGGTAACGGTCTTTTTGGCCGGATCAATGGCCGTAACTTCCGAATTCATATGAATCTTGGCGCCCTTTGCCGCCAATCCTTCCGGAGTGGCATAAAATAACCCGTCACCGGAATGAATCTGTTTCCCGATCCACAACGCCATGCCGCAACCTAAAAAGCTGATATTACTGTTTTTATCATATACTACGACTTCCTGTTCCTTATAGTGATCCAAAATCGTGTTAATTGCCGCTGTACCGGCGTGATTCGAACCAATGACGATAATTTTTGACATAATACTGTTCCTCCTTACATTGCGTATGACGCGTTGAATTTTATTTCTTACTTTTGTGCATGTGTTATTTGCACTCTTTTACTCAAGTATAAGCTTGTGTTTTTTGCTTGTCAAGTGCCTTTAAACCATATGCTTTTACTTTGCATGCATTCTATTCATATGTTTTGCAAACTATATTTTTTTCTTTCCCGGAGAATGAAAAGAAAAAATGTTCAGTCTTAATGTTTGTCGAACACCGCTTCTCCGCACCGGCGACAGCGCCTTAGGACGCGCCGCACACAAATAGGTTGGCAGCTCGGTTTTCTGTCCTGCCGAAAAAAACCGGGACTAAGAAGACTCTTAGTCCCGGTTTTCGGATCATATCTAATTAATTTTTATTCAGTCGTCGCCCATCATCCGTTTCATAACCGCCTGTAATTCTTCGGGGCTCATACGATTCATAGCTTCCGCCATTTTTTTCATAGGATCCGCCATATCTCCCATAGGGTTTCCCATTTGTTTCATCGCTTCGGCGCCTTTTTTTCCCGACATCGCCCCCCTCTTGCGGGCCGACGGATGTCCTCCCGACATTTCCGCCATTTTTTTCATGACTTCCACACCGTGGCCGGAATACATTTCTTTCATTTTTTTCATTGCTTGTACCATCGCATCGGCCTTTGCCGAATCTTGGGCCGCCACTTTTTCTACAGCAATGGCATTTTGTCCCGTCATAATAAATTGGATACATTCCAAAGTGGACTGGGTCAAATTTACCTGCCAAAATTGGCCGGCCTCCGTTAATTCATATTGTATCCCGTTAAATGCCAATAAGCCGCGTTTTTGCCAAAGGTCAAACACCCATTGCAAGTCTTTCAGCCGCGCATCGAAGGCAATAATCGTTTGTAAATTAACGGCCCCCATTTCAAACTGTGCCTGCACTTCTTCTACAATAGGTTCAAGAGGTGATTGTTTCATGAGTGCCATAAACGGTTTTTTCCCCATTTGCACATAGGCTTCATACGGTTGAATAATCCGATGCAACATGGTGGAGTACCCGTCCACATGGCCGCCCGCACCGCTGCCGAAGGGAAACATGGGCGCCGCTGAACGTGCCAACGTATTATACAAACTTCGTTCACGATTCGTACAGCTCCAATGACAAATATTCAATCGCTTGTACCCATGTTGTGCTAAATAGTTTTTCCCGAAAGAAAACATGGCGGACTGATATTCCGTAGTCGCCGCCGCCGGCAGACGACCGGCTTGAATCGCTTTATTCAAGTCGCTGCCGTCAAATACATTTAATTGATATAAGTCGCAGCCGTCCACACCGGAGGCCATCAATAAATCCAAGTCTTCTTTCCAAATATCCAGGTCTTGTCCCGGCAAGCCGTAAATTAAATCAATGACATTCGCACTTTGATTATAGGAACAAAGATTTTCCAAATGCTTTAATACGGTTTCCTGATCATCCAAGCGCCCTACATTCCGCCGAATTTCCGTATGAAAAGATTGCACGCCTAAAGACACTCGATTTACGCCATTGGCAAACCATACTTCCATATTTTCCGGAACTACATCATGAATACGTCCTTCCAGGGTCAATTCATAATCGTTCGCCAACGGCAGACAACGTTGAATTGCCTGTAATAAACGGGCCATGTTCCGAGGCGAAAGGGAGGTCGGTGTGCCGCCGCCGATAAAGACGGCATGAATCAGACTGTCTTTCAGCCTGGGAGCTACCGCCGCCGCCTCCAATTCTTTAATTAACGCATCAATATATTGATCTTCCACCGCCTGATCGGTACCGTTTTGGAAAAAGCCGCAATACAGACATTTCGTTTTACAAAACGGAATATGAATATATGCGGTCTGCGTCCCTTTTTCTTGCGGCGGTTTGGACATAATCTCCTGCCATATAGCTTGGGATTCATCCGGCGCCACCACCGTTCCGTTCAACCCGGCATGTACTACCCGTTTTCGCGGGAACGCATGAGCCAATGGATTGTCCGTTTCGACGCCGAATTGAAAAATTTGTTGTTCTTCGGTTAAACTCTCAAATAATTCTTCTAAGCCCATATACGTCTCCTCTTACTCTTGAATCTGTCGCCAAACGGTAGCCGCAAACTGCGTTGCTCGTGCCAAATCATCGCCATCGGGATGTTTTGCCGCTTCCGCATGCAACGCATCGCGGGCCGCCGATTTGCCGTGCGGATGTCCCATCGGAAATTGTTTATACATCATTTCAATTACTTTTGGATCCACCGCGCCCTGACACAAGAAAGAACCTGCCAAATGACAAATTTTAGGAACCAATTCATTCCCGTGTTCCACACACATTTGCCCGTGTTCCGAATCGGGATTCGCCCCCAACGTACCGAACAGAGCCACATGTGTATTCGTTAAGGTTGCAAGCACCGCTTTTGCGGCGGCATCGGGCAACCCGCGATCCACCCAATATCCTAAAAACACACAATCATACGCCGCTAAAGAAGCGGGCGCTTCCGACACGGGCAAACAGGGCGTATCGGCCGGTAATCCTTGCCGAATCGCTGCCGCCACTTTTTGGGTATTACCTGTACGACTGGAATATAAAACAATTGCTTTCATACCTCTCACCTCATACTAAAATAAAATAGTTGCCATACATCACATATATACGGTAAAACGCCGCTTGCCGTCCGTTAACGGCCGGTTACAAAAACTACCCGCTCTGCGGAAAGCCGACGGCGTCTTAACACCTTTATTTCTCTTTTATTCGTCATCATCCGCCAATTCAAAACGCACCGTCGTCGTCACTGTAATCGTCTTCTTCGTTGCATTATGAAAGGGGCAGGCGGCACGGGCCGCCCGTACGGCAGCGCTGTCCAGCATCGGTTGGCCGGAAGAGCCTACTACGGCTACGCCCAGACAATTTCCATTGCCGTCCAAGGTCGTTTGAATCGTTACATTACCTTGTAAATGCCGTTTAACCGCCATAGGCGGATACTGTTTATGACTGTCGATTCTGGCGCGAAACCCGGCCTTATCGAAAGGACTGCTGCCGGTTCCCGGCGCATTGCCGTTGCCGCTGCCCTGTCCGTTCCCCGAACCTTTGCCGTATCCGTGTCCGTCGCCGTGTCCGGCTCCCGAGCCTGTACCGCTCCCGGAGCCTACACCGCCGCCTGTACCGGTACCGCTTCCCGTAGCGGTGCCGACGGCACTTGCATGACCGATACTGCTTCCGGTCGCCGGCGCCGCTTGTGGCGCAGCGGTTGCGGGAGTCGCCTCCGGAACCGTCGTGGTCGACCGCAGTTGTGCGTTTTCCACTTTTTGCGCTACCTCCCGGGTCGATAACTTATCGGGAAAAAGCTGATTGCTGCCGCCGCCACCGCCGGCATGTCCGCTGCCTTGACTCATATCGCCGTCATCCAAATCCACGACATACATTTGCTGCTTTTCCTGATGCATAACTTGTCCGGCTACGCAAAACGCAACAATGCCGAGAAACAGGACATGGATCGCCGCAGAGCAGGCATACGCCTTTTTCCAACTAAATCTCCGCATCGTCTCCTCATCCCTTCTGTTCCGCAGCAATCGCCAATCGTTTCACGCCGGCGGCTTTTAAAATATCCATTACCGCCACCACCTGCCCGTGAATAGTTTGCCGATCCGCCTGCAATACAACGGCCGCTTCCGGATTTTCCGCCATATGTTGTCGCATCATGACGGAAGCTTCTTGTATGCTTACGGGTTTATTATCCAGCGTAATATGCCCTTTCGCATCTATCGTAATAATAATCGGCATCTGTACCGGTGCCGATGCATGTTGTGCTTGCGGCAACTGTACGGATAACGCTTTCTGCGCAATCGTTTGTAAGCTGTTCATCATAAAGAAAACGAGGAGAAAGAAAATGATGTCAATCATGGGAATGATCATGAACATCGGTTTCCGTTTTGTTCTAAGTTTCGTAAACATAGACGTCCCTCCTATTTTTCTTTCCGTTCATTTAAAACAATGGCGCATAACTTTTCCGTATCCGTAATAATAGTATCCAGTTGATGATCAAAATAAGTATACACACAGAAGGAAACAATCGCCACGCACAACCCGGAGGCCGTCGCAATCAAGGCTTCCCCGACCCCGCCGGTAATCGCGGACGCCCCGGCGCCGTTATCCAATACGCTGAACGTACCGATCATACCCGTAACCGTTCCCAACAACCCCAGTAACGGCGAAATCGTAACAATCGCACTGAGATAATCCAAATAGCGACGAAATCCTACTGCTTCCACCGTCAATTGTTCCGCAAAGCCGTCTTTCATATCGTCTACATTCTCATTATGCTGCAATCCGTTGGCAATAATCCGGCTAATTGCCGTCGGGAACTTTTCGCAAAATTGAGAAGCCATTTCCCATTGTCCTTCTTTGACCGCATGTTCAATTCCTACAAAAAATTTTTTGGAATCTTTACGATTCCCACGATAATAAAAACACCGTTCAATCGCAATAGCTACCGTAAAAATCGAGAGTAACAGCATCGGATACATCACAACGCCACCACTTTTAAATAAATGCAAACAATACTGTAATCCGTCCATTCCGCACACTCCTTAAAAGATAATAAAAAATCATATACACCGAAATCGGCTTGCGATAGCCACTACCCCATATGAATTTTTTCGATAGCGATTATCATGTTTGTATAATAACAATCAATACTTTCTTTGTCTACTCCATTACGACACAAAAAAACTCCAATCCGACATTTACCTACTCAAAAAAGAGTTTCCCGGATAAGAGAATACACTCTTATCCGGGAAACTCTTTTTCTCGTACTAGCCGATACGTACTATCGCCGCAACTTCATTATTTCGTCGCTCTATCTGTGTAATTTGCACCGTACTTTCCGGCAATTTCCCTGTCAAAGTATTGATGTATACTAACAGCCTTGAAAAATCCGTCTGTATTTCCGCTTCATAAAAACTTCCCGCCTCTTCCGGAGCATTGACCCGTAACAGAGAAACATCCAGTTCTTTCGCCGTATGTTCGATTTGCCGCGACAGGTTCTCCGCCGTCATTTCAGAAGGAGGCCATACGCCCTGCGGAATTTTCGGATACCTTGTACTTTGCGCCGTAACTTGCCGCCAGGCCATATAGGTGTTGTGCATATGAATAATTTGTCGCCATACATATCCGTTTACGACGAGCAATCCTATCAAGCCTCCGTACAACAACCATTTTTCACCCCTACGACTGCGCGTGCGCAGCAGATGATAAAAGTTCGTCAGGATCCCCCGATTGACCATGTATCGTCTCTCCTTTTACTGTTAATTGAAATGAAACCGGCTCCGTATGGGAAGCGTCGGTTTTACTTAACGAAACCCTGCCGATCCCCGGCTGCTGCTGTAATTGTTCCTGCCATTGCCGTGCCGTTTCCGCATCCGGCGCTTGTGCCGTAATGACCGTCTCCGCTTGATCCCGCTGCCACGACAAAAATACCGCTTCTTTCGGCTTGCTTTCACTTAACGCGACCAACAGTTGCGTATCCGCCAACCCGTCCATATGCTTTTTTTTATACGTTTCCGCAAACCGCCGCCAGGCTTCCTGACGGTTTCGTTCGTCTTGCCACGATTGCTGCACATATTGCCCGTGAAGTCGAAATTGTTGTTGCTGTTGCCGAATACACCGACTGCCGTATTCCCCCTGCAAGACCCCCGTAATCAACCCCGCCGTCAACAGCAGATACATTCCGCCCAATCGATAGCGGCGAATTTTCTGCCGACGCGCCCGCACCATAGCCGCCGGCAATAAATTTAATTGTATTTTCATAGTAGTTCCTTTCTTCAGCGGGTTAATACGCCTACCGGAAACGACAGCCCATATGCCCGACACCGCTCTTCCCATGTAAAAAGAGGGTTCGTCTGCCATACTTGGGTTTCTTCATCAAACCAAAGGATAAAATCGTCCTGTTCACTTTGGCCCCGTTCTTGCAACAAAGCCCTGCCGCCGGCCGGCAGTTCCCGCATCGTTCCATAGGTCAACGGTACCCCGCCGCGGATATACGCCGCATGCAGCGTATGTCCTTCATGCAAATATACCGTTCCCGTATGCCCTCCCGCTTGTCTTGCCAGACAGCAGGGAAGCGCATCGACAGCGTCCACCTTATTTTTTTGCTGTTGTAACGAAACACACAGCGAATATATTCGGTTTTCCGGATAGGCACCCAATATCCAGGTATACATACCGGCCGTATCCGCTTCCGAAATCCGCATAACATCGTATGTATAGCCAATATTTTCTTCTTTCGTATCCAATTCCCAACAACTTAATTGCCCGGCCTGTTCTTTTTGTTTTACCGGCAGCGATACTTGTTTCCAAATCAAATCCTCACCGCCTACGACTAAGGAAATATGACAATTTTTCCACGCATACGTCGCGCGGAGCTTCTGCATAACAGCTTCCGTCCGCTGCGCATCTTGAAGCCACCGTGTCGGACAGGAAACGGTAAACCCTTCATAGCCTTTCACGGTTCCGCACCGGTTTAAATACATAGCAAGAATATATACCTCATCGGCTGCCGGCCACAATATAATCTTCTTGGATTTCATGCGTCTTCTCCTTTTCCGCTAATCACGCACACCATGTAAAATAATCGTTTTATAGGACCCGTCCGCTTCCTTTTGCGTTTGCACCTTAAGGGATCCCCAACGCCATATATGCCGCTTCGTATCATGAATCCGTACGGATACATATCCCGGTGTGGGGTATCCGAAAAATATCGGATCGTAATGCATTTCTTCTCCCTGCACTTCATATTCGGGATGCAAAGCCTGACAACGCCGCATCGGCGCTTGTAAAAACTCTCTTTTTTTTGCCATGGATTGGCCCTGCATTTCCTCTACACAATCCCGTAATACGGCCTGCACATCATAATCCATTTGTACGCACTGCCGTCTATACGGAATTTGTTTCAAAAATTGTACTGATAACAGACAGGTGGAACTTGCCAAAAACACCATAATCAATCCCACCCACAATGTATACACTGTTAAAAAGCCGTTTTTTCTCATGGGTCCGTTCCGTTCTTTCTTTTATTTTTCCGCCGTCTGTCGCCATTCTACACACCAGGGAGTGATAATCAAATGACAGGGCCAATAGATTTTTAAATCCCGATCGCGATAAAACATGGATATATCCACCATTTCTTTATTTTTAAAGAAAAATTTCTTTTCCGGATCTATCGGTTCCACAAAAACGCGTGAAGAAACATCCCGTCCCCAATCGCCCCTGATATACGGATGATCGTCATGATTGGACAACCATTTGTACATGCCGCCGCTGATACTGTGACACCGCCATTCACGTTCCCCATCGTATAATGCCAACAAAGAATATTCGGTAATCGTTTTAATACTGTTATGTAATTCGGAATAAAACGTATCATTCATAACCCATCGCTGCCGCATCATTTCTTCCCATACTTCTCCGTACCGTACATACCGTATCGTTTGTAACGAACAAGTCAACATCGTACTAATCAAAAACAGGGCCAACACAAAAAAAATAAGCACTTCCAATAAAATAAACCCGTCAGCCTTTTTTTTCTTTCCTTGCCAAATAGTATAAATGTTGGGTTTCTCCCGCATCGTTCGTCACCTCGACTTCCCGTTTTTCCCACCCTTCCATAGCCGGCTGTATAAAAAAGCGCACTGTATATTTTTCTTTGCCTTGTGCGTATGCCGCTTCTTGTCCGTCTTGATGCGTATAGCCGCCACGCCATTTTTCAATTTCATTTTGTGTCACTTCCAGCAATACGGTCTGTCGACAACATCGCGTATACACTGCTAAGGCACGATGCACCGCAACCATCGCCGGGACCATCGTACATACCAGAATACACGCCGCCGCCAGGGCATCCACTATTAAAAACCCGTTTTTCTTATTCAAGTCGAATCCTTCCTGTCTGAGAGGCGACAACTACGCGCATGTTATACGTACTGTCTTTATTACAAATATAAAAAGTTTCCGTACCGCTGCCGCGACCGTGTAAAGAAAAAGAGATTTTATTTCTTCTTTTCCATTTAATGTATATCCCTTCCGGACAAGGATAGGATCCGTCCCATTGCGGGCCGGCACCGTGCACCGTATACGAATTTTCTTGAAACACAATGTTTGCCGTTTTATCTTTAGGTGCTGTAAAATCATACGTCCGTACGACCTGCAAATGCATCGCCAACTGTCGTGCATACGCATTAATGACGAATTCTTTTTGTTGCTTCTGATAGATAGGCGCCGCCAAAGTAGCCATGCTCATAATAATCGCCACTGCAATTAAACATTCCAACAAAAAAATATAGCCGTTTTTTACAGGTTTCCCGGCTGTATCAGAATTGCCGCCGCTTCCCATTTTGCAAACCACCACCCGCATAATAAAAAAGGTGCGAAAGGTATCATTTTCTCCCCCTTACATCGCCATACGATCAACGCGCATACCAGGGCGGAAAAAAATGCGCTCCAAAGCATCAGCACCCCTTCCCGGCCCATACAAGAACAACTGAGTATCATCGCCAATTTGATATCTCCCGTGCCGATTCCTTGCGGTTTCCAGCACCATAACAGACAGAAGGTAACGGACACGCCTAACACCGTACTCCATTGCGGCTGTATCATACCGCCGTACCATGCCGCACCATGCAATAAAACCAAGAGGGCAATCGCACGGTCGGGAATCCAATAATATCGACAATCGGTATAAAAAATATATACCGTCACCATGCCGATACAGGCAAACCAAATGTTTTCCCACATTGTCCGTTACCTCCCCTGTATATTATTGTCCCGGCATACGTACGGGCTCTTGTGACCCCGTAGAATAAACCTTGTTGTCATAGGTCCCCGACACTATCCCGTCTTCACGAATCTTATATGAAGAGCCGTCCGGCAGTTTCGGTTCCGTTTGTAAATACGTTTTTCCCGTTTTATCTTTTTTAAGTAAGGTGGCCACATCGGACGGATATTTGCCATTTTCCAATTCATATAATGCCGCCGCATTGCTGACCGTATGAATGTCCGCCTGTATTTTAGCTATTTTTGCGGTTTTTCCGGCAGAGGAAAATTTCGGTATGGCAATCGTTGCCAGTACCATAATAATACTGACTACAATCAACATTTCCAACAGCGTAAACCCGTTCCGTACCCGCTTCTTCCGTGCAGAGCATTGTCGCATAAAACACATCATTCCTATCGCATCCTTTCTACAATGACATCGTCGTAATCATGTCCAGTACAGGCAATACCAGACAACATACTAAAAGCCCTATGATCCCGCCTACCATAAGCAACGCGGCAGGTCCTAAAAAACGACGAAAACGAGCTACGGCAACCGTCAATTGCCACCGATAATAATCGGCAACAGCCTGCATTGCCCGATCATATTGCCCGGATTCTTCCCCGATAGCCAACATGGCACTCACATAGGGTAAATGCACCTGACTCTTAGCCAGGGCCGCGCTAAATGATTCCCCTCCTTCCAAACGCAAACACAGCCAATGTATATGTCGTCGAAACCCGCTGATCGGCACTGCCGATGCCGCTTCGCTTAAAGCCGTAAGTAACGGAATGCCGCTACGAATTTGAATAGCCAATAATTGGCAACAGCGTTGCCAAGAAAACATCAACAGGAGCTTACGTACTCCCGGTATCCGCCATAGCCGCATAGTGAGTGCCTGCCGTCGTTGCGATTGTTGACTATAGCCGTATACGGCAACCGTCAATACGCCCAACCCGATCAGGATTTCCGGTCCATACGCCCGTATACTGTGCGATACTTGCAGCAACCCTCTCGTTAACGGCGGTACAGGCGCATTCATTTGCGAAAACAAATTTTCAAATACGGGTAATAAAAAAAATATCGCAAATATGGCGGCTCCCAACGCGCAACAACATAAAAAAGCCGGGTACAGTAAAGCTTGCAGCACTCCCTGTTTCTGTTTTTCCACATACGTATAGTACGTTCCCAACAACTGAAATATTTCCGCCAATTGCCCCGATTGTTCCCCGGCACGCACCATGGGAATCACCATAACGGGAAACAGTTCGCTTTCTTCCAATACTTCCGTAACCGATATGCCTTGTTCCAAACGAAAGACACCCCGTTGCAGGCATTGTTTTTCTCCCGCTTTTCTCCAATCCCGACAAAGCAGGGTCCAAGCCTGTACCAGCGGTATGCCGGAAGACAACAGCACCGCCATTTGTTGAAACCAGAAAATCAACTGCGTCCCGGACAAGGTCCGTGTATGCAGCTTCTTCCAAATTGATTTTTTCTCCCGTATTTGTAAAATACGCCACCCCTGCTGTTCTGCCAACGTTTTTAAGGCGCCTCGGTTCTCCACCTGTAAAATACAGTTTTTTTCTTCCCCTTTAGGTGTCATAAATTTCACAATAAAAGCTCTCATATACCGCTCCTGTAGCGTTTTAATGCTTGCGCCATCGTTTCCATACCGTACCGACCGCCGGTCTGCATCACATCGGTCAGATGAAATTCTTTACCGCTGCGAATCACTTGTGCCGCCGCCGGCGTCCGCCACAATAATTCACGCACAATATGCATGCGATTTTTATCCCGAAAACACTGTTGGGCCACGACCGAAGCCAATACCGCCGCTAAACGTTGCCGAATTTCTTCCTGTTCGCCGGCGGCAAACATCCCCACCATCCGACTGACGGCACCGGCAACAGAAGGAGAGTGCAGGGTGGAAAAAACCAACACGCCCGTTTCCGCCGCCGTAATAGCGTTCTGCAACGTATATTTATCGCGAATTTCTCCAATCAGCATAATATCCGGATCTTGTCGCAAAGCTTGCCGCACCCCTTCTTCAAAACTGTCTACATGTCCCCCTACTTCACGTTGCGTAAACAACGCCTTCTTTCCTTCCAAAACATATTCCACCGGATCTTCCAACGTAACAATATGGCAGGCTCTGTGCTGATTAATATATTCCAGCACCCGCCAAATCGTAGTGGTTTTACCGCTCCCCGTAGCTCCGCACACCAGTACCAGTCCCTGCAATAACGTTCCCAAACGTTGTATTAATACCGGATTTTCTTCTTGCGGCAAAGACGACAGAGGGTACAATACGCGCAATGCCCAATGCGGTCCGTGCCGGCTTTCACTGCGTTGCCCGCGACAGCGGATCCCTTCTTTCCAGGAAAAGGACCACGCCTCCCCCGGTCCCGTTTCTTTACTCCACGCCTGCAGATCCGCTGTCTGTATATGCGGCAGCGCTAACGGCTGCAACTCCGCGCCGACACGAATATACGGAGGTCTGCCGCTTTGTAAATGAATATCCGTCGCCTTTTCAGCTACGGCTCGTGTCAGAATCGTTTCCAGATCCATACCCGTTCCCTTCACTTCCGTCACATACCCGCTGAATTTCTTCCCAATCCGTGTTTCCCGACTGCAACTGCGTGCGGATAACGGTTTCCATAAATATGGCCCCGTCCGCAATCGCCGCTTCTCGCATGGCGGCTACCATGCCGCCTTGACGGATGCAATGCCGTACAGTTTCCCCGACACGGACAATTTCACACAGAGAAAACCGTCCTTTATAACCGCTGAAAAAACACCTTTCACAGCGATGATGACGATATAAGCCCCGTATTTGCGAATCCTCCCGTTTTTTACGACAATGCGGACATAAGCGTCGCACCAACCGTTGAGCCGTCATCCCCACTAACGCATCGGCCACCAAATACGGTTCCACCCCCATGTCAATTAACCGTTCCGGAACCTCCACCGCCGTTGCCGTATGTAAGGTCGTAAATACAACATGCCCGGTTAATGCCGCTTGCACCGCAATCCGTGCGGTTTCACGGTCCCTGATTTCACCAATCACCAAAATATCGGGGTCTTGTCGCAATAAGGCGCGTAATCCATTTTGAAACAACAAGCCGCCTTTCGTTTGAATTTGACTTTGACAGATCCCTTCCACCTTGTATTCCACCGGATCTTCCAGCGTGGCAATGCTGACTTCCGGCAAGTGTAATTCCTGTAATGCCGCATATAATGTGGATGTTTTACCGCTACCGGTAGGTCCGCTGAAGATAAACAGCCCGTGACTGCGATGAATCAACTGTCGTAAAACAGCTTGTACCTCCGGAAGCATACCCAGACAGGACAGTTCCAACTCCAATTGTCCCGTATCCAATAACCGTATGACCGTCTTTTCGCCTCGTATAGTGGGCATCGTGCTGACCCGCATATCAATCGTCTGCGTCTTTTCCTGCCAAATAATTCGACCGTCTTGGGGAATTCGCTTATTCGCAATATCCAGCCCTGCTAAAATTTTTAAACGCGCCGTTATTTTTTCTCCCTTATCGCCAGGCAACATTGCGGCGGTTGTCAATACGCCGTCACGACGAAAACGAATCCGCATCACCGTATCCAACGGTTCGACGTGAATATCACTGGCTTTTTCCTCGATAGCGCGCGTTAACAGGGCCGTAACAATATCCCCCGCCGAAACCTGTCGCCACTCTTCCGGATCCCGCTTCATCGTCACCCCTCCTTTTCTCCGTTCTTTACCCGAATCATATCACGGAAACCATAAAAAACGCCGTCATTCATCAAAAATTCAAGTCTATAAACGACATATTCACGAGGATTTCATAAACAAATTTTGTATTTTTCCGGGCCTATGCTATGATAAAAAATATAGGAGGCGCCTATGAACTTATCTACCCAATTAAATGAAACCCAACATCGCATCGTGACCGAATTGGATCACAATATTTTATTACAAGCACCTGCAGGTACGGGAAAAACCGCCATTCTTGCACATCGTATCGCTTATATTCTGGCCTGCCGACGTGCCCGGGAAAAAGAAATTCTCTGCTTAACCTTTACCAATCGCGCTTGCAAAGAATTACAGCATCGCTTACAGGAACTTATCGGCCTTTCCGCACAAAACGTAACAATAAAAACCATTCATGCTTTCGGGTATTTAGTATTACAAGAAGAAGGCAAAAAAAATGCGACCGTCCCTTACGACTCGCTCATTTACGATGAAGAAGACTGCCGTCACCTCCTGGCTTCCCTGATGCCCGCGAATTATCAAAAATCGCCGTACTTACTGAAAATTTCCGCCTTAATAGAAAAAATCAAAAAAAATACGGCCGCCGTCAACGAGCCCGCCGTAACGCATCCCGATGCATACGTATTTTCCCGTTTAGTGTCTCGAAAATACCTCTCCTCTTTATGTGAAAATTACAATGGAACCCCCAATCCGCGATTGGAAAATTGGCTCGTTCAACACGGGCTGGCACTGTATCGTCAATATAATCAATGCTTACGCCAAAACCATGCCCTGGATTTTCATGATTTAATTTTACAGGCGCACCGCTTACTGCAACAACCGGAAATACGTGCCCGTTGGCAAACCCGCTTTCGCTACCTGACGATTGATGAAATACAGGATACAAGCGATTGGGAATATGCCTTTTTATCGCCGCTCTTTCCGGAAAAAAATCTGTTATTCTGCGGCGATGCCTTTCAAACCATTTACGAATGGCGCGGTTCACATCCCGACTTTATTTTTGCAGATATTAAAAAAAATATCAACCCCTCTGCCTCACCTTAACGACAAATTATCGCGCCGCTCCTCCCTTGGTACAAGCCGCCGCCGACTGCCTGCAGGCCCTGTTCCCCGACCGGCAGTCACCAAAAATCCTCGCCGGCACGCCGGTCGACGCTACACCGGAACCGATTCAACAACACTCTTTTCCCACCTATTTGGAAGAAGGCGCTTGGATTTTTAAAACCATTCAAGCTATGAGTAAAGACGAACGTCGTCATGTATGCATTATGACGCGTACCAATCGCCAAAACAAACAGCTTTGGCTGGCCTTACGCGCCTGTAATGCCCGCGTTCGCGCCGACCGAACCTTACCCTTCAGCCGCATTGAACAATTTCATCTCTTCAAGCGACAAGAAATAAAAGACGTCCTTGCTTTTTTACGACTTATTATCAACAAAAACGATGCCCTCAGTATGCACCGAATTGCCCAACGATTCATTCCCCATCTCGGGCATGCCGTTTTACGCCAATTGGAAGGCCCCGCCTATAAGACGGCGGGCATACACCTCAGCGATTTTTCCGATCCCCGTATACTAACCGCCGGCGATCCGTTCGGACTCTTGCTGCACCACCTGCAGGAAGGCTCCCTCATCGTCTTCGATGTCGAAAGCACCGGTACAAATCCCTTACAGGATGAAATCATTCAAATAGCCGCCGTCCGCTTGCGTACCGACGGCACCATACAAGAAAAATTCATGACCTACCTCCGTCCCTCCCGAACAGTAGGCGACTCATATGCCATCCACGGATTAAGCGATGAATTTTTACAAAAAAACGGCACCGATGCACGCCGGGCATTACAAAACTTTTTAACCTTCGCCAAAGATTCCTTAATTGTCGGTCATAATGTACTGTATGATATCTCTATTTTACAAAGTGAATTGTCCCGTCTTTCGCTACCGTGCCCGACGGAAATGCCTTATATGGATACGCTGGACATATATCGTCGTTTTTATCCGGACCTGGAAAAGTACACCTTGGAATTTCTCAGTCATCATTTTTCTACGGCCCATAAACCCAGTCACAACGCTTGGGATGATATCTTGGCCACAGCCGACTTATTACAAACGGTACTGCAAGAAAAAATTCTTTCCCAAACGGCAACACGTCGTGAATTATTCACTACCTATGCCCATCGCTTTATTTCCTTCAGTGAGAAAATATCAGCTTTGCGCCGCCAATCCTATTCCTTGCGCCCGCATGAATTACTCACCCGTATCATGCTGCACTGCGGTGTAAAAGAGTACTATGCAAAAATTGACGAACAAGAAGCCTCCCGAGGCGAACCGTCTCACCGCCTGGATCATATTCGTTATTTTTACCGCTTGGCAGCAGAACAGGATGATCCTTCCCGCAGTCCCCGCGACAACTTGCAAGAACTGCTGCAACTCGCCTCTTTATCCAACAGCGAACTGGATACGCTGTTACAAAAAAGAGCACAAATTCCCATTATTACCGTCCATCAGGCCAAAGGCTTAGAATATGACACCGTCTTTTTAGCCGCCTTACAAGACGGTACCTTTCCCTTGTCCCGCCCTATTCAAACCGGTAACTTGGACGAAGAAAAACGCTTATTTTATGTTGCCATAACCCGTGCCAAAAAAAAGCTGTATCTCACCTGGCATGAAGCCGAAAATCATATAAAACAAAACCCCAGTCGTTTTTTACAAACCCTGCCTTTGACCGCTCCCCGGGATTGACCGCCCGCCGCCGTTCGGCACCTTGACAAAAAAAGCCTCCTTCCGCTATAATAAGAAAGTATTCCTTATGCACATGTATTATATATCGCGGGCGGTTAGCTCAGTTGGTTAGAGTATCTCGTTGACATCGAGGGGGTCGATGGTTCGAATCCATTATCGCCCACCAAGAGCGGAGCGTGTATAAGAAAAAGAGGACGATGAATGCAAGCATTCATCGTCCTCTTTTTGTAGTATGATATAGTAATTTATACGTTCTTCAATAATTGTAACAGCTCGTGCATCGATTTTTTACCGAAATGGACATCTTGGTCATTAATTACCAGGCACGGCACACTCATAACCCGATATTTATTTTTCAATTTGGGAAAATGCTGTAAATCAAACATTTCCGCCGTAATATGGGAGGAAGCAGCTGCCAATCTTTGCGTTTCCTGAACCACGGCGGGGCACATTGTGCAGGAAAGAGATACAAGCACTTTCATGGCTATCTTTTTTCCCGTTGCGTCAATATCCGCCAATGCTGTCTTCGTTTCTTCATCCATTTCTTGTCCCGGTCCGGCAACATTATACAACGCTAATATAAAGGACGTAAATTCATGTCCTCCCGGAACGCCGTGAAAAGCAATGCCCGTATCTGTATTTTCTCCTTTCAGTAAAGAAAGATAGGGTATATCTTCCGGGCTTTGCGGCACGGTTTGCACTTTTATTTTTTCACTGAGCGCGGCAATTTCTTGTGCCGCTTCTTGTAATTCTTTGCTTAAATCCGTATCATTTCCATGTACCTGCAAGGTAACGACGGAAGTAATTTTTGCCAAAATAGGCTCTACTTGACCGCGAATTTCAGCCGTTAAAAAGGTTCCTGCCGTATGAGGCGAGGGTACGGTCGTCGGATCATTTTTTTTCGCTGTCGCCGGTATAGCCGACGTCGGCGGAAATTTAGGAAGTTTTAATTGCCGATGCATGGCGCCGCAGTATTTCAACGCCGCCGTCGCGGCAATCGCACCGTCCGCCGTGGCCGTAACCACTTGGCGCAGGGATTTCACACAAAGATCGCCTGCCGCATATACACCGTCAACCGTGGTTTTTTGCTCCCCATCGGTAAGGACATAGCCTTTCGGATCCAATCGGATCGCGTCTCCGAATAAAACGGCATTGGGCTGATGGCCGGCAAAGACAAAAATGCCGAACGTGTCATCCGGCGGCGCATCATATCGCCAAGTCGTGCCGTCTTTGCGATTTTTAAATTCCGCATAAGAAAGGATGCCGTCCGTACCGCCGGCTTTTACAATTTCCGAATTATATTTTACAGAAATACTCGGATACTCTTGTAACGAATCCACTAACGTTTGCGCGCAATCAAAAGCGGCCTTTTTCACTAAAATGGTAATACTTTTTCCATATTTTGTTAAAAATATGCTTTCTTCAATCGCATCCGCGCCGGAACCGACAACAAAAATATCCTTATCCGTAAAAAATTCACCGTCGCAAGTGGCGCAATATGCAACACCATGCCCGCGAAACTCTTTTTCTCCCGTAAAGCCGACACTTTGCGGATTGGCACCGGTAGCCAGTAATACGGCAAGAGATTGATAGTCCCCTTTTTTAGTATGCACTGTTTTGATCGTATCCGTTAATTCCAGACCGGTTACTTCCGTTGCCAACCACTGCGCACCGAAAGATAAGGCCTGTTCATACATCGCTTCGGTCACTTCTTTTCCGGTCGTATTGGGTACGCCCGGATAATTAACTAACGCGCCCGCCGCAGTAATCTGACCGCCAATCTCGCCTTTTTCTACAATCAGCACTTTATTGCGCGCCCGGGCCGCATAAATAGCGGCCGAAAGACCGGCCGGACCGCCGCCTACGATAATTAAATCGTACATCATTTCTGTATTCATACGGTACCGCCCTAAATTTTCCCGACTAAATCAAAGCTCGGTTTTAAGGTAGCCGCACCGGGTTTCCATTTTGCCGGGCACACTTGATCGCCGTGTTCCGCTACAAATTGGGAAGCTTCCACTTTTCTCAATAATTCTTCCGCATTTCTTCCTACACTGCCGGCATTAACTTCATAAGCCACAATTTTTCCTTCCGGATTAACAATGAAAGAACCGCGTTCCGCCATACCGTCGCTTTCAATATATACTTCAAAATCTTTAGCTAAAGCGGCCGTCGGATCGCCCAACATAGGATAGGTTACCTTTCCTACCGCTTCCGAACTTTCATGCCAAGCTTTGTGTACAAAATGACTGTCACAGGAAACGCTGTATACTTCACAATTAATAGTTTGGAACTGACTATATAAATTCGCTAAATCTTCCAATTCGGTCGGGCATACAAAGGTAAAATCGGCCGGATAAAATACAAAAACAGACCATTTACCCAGCAGGTCTTTTTTCGTAACTTCTTTAAAGGCGCCGTTTTGATATGCCTGTACTTTAAAATCCGCAACTTCCTTATTAATTAATGACATAGTAAAACCTCCTTATCCTACGAAAAACCAAGTAACGGTTATTTCATGGTTGTATAATAACACCGGGGTTTCTATTTGTCAATAATGATTATTTATTTCATTAATACCGTTGTAAAAATAGAATACAACCTTGCATACGAATTATTTTTTCTCATAAAAAGACGCTACCTTCCCGGTAAAACGGAAGATAGCGTCTTTTCTCTTCAATCCGCCGACTACTCTTCGCCGAATTCTTTGTACAATTCGTCCAAAATATGATAGCGAGTCACAATGCCGACAATACGGTTATTTTTAACAATAGGAATGACTTTCAAATGTTCCGCCACCATAACGCCCGCCAGTTGTTCCACATCCGCTTCGGGAGCGGCAATAATGACGTCTTTGGTCATCATATCGCCGGCAGTACATGCCATGAGTTTCTTAAATCCCTTATGGTACTTGCCTATACCGTTGTAATAAATACTGGCGCCCAACAGATTTACATAATGAGGGACATGCGGTTTTATCTTTTTGTACAGTAAATCGGCATCCGTCACAATCCCCACTAAAACTTGATCATCATCGACAATAGGAATCGCCGATATTTTACTTTTCACAAAATAATGTACCAAATCAAAAACCGATGTGTCCGTATGTGCGGAAATAAAAACTTTTTCCATAATATCCGCCGCTGTGCATGCTTTCATCATTACCACCTCTTTATTGGAGCGAATACTTTCTCGCCGCTGTTATGTATCTACTTATATAATTATACATGACAAGGGGCAGTTCCTTCTTTTAAGGAAAAAATTTTACCAATGATACGGTTCATGTCGTTGAATTTTATTAACCCGATACAATTGTTCCAACAACAACAGGCGCATCATTTGATGCGTGAACGTCATGCGACCGAAGGAAATACACTGATGCGCACGCGTTCGCACGCTTTCCGCCAGACCGAACGGACCGCCGATAATAAAGGTGAATTCACTATATCCATGCACGGATTTTTCTTCCATTTGTGCCGCCAGGCACTCCGAGGAAAGCAACCGCCCCTGCACATCCAGCGCATAGATATAAGAAGTATCCCGTATATGAGCCGACATTTTTGCGCCTTCTTTTTCTAAAACCTGCATTTTCTCCGCCGGAGACGGCCGGGCCGGCATTTTTTCTTCCGCCAAAACGGTAATTTCCACTTGCGCAAAAGGTTTCATGCGTTTTAAAAACTCATTCATTCCCGCTGTCAAATAAGCCTCTTTAATTTTTCCGATTGTAATTATATGATATTTCACGGGATTTCTCCTTGATCGGGCATGGCCGTTAAAACCACTGCGGCAGAAAACGATCGGCCTTGCCGTTTTCCGTGTACCGTAACTTTTTCTCCAATATGATATTCGTTAAGCGCCCCTTGTAACGCATTCAAATTGGGCACCGGCCGCTCATTAATCCGTACCAATACGTCTCCGGCATGCACGCCCGCCCGCGCCAACGGGCCGTTCGCCACCAACTTATATACCAACACGCCGTCTTCTTCCAAGTCCAACCCGAATCGCAGTGCCATTTTGCTATCCATCCCGAAAAATCCTAAATACGGACGCCGTACTTTACCATTTTCAATGAGTTCTTTTAAAATCGGACGAGCCGCATTGACAGGAATGGCAAACCCCAATCCTTCCACTCCCGCTTTGGCAATTTTGGCACTATTAATGCCGATAACCTTGCCGGTAGCATCCACCAATGCCCCGCCGGAATTTCCCGGATTAATCGCCGCATCGGTTTGAATCAGGCGAAACGTATCTCCCAATGGGCCGAAAGCCCGATTCACGGAGCTGATCACGCCCGCCGTAACCGTTCCTTGAAATTCCAATCCGAGAGGACTGCCGATGGCAATCGCCGTTTCTCCCGGTTGTAAACTGTTACTGTCGCCAAAAACGGCTACAGGAAGATTTTTTTCCGTCACTTTAACCACGGCCAAGTCCGTTAACGAATCGCGCCCTACAACCGTGCCTTTTATCCTCTTCCCGTCCGCTAAGGAAACCGTCACCTGCGCAGCATTTCCTACAACATGTGCATTGGTCACAATATAACCGTTCGGTTCAAAAATAATGCCGGAGCCGATGCCCTCATTCACCGTCACTTCCCCGTGAAAAGGGTCGCGAGTATACACTTGCGCGGTAATCCCCACAACGGCCGGACCGACTCGTTTAACGGCCTGCACAATTGCCGTATTTCGTGCCGCTGTCAACGAGGCTTCCACTCGTTGGCGAGGCGCATTTTGACCGGCCACCGCATTCCCGTCCACGGCATGATTCCCGCGCCAAATAAACCCGCCGAAGGCGCCTACGGCGATTAACGCAATCGCAAAAATAGCGGTTACGGTTTGTTTATGCTTAATCATATGTGCCTCCCTGTCCGCATCAATATGTACGCTGCCGCTGTCCGAAGTCCGGATGTTCCATCCGTACGGCGCCGTGCTGACCGGCCAAACGTAAAATGACATCTTGTCCGACCGCTCTGCCGCCTTGACTCAAAATCGTGCGCACCGTGCGTAACGCTAAAGACGGCGTATTATTTGTTTCACTGCGATGCGCCAGCAACACTTGCATCCTTCCTTTATTCGGAACTTCCCGTAAAAACGCGGCCGCCGTACGATTGGACAAATGCCCCAACTGCCCTAAAATACGCTGTTGTAAATAATACGGATACGCGCCGTTCCGCACCATTTGTTCATCATGATTGGCTTCCAATATAAAAATATCCGAATATGCCGCGGCTTGCAAAACCGCCGGCGTAATTTTCCCCAAATCGGTCGCCAACGTAACTTTTACTTGTTCATGATATACGGAATACCCTACAGGACGAGCCGCATCGTGAGAAATGGCAAAAGGAACGATTTGCATTTCTCCCACCTGCGTCCGACGCATTACGGGCATAAACCGATTTTGGTGCCCTACAACCGCATTCCCGATCGCCTGCCAGGTTTCCCGCGTCGTATATACAGGCATTTGCGACTTTTTCAGCAGAGTCCGCAACCCGCTTACATGATCCTGATGTTCATGGGTCAAAAATACGGCATCAATATCCGCCAACGTACATCCGTACCGTCGCAATCCCGTTTCCACACGACGACAGCTGATCCCCGCATCAATCAGGATTCTTGTATTGCCGCAGCGAATATATGCACAATTTCCCTTACTGCCGCTCGCCAACATGCTTACCAGGCAATCCTTCTTCCGCATCGTTTCTTTACGAACCGGCACGGATTCCGGCGTTCCCGCCGCCGTATTCAACAGGTGACGTTGTCGTATACAACCGACCGTATGTGCCAAATCCTGCAAGGTTTGCTCATTATCCCTCATGCAGAGCGCCCTCCATAATCCGCACACTCGCCGACGTACCCAACCGCGTCGCGCCGGCGGCAATCATCCGCATAGCCGTCTGATAGTCACGAATCCCGCCGGCCGCTTTGATTCCTAATGCGGGAGCAGCCCAGCTTGCCATCCGGGCAACATCTTCTACCGTAGCGCCGCCGGGCGCAAATCCGGTAGACGTTTTGACAAATGCGGCACCCGTTTCTCCGGCAAGGTAACATACTTGTTTTTTTCTTTCTCCGTCAAATATGCTGTTTCCAAAATCACTTTAACCGGTCTTCCTTCCGCCGCAATCACCACTCTTCGCATATCGTCCGCCACATAGTCCCAATCTCCCATTTTGACGCGACCAATCGCTACCGTCATATCCACTTCATCGGCGCCGCAAGCTATTGCATAAGCGGTTTCCGCCGCTTTTACCGCCGCCCCGGTCGCCCCCAAAGGAAAACCGACAACCGTAGTAATGCGGATATCCGTATGTTGTAAACATTGTTTGGCATACGTTATATACGAAGGATGAACGCAAACCCCGAAAAATCCATATTGTTTCGCTTCGTTACATAAGGAAGCGATATCTGCCGCCGTAGCAACGGCCTGAAGATTCGTATGTTCAATATATCCGGCAATATTCATACTAAGACCTCTTTTATAATTAATTCTCATTTATATTATACCATAGTACCGATAAAAAAAGCCATGACCGCCCCGAATCACAGCTTTTTCCTTATTCGCGTTGCTGTTTTTCCTGTAAATATCGAAACAGTTCCTCCGGCGTCATCTTTTCAAAGGGATTCGTTTCATCCCAATCTTTATACAATCCCTGCGTCTCCGCTTCCGCAACGGCGGCACGCACCAATGCTTCCCCGCAAGTCGTGCCGAGGTTCGCGGCGCCGGCGGCCAGGACCTGTTTTCCTTCTTCATAATCGGTAATACCGCCCGCACTTACGGCGATTTTTCCTTCCCCCGACTTCCGCAACAACGTAATGTCCCCGACAGTTGTCGTATACGGGAAAAAACCGGAAACCGTACGCACGGAAGTCGCCCCCGCCAGAACGGCCATATGGCAGGCGCGTGCTTTTTCATAATCATTTAACAATCCCGCTTCCAAGATCACCTGAACCTCATGTCCGTCCGCCGCCTTAACCACACGGCGCATATCTTCCGTCACATAATCCCATTCCCCGCATTTGGCCCGTCCGACAGCCAACACCATTGCTACGCTGTCGGCGCCGTGCGTAATCGCATACGCACATTCTTCCGCCTTTACCGAAATAGCGGCGCCGCCCGACGGGTAGCCTACGGTGCAGGCTACCCGCACCGGCGCATGCGCTACTAAACTTTTGGCGTATTGTACATATATGGAATTAACACAAATACCGTAATAATGAAACCGAATCGCCTCTTCACATACTTTTTTAATATCCGCCGGCGTCGCATCGGGCGCCGTTTGCACCTGTTCTATATAGGACATAATATTCATCGTCATTCCCCCTGCCCGTCTCTTTTATCGTTGCCAGTATATCATATACGATAAAAAAAGTCATCTTTATAATCAGATGACTTTTCCTTCCCTTCCCCCTATAAACAGTGTCCATTTCACTATGTTGACGGGACGTTTTCTCCGTCCGAACGCCCCGTCTCGAAAAGTAGCCGAACCCTCAAACTACCGTACTGATTCTTGCCCCTTCCTCGTCACAATGCAAGATATGTGATTCCGTGCGTATATGATATGACGCAAACACTGCCGCCATCGCCGCCGCAATTTGCGGTGCGTTTGCCGTCGCTATAGCTATCAACGTGGAGCCCGAACCGCTAATCGTCGCGCCCTTGGCGCCGGCAGCCAATGCGGCTTGTAAGGCCTCTTTCCCGCCGGTAATAAGCGGTAACCGATACGGCACATGCAACATGTCCTGCATACCGTATTGTAATTGATCATACTGTTGTGCCCATAAAGATGCCAAAAAAAATCCCACCCGCCCTGCATTATATACCGCCGCGGCATGAGGTACCTGCTTGGGCAAAACCTTGCGTGCCGCCGCCGTCGGGACTTCCGCTTCCGGCACAACGACTACCGCCTGCAGCGCTTCCGGAAAAGGCAGCTTTTGACAGAATATACGCTTATTTTCTTGTATAGATACGGTTAGTCCCCCTAAAATGGCAGGCGCTACATTATCCGGGTGTCCTTCCATCAAGGTAGCTAAATCCAACAGTTCTTGCGTGGACAGAGAACCTTCCGTCACCGCATCGCCTAATAATAATCCGCCTACAATAGCGGTAGAGCTGCTGCCCAGGCCGCGATTAAGGGGAATGCGATTGACCGCACGTAAATGTCCTCCCGACGGCAGGACGGTATGTTTGGCCGTTGCCGCATATTGCATAGCGCGACCGATTAAATTGCGGGAAAAGTCACCGGATAAGGTGCCTTCTCCCTTTCCCGAAACCGTCACGGTTATCGTATCGACCTGCGAATCTGCAGTAAAATAAAAATCGTTATATATCGTTAAAGCCATGCCGAGCGAATCAAAGCCGGCTCCTAAATTGGCCGTAGTGGCCGGTATCCGTACGTGCCATGTTTTCCGCATAGGCTATACCTCAATGACGCGAATCGCATTCGCTATCGTATGTACACAAGTAAGTTCGGACAATTCTTTTAACGCCTTTTGTACCACGCAATGGGAAGATTGATCAATCAGCAATACGACTTCCGCAATATCTGCGGTTTCATCTTTTTGAATAAGCGAACGAATGCTGATATGATAGGTCGCCAAGACAGTGGCAATGCCGGCTAACACTCCGGTAGTATTTTGCACCAGCAAGCGTAAATAATACGGCGAGCAAATAGACGCTTGCGGTTTTAATTTCGCTTCATGACTGACAAAATCCCGCTGTCCCGTAACGCCGATATGTTCGTGCAAAACAACATTCATAATATCGCTGACAACGGCACTGGCAGTCGGCAAAGAGCCGGCGCCCGCACCGTAAAACATAACATCGCCGACACAGTTTCCCCGCACACAAATGCCGTTATAGGCATCGGCAACATTCGCCAACGGGTGCGTCTTACGAATAAATCCGGGATGCACATTGAGAGAAATCCCTTCTTTATCCTGGCGGGCAATGGCCAGTAATTTGATGACATAGCCCATTTCCAGGGCATTGCGAATATCTTCCGCCGTAATTTTTTCAATGCCCTCCACCTGCACATCACGAAACGTGACTTCCGAGTGAAAACCCAGTGTTCCCAGGATCGCAATTTTGCGGGCGGCATCATATCCGCTCACATCATTCGTCGGGTCCGCTTCGGCATATCCTTTTACTTGCGCTTCCCGCAGCGCTTCCTCATAGGTAATCCCCCGGCAAGTCATTTGTGTCAAAATATAATTCGTCGTACCGTTCATAATGCCGATAATTTCATCAATTTTATTGCCGTTAAGTGACGCATACATGGCCCGTACAATGGGAATGCCGCCGGCTACACTGGCTTCAAATTGAAAATCCACCTGTTTTTCCTTCGACAGTTTTAATAAAGGAATTCCGTAATCGGCAATTAAATCTTTATTCGCACTTACGACACTTTTCCCGCGTTTAAAGCATTCTTCAATACATTCCTTGGCAAAATCGGCACTTCCCATCACTTCTACAACAAGAGAAATTTCTTCGTCGTCTATAATATCCTGAAAATTATTCGTAAATAAAATGGCCGACGGTAAATTCATTTGTTCATATTTATTAATATCCCGAACCAATACCCGTTTGACCGTAATTTTAGTATTCAGCTGTTCCTCAATAATGGGGCCGTTCATTAACAATACATCAATGACACCTTTTCCCACCGTACCGCATCCCAATAACGCAATGGAGACTTGCTTCATGCGTACATACCCTCCTTTTTTTATGCCTGTCCGATAATTTCCACCTTAGTAATCCCGGATAAATTACGTAATCGCTTTACTAATTCATCGACAGGAATGCTTAAATTCTTAGTTTCCACAGAAATACTGACATCCGCCATACCCTGCAACGGAATCCCCTGATTAATCGTTAAAATACTTCCTTTGTGTAACGCAATGGCATGTAATACTTGCGACAATTCTCCGGGCTGATCATAAATCAATAATGCCAGCGTGACAATTTTTCCTTGTGATACTTCATAAAAAGGAAATACGTGATCCTTATATTTGTAGTACGCACTGCGACTTAAATCCATTTTTTGCACCGCTTCATGAATCGTCTGCCCCTGATGATGTTTGAGAAGCTCTTTGACTTTAATCGTTTTTTTTATCGCTTCCGGCAAAATATCTTCACTGACTAAATAAAATTTCTGCCCATTTTCTTTTTTCATTTCCCTACTTCCCCCGCAAAGTAACGATAGGTTTGCTGTAATCCGCCGAGCAACTTGGTAGTCGGTTCCCACCCCAAATCTTGCACGGCTTTTGTGTTGGCCAATACAGAACGATAAATATCGCCGGATCGTGCCGGTTCGTAGTGTACATGCGTAGGCGTGCCCGCTATGTATACCAACATTTCTTTCAACGCGTTGACCGTGGTTTCTATGTTCGTAGCGATATTATAGGTTCCCTCTGTCCCATTTGCCTGCAACGCACAAACATTTGCCCGGGCCACGTCTTTCACATATACGAAATCCCGGGTTTGTTCCCCGTCGCCAAAGACGGTTATCTCCTTCCCCTGCGCCAAGGCCTGAGAAAAGACAAACACGACGCCGCCTTCCCCGTTACCGCCTTGTCGTTCTCCATATACATTCGCATATCGTAAAATAACATAAGGCACTTGGAATATGTCATGGTACATGCGAATATACGCTTCCGCCGTGCATTTCGTCAACCCGTAAAAAGAAAGCGGCGTCGTCGCTTCCGTTTCCTTTAACGGCACGCGCGTATTATCGCCATATACTGCCGCGGAAGAAGAAAAAATAAATTTTCGCACCGTATGCCGCCGGCATAATTCCAAGATTCCCACCAAACCCATGACATTTAATTCCGCATCTTCCCACGGATGGGCTAACGAGTAAGGAACCATAGTTTGTGCCGCTTCATGGTATACCGCCTCAATGTGTTCTTGAGAAAAAATGTTTTCCATATATTCGCGGTCCCGAATATCCGCCTCATAAAACACGGCCTGCGGCGGTATATTTTCTTTTCTTCCTGTCGATAAATTATCAACGACAATCACCCGATGCCCTGCCGCAATGAGGGCATCGCCAATATGAGAACCGATAAAACCGGCACCGCCTGTAATTAAAATATTCATTTGCCCACCTCCTCAAGGTAGTTCGCCATAATGAATAAGCTGTATCTTTTTCTGCGATAATACGTGTCGAATATACGGCGATACTAACGCCCGATATTCTTCTTCCCAACGGTATCCCCACGCAAAGGTTTTCGCCATTGTCGCCGTACTGATCGCCGGATGCATCATAATTTCATGCACTCCGAACGGAAGATTTTTAAGAATATACCCTAAATGCGTTTCGTCCATTGAACCGCCGTCCAACATCCCCCAAAAATAATCACTCGTAGTATACCCGAATTGTCGTACTCCCCGCATCGCTTTTTCAGAAAGCCAGGTCAAGCCATTGCGTCCCATAATCCGCACCGGATTGCCGGTAAACGGTTTAAATAAGTACGATTCCCGCGGAATACGCACCCGATGCAACCCGTATTTTTTCATCAGCGCCTGTACTATTTTCCAAACCGGCGGTAACATATGCAGATGTTGATGACTGTCCACATGGGTCACCCGAATCCGAGCGCGCATAATTTTTTCAATTTGCGCATCCAATTCCCTGTATATTTCACCGTAATCCACTTTGCCCAACAATATATTTTTCATAACCGTACCGTAAGATTCCGGAAACACCCCTTCTTCCGTAACCAGCGAAGGCACTTCCTTCGGATCCAGAACCGGCGACAACGAGCCGACCAGACATAAGTGAATACCTATGCCCAATCCGGGATTGTCGTTTGCCGCCGTAACCGCTTCTTCATACGCCGCGCCGGCAGCCAACAACGACGTGCTGGTCAAAACGCCCTGTTGAAAAGCTTGTACAACCGCCCGGTTAACGGCGGTATGAATCCCGAAATCATCCGCATTTATAATTAATCGATTCATATGCACCTCAACGTACGCCATTAAAAGTCTTAAAATGCAACTTGCCCACCTGCTGCAATTCAGCGGCTGTATGGCCGGATAAAAACGTATCTATCGCCATTTGAATTCCCTGTGCGGCCCCCATAGGAAACGACATGCCGTAAAGCCGCCGCAACTCTTCCATGGCGGCGACAAAGGCCTCGCGAGCTAAAATAGAGGCGGCCGCTACCGCCGTATCCGCCTCGCCATGCGGAATTTGGATCACCGTATGAGTCTTTGCCAAAGTTCCCAATTCCTGCAACACATATCGTTCACTGCCGAACTTATCGACTATTATACAAGGACATTTGTGTTTTGACAATAAGCGGCGAATATTCCGAGCGTGAAGCTGTCCCAACAAATCATTTAAATTTTTACCGTTCTCTGCCAGGCAGACATACCTTCGGTTATACTCTTGCGGCATCACCACTTGTACGGAATAACGGTCTTGCAGACGTGTTTTTATGGTTTCCGCCAACCGTTTAATTTGTGTGCTTCGCACCATTTTACTGTCCCGCACCCCCAGGGCCCGCAACTGTGCCGCATCCTCTTCGGTCAAAATACACGCCGCGACTACCAGCGGACCGAACACGTCCCCCTTGCCGGACTCATCACAGCCCATGCGCAAAGAGGGCCGTATGCCTTGTAAGGCCGGTACCGCCGCCCCCGTCCCGTGCCGACTTTCTTCCCAACACCGGCGCAAAGCGGCGGCGGCATTTCCGTCTTTCCCCTGTGCCACAAAAGATAGGCCTTTTTTCTTACTATAATATATATTCGCTTGCGTTTTCCCGCCGGCGTTATCCCGACATACCACTTGGCAACCATAATTAATTTCTTTCCGGTTAAGTATTTCCCAACCCTTTTCCTGCAACAGTCGCACTAAATCCTGCACCGCCGCCTGTAACACACCTTCCATTACCGCTCCTATTCATATAAAAACCCTTGCCGTTCCCATGCTTTATACAATACGATACCCACAGCCGCCGCCAAATTCAGCGATTCCGTTTCCGGACGCATAGGAATCGTCACCGTTTCGGCACAAGCCTGTAAAAACGGGAGTGTCAAGCCGTTGCCTTCATTGCCGAACGCCAACACTCGCGCCTGCGCATAATCCAACTGCGTATAAGAAGATGAACCGCTTGCCGCGGCTCCCGTTAACCGTCGATGGGTCCGCAAACAATATGCTTGCAGCGTTTCCATATCGACATCCGTTACCAGAGGAATTTTAAAAACCGCCCCCATCGCACTGCGTAATACTTTATCATTATACACGTCGACACTGTCCCGACTCAGGACTACGGCGCCGGCATCGGCCGCGGCCGCCGTACGAATAATACTTCCCAAATTCCCCGGATCCTGCACGGACTGCAAATACACAATCGGTCGTTGCGGAGCAATCCTTTCCGTCAGGTCCAAGGCAGTCGTAAAATACGGCAATACTGCGGCAATCCCTTGAGGATGCTGCGTTTCTTTCAGTTTATCATATACCTTCGGGGCGACGACAAAGAACTGCCACGAAAGCCTCTTACCCAGCGCGTATAAGCCTTGAAACCGTTCGTGCGTCGCAGCTTGCGGCGTAATAAAGCATTGTACTGGCGACAATCCCTGCGCGGCGGCATCGGCAATGAGTCGCCACCCTTCCACTAATACTTTTCGTTGTTTCTGCCGTTCTTTTTTTTGCTTTAATGCACACGCTTTTTTAATCCTCTCATTTTCCCGAGAAGTAATTTCATCCATACTATAACTCCGTCTATCAATAAATTTTATACATATCACACCGGTACACTTTTATAATATGCTTTTTTTACCCTAAAAATCAACCGCTTCCGATATAATTTTATTCCCTAAAATAAAAATGGCCCATAAGGCCATTTTTTATTTTTGTTCCCCTATATCCGTTCCCGCGTTTCTTTCTGCACGCTGTTTAAAAAACGGTAAAGCAACTTCCGGGAACAACGCAAAACTTAGCACATCTTCCGGTGCGGCATCGGGAAATCCCTGTGCCGCCAATTCTTCTTTCGCCTTTCCTAATTCAGGCGCTATATCATCCGCCGGGCGATGATTGATAACCGGTTCGTCACCGATACACATTTTGCGAAATGCCGGGTCGAGTTTTCCCGGCACGCGACCGTATTTCCCCCGCACAATATCCCGCACTTCATTGGTAATAATTTTATACCGTCCGTATAACACATTCAAGGCCGCCGCCGAACCGGTAATCTGGCTGGTAGGCGTAACTAAGGGCGGATACCCCAAATCTTTTCGCACCTGCGGCATTTCCGCCAACACTTCATCAAAACGTTCTTCTGCACCTTGTCCTTTTAACTGGTTATACAAATTCGTCAACATCCCGCCGGGGATTTGATATTTACGCACAGCCGGATTAATTTGATCGGGCATGGTCAACTTGAATTCCGCCGCCAACTCTTTACGAACCTTTTTAAAATGCTCCGTCAACGGCCATAGCCGTTCCACATCAATATCGGTATCATAAATACTTCCCTGCAATGCCATGACCACCGATTCGGTAGGCGGCTGACTGGTAACTTCCCCGAACGGCGATAAGGCCGTATCAATAATATCCACGCCCGCTTCCACGGCTTTTAAATACGTCATTTCCCCCAATCCGCATGTACAGTGCGTATGCAACTCCAAGGGAACGGAAATATGTTTTTTCAACATGCGCACTAAATTATACGCATCATACGGCGTCAATAATCCCGACATATCTTTAATACAGATAGAATCCACACCCATTTCCTGCAATTCGACAGCGACTTCGGTAAAAGATTCCATCGTATGAATCGGGCTGATCGTATAGACCAACGCCCCCTGAATCTTCACGGCTTTTGTATCTTTTGCCGCTTTAACGGCCGCTTCCAAATTTCGCGGATCATTTAACGCATCGAAGACCCGAATAATGTCAATGCCGTTATCTACAGCCCGATTGACAAATTCATACACCACATCATCGGCATAATTACGATACCCTAAAATATTTTGTCCGCGAAACAACATTTGCAGCGGCGTTTTCTTGACATAACGCTTCAATGTCCGCAACCGTTCCCACGGATCTTCATCAAGAAAACGCATACACGTATCGAACGTAGCGCCTCCCCAACATTCCAAAGCATTATAGCCGACTTCATCCATTGCCTCCAATACGGGAATCATTTGTCGCAAGCGCATTCGCGTAGCCGCAATCGATTGATGTCCGTCACGTAATACGGTTTCCGTTATCTTGATTCTTGCCATTCCTTTTATTCCTCCACACCACTTTGCAATAACTGTATGATATTTGCACCGACTATTAATATATGGTCATAATTTTTTATTATTATAACACAAATAGAGAGAAAAAACACCTCCCGTCCCGCGCCCGCTTGAAGAGACGAAACCGAAAAAGACCCGCATACGCCTCCTGAAGATACGTATGCGAGTCTTTTTTCGTACGGTTCCGCGCTTCGTAAAAACGGCGCGTACCGCTGTCGCCGTCCCATGCGGTCGACAACTCTTTCTATATGAAGATGTGTCTTATGAACCGGTTCTATGCCGGACTTATTTTGCTTCCTTTTGCATATGATCCGTTTCCGTAAATGCTTCCGTACCGACTTGTGCCCATTGGTCTTTCGCTACAGGCGCCCAATGTTTGGCATAACTTACGCACTTTCCGCATAAGTGTTCCACCGGTTCCGGCGATTGCAAATCCGTCGAATGCGCCCCGCTGCGACGTACCATTTTAACCAAAAATTGCGGATTTTCCAACATCGGGCAAGGTTGTAAATGGTTTTTGTTGAACGGTTGATGCGCACCGTATTCTTTAAAGAGCGGTTGCTGTAAACATTCCAACAAGCTTTGTTTTTTAATATTGGCGCTGGAATAATGAATAAATACGCAAGGTTCCACGTCCCCGTTCGGATTAATGTGGCAGTAATTCCGACCGCCGGCTACGCAACCGTCAACGAATTGACCGTCGTTCTGAAAGTCCATGGCAAAAATAGGCTTGCCGCCTTCGACACTGCGAATTTCACGAATACGGTGAATCATGTATTCACGTTGTTCTTTGGTCGGCAACAAATCAATCGAAGCGTCATTGCCTACGGGCATGTAATGGAAGTACCAAGTATACCAGGCGCCCTTGCTGATAATCATATCAAGGAATTTATCCGAAGTAACGGTATCAATATTCTTGCTGGTATAGCAAATAGACGTTCCGAAAATCAACCCGTGTTCACGCAATAAATCCATGGCATGCATAACATGCTGGAAGCAACCTTTGCCCCGACGACTGTCGTTAACTTCTTCAAAACCTTCCAAACTGATGGACAAGCTTAAATTTCCTACCCGCTGCATTTCTTTACAAAATGCTTCATCGACCAGAGTACCGTTAGTAAAGGAATGAAATTCGCAATCATTGTGTTCTTCACAAAGACGAATTAAATCCGCTTTACGGGTTAACGGTTCACCGCCGGTAAACAGGTAGAAATGAATGCCCAAGGCTTTTCCTTCACGGACAATCTTGTCCATCACTTCATAATCCAAGTTTAACGTGTGGCCGTATTCTGCCGCCCAGCAGCCGATGCAGCGCAAATTGCAGGCACTGGTCGGGTCAAATAAGATGGCCCAGGGAATATTACATTTGTACTTTTGTTTAGCCGCATCCCTGGTTTTCAAACCGAAGAACCCCGCTTCAAACCCCAAATTCATGACAGCATGCTTCACAACATTGCGATCCAATTCATTTAAGGCCCGGTTTAAAAAGCGCAGCCACTTGCCGTCGGACTGAATCAATCGCCGTGCGTCATCAAAAGATTGTTCTTGGAATAGCGTACCGAAATATTTTTGCATAACATCCGTCAAATGAAGTAACGTCTTTTGACGATCTTTAAGGTCACGTTCATCCAAAATATGATCAACAATCTTTTCAACGACTTTCATTTCTGTTTCATGTAATAAATTAATCATAATAAATCCACACTCCTTTATTAGCAAGTACACACATGATACCCCTTTAACCGTTGCAAATAAAGTACTTGCGACTTAAACCGTCCATATTTCCGCGTAAACCGCCATATTGATGGATAAACAAAATGAGAGCCTTTTCGGCTCTCATTTTGTTTACATTTTAATATGTTCTTTAAGAATCTCGATGTACGCCCGTCCCACCGGTATTTCCACCTCTTCGGCACCTTTTAAAATCAATAAATAGCCGCGTTTAAACCAAAGTTTGATTTGCTTAATATATTCTACATTAACGATATAATTACGATGGCAGCGAAAAAAAAGACTATGCGGCAATTGCTTTTCTATATCCCGTAAACTGATACGCATTTCATGGCAATCGCCGTTCTTCATGGAAATGTACGCATAACGATTTTTGCTGAAAATAAAACGGATATTCAAACAATCAATCACTTCCATCGTATCACCTTTATCTACTGCCAAATGACGTAACTCGGAAGTTTCATCCGTACCGACCGCTTTTGTTTCCATCATTTCTTCCGCTCGTAAAATCCAATGGCAGCGCTTGGATACATGTTGAATTTTCTTTTTATCCAACGGTTTTAAAACGTAATCCAAGGCATCCACCAAAAATGCTTCGGCGGCAAATTTTTCTGAAGACGCCAAAAAAACAATAAGCGGGTGTTCTTTCATCTTTACTAATGTTCTGGCTATTTCCACACCGTTAATTCTCGGCAATTCCACGTCTAAAAATACGATCCCCGGAGCTTGCGTCATAATTTGCGCCAATGCGTTCTCTCCATCTGAACAGACCGGCTGAATACAAAAATTGGGATCCAATTCCGCCAGCCAATCCTGTAATTGTTCGGCAATCGCTAAATCCGCTTCCGCAATAATAACTTTCCTATTCATAACTCCCCTCCTTTTTCGTGATTAAAACTCCCCCCGTATCTACATCTATAGTATACACCATCTGTCCGTAATGAACAAAAATTCTTTTATTCGGCAGGTCTTTTCCTGCCTGCCAAATAAAAGGAACCCGGTAACGCCATAAGCAATACTTATAGGTTATATTACGATATCCCCGGACACGCGAAGTCTCGGAAGGTGCATAGTATATATGAACGGATGTGCATAGATTCAGCCGATCCAATAACGAAAATAATTGTCTTCTATATCGATAGGTATCAATTAGTTCTCCCATTGCCGGCGTATACGCCCCGGCCAACACTTGCTCCCCGTCATCCAATACTTTCGTAGCCTGCAATCCCGTACGTATGACGGGAATGCCGTGTTCCAGCAACCGTTGTTTCAGATAGGCGCCCCGTCGAATCCCTTCCGCCGTCGTTAACGGCCGATAAAGTCCCTGTCTGTACTGCGCCGCCAACTCGGTTTCGGCAAGCACCGCCACCGGATAAATCCGGGCCGCATCGGGTTGCAACGCACAAACCGCCGCTGCCGTTTGCTGTAAACTCCGTTTGTCTTCTCCCGGCAATCCCGGCATCAATTGGTGCCCGACCAGCAAGCCGTATTTATGTAACCGCCTCGTGGCCTGTACCACATCGGTTGCCGTATGCCCGCGTTTAGCCCGTTGCAATACGGTATCATCCATAGACTGTACACCCAATTCCACCGTGTTCACGCCGAATCGAAGCAATCGTTCTATTACTTCTTTCCCCACCGCATCGGGACGTGTGGAGCAACGAATGCCGTGAATCTTGCCTTGTCGCAACGCTTGAGTTGCCGGTTCCAACAAGCTTTCCTGCAGCGCGGTCGGAACGGCCGTAAAACTGCCGCCATAAAAGGCGACTTCCCAATGCCGCGATAGGGTTGCCGCTTGCATATATTGTTGTATAGTTTCCTTCACAAAGGTTGCCGTAGGCACACGATGTTGACCGGTAATCTTCCATTGATTACAAAACACGCACCGATACGGACACCCTATATGAGGAATAAAAATAGGAATAATCGATGTTTTCATAAAAACTCCCAAAAAAAAGAGATGTGGCAGTATACCACACCTCTAAATTGCATGTAACCGCAACAACGCTTGCCGGGCGGCATGCTGCTCAGCCATTTTTTTACTTTTACCGCAGCCTTCTCCCAATACTTTCCCGTCTGCCGCAACCTGCATTGTGAAGGTTTTATCATGATCGGGACCGCTTTCTTTACAAAGGCTGTACGTAATATGATGTTCCCCGTCTCGTTGAATATATTCTTGAAATAACGTTTTATAATCCTGATCATAGTGGCCGTTCTCTACTAATGCCAAATAATCCCGAAGGTGTCGCAAAATAAACTTACGCGCTTCTTCATAAGAAGCATCCATATAGACCGCCCCTACCACCGCTTCAAAAGCATCCGCCAAAATACCGGGCCGTTCTCGTCCGCCGGAAGAAATTTCGCCATGCCCGAGAAGTAAATACTTTCCCATATGAAACGCCGAGCACACCGCCGCCAATGGCGCTTCGCTGACTATACTGGCACGCGCTTTGGACAGTTCGCCTTCCTGCATCTGCGGATATTGCAGAAACAAATATTCGCCCACTACTAAATCCAAAATGGCATCCCCTAAAAATTCCAACCGTTCATTAAAATACCCGTGACGTATTTTATGTTCATTCGCATAAGACGAATGAGTCAACGCCTGATCCAACAATAACAGATTTTGAAACGGCGGCAAGCCCACCGTTCGGAGGAACTCTTCCAACTGTTTTTTACGTGTGTTATCCATACCCGCTTTAGGCATCCGCATATTTTTTGAACACCAAGGTGGCATTGTGTCCGCCAAAACCGAAAGAATTGGACAAGGCTACGCGAACTTTCTTGGCCACTGCTTTTCCGGGCACATAATTCAGGCCCAACGCTTTTAATTCCTCTTCCGATTCCACTAAGTTAATCGTCGGATGAACCTTATCGCTGACCAAGGTCATGGCACACGCAATCGCTTCTACGGCACCGGCGGCGCCCAACAAGTGTCCTGTCATGGATTTCGTCGAACTTATCAGCAATTCTTTTGCATGGTCTCCGAAAACACGTACTACCGCTTTGGATTCATTCAAATCATTCAAATGCGTCGATGTTCCGTGGGCATTAATATAATCGACGGCTTCCGGCGCAATACCGGCATCCGCTAATGCGGAAGCCATGCATTTGGATTGCTGCAGACCGTCCGGTGCGGGCGCCGTAATATGATAAGCGTCCGCATTGCTGCCATATCCGGACAACTCGCAATAAATACGGGCGCCACGCTGTTTTGCATGTTCCAATTCTTCCAAAACAACAATCCCGGCGCCTTCACCCATAACAAAGCCGTTCCGATCTTTGTCAAAGGGACGAGAAGCATGTGCCGGATCATCGTTGCGCGTACTCAACGCTTTCATAGAGGCAAAGCCCGCAACCGATGCGGGAGAAACGGCCGCTTCCGTACCGCCCGCAACCGCCGCAAACAATTCTCCGCGCTGAATCATCCGAAACGCTTCCCCGATAGAGTTGGTTCCCGTAGCACAAGCCGTAACCACACTGATACAATGGCCTCGCAAACCGAAAGAAATAGACACTTGTCCCGAAGCCATATTGCCGATCATTTTCGGAACAACAAACGGATTCACCCGCGACGGTCCCTTGTCAAATAAGCCCTTATACAAGTTGTGCAAGGTTTCAATCCCGCCGATCCCGGTGCCCACAACCGTACCGATACGATCCCGATCTTCCGCATCCAAATCCAATCGGGAATCATCTAACGCCATTTTTGCCGCCGCCACTGCATATTGCGTCGACAAATCCATATGCCGAGCTTCTTTTTTATCAATACCGTAATCTGTGGGCTGGAAATCTTTGACTTCTCCGGCAATTCTCGCCGTATATTCTTCGGCATCAAAATGAGTAATCGGTCCAATACCGTTTTTTCCGGCCAACAAGGATTGCCAAAAGGTTTCCACGCCGATGCCTACAGGAGAAATAACACCCAGGCCTGTAATTACTACTCGTTTTTCCAATCTCTTCACCTCATTATCACTATTTTTTATTCGGGGATTGCCGCCACTTCGCGTTTCAGATTGGCAAATATTTCTTTTACCGGCAAAATGTCATGTATTTCACGCATCCGCTTGCCGGAAAACACCAATCCGGTTTCCACATCGCCCTGTTGTGCCCGCGACAAAGCCCGGATAATACAGTACTTATGACTGCACTTTTTAAGACATACATCGCATTGCTTCGGTTTCGGTGCATCATCCAACATAATCCGTTCCGAAAACGGCGTCCGTATCGCCTGTCCCGGCAATCCGACCGGGCTGTGTACCAAGACAAAATCCTCCGGTTTATTTGCCCGAAGGTATACTTTTTTTAATTCTTCCGATCCATTGGACTCCACGCTGGCAGCAAATCGGCTCCCCATTTGTACGCCGTCGGCTCCCAACTTGAGCATCTCCATAATATCGCGTCCGTACAGTACTCCGCCTGCGCCGATAACCGGCAATTTCACAGCCGCTCGTACTTCCGGTACAATCTCCCGACTGGATCGGTTCGTTCCCAGATGCCCGCCTGCCTCGGCGCCTTCCACAATAATCGCCGCTGCACCCAGGGTTTGGGATATTTTAGCCAGTTTTGCCGAAGAAACAATCGGTACAATGGGAGTTCCGCTTTCCTTCCCCCAAGAGAACATATCTCTTGAAAAACCTGCTCCGGCAACAACCAGATCAATGCCTTCTTCAATAGCAACGGCAACCAATTCTTTAAATTGTCGCGCTGCAACCATCACATTAATGCCAACAATACCGCCGTTCGGAGTTAATTTTCGGGCCAGCCGAATTTCATGTCGCAATTCTTCAAACGGCATTCCTGAAGCCGCAATCAAGCCGATTCCGCCTTCATTTGCCACGGCTGCCGCCAAACGGGCCGTAGATAAACGGATGGCCATACCGCCTTGAATAATCGGCACTTTCGCTATGAGCTTACCTATTTTAAGTTCCGGCAGCTTCACCATGTTGTCCTCCTATCAAGATACCGCAAGGGGAGACCGCCCCGGTTCCCCTCCGGTTCTTATTGCGTTCTTACGCTTTTTTTCCTTTTCGATGTAATCCACCGTATCCTGTACAGTTTTGATTTTTTCCGCCACATCGTCGGGAATTTCAACATTGAATTCTTCTTCAAAAGCCATGATCAATTCCACGATATCCAAGGAGTCGGCGCCCAAATCGTCAATAAAAGCAGCGTCGAGTTTAACTTCCTTTTCGTCGACACCCAACTGTTCAACAACGATGCTTTTTACTTTTTCAAAAGTACTTTCTTCACTCATTATCAACTTCACCCCCTTTCATTGGAATATGCCATTGTATTATATTACATAATCATGCCGCCGTCTACATTTAACACTTGTCCGGTTATATATTGCGCTTCATCCGATGCTAAAAAGACCACCGCTTTTGCCACTTCTTCCGGCCGGGCCATGTATCCCAACGGAATGGAAGCCAAAATACCTTTTTTCGCATCCTCACTTAAGACCGCGGTCATATCCGTTTCAATAAATCCCGGAGCTACCGCATTGACCCGAATGCGACGCGCAGCAAATTCTTTGGCAACGGCTTTGGTAAACCCGATCATCCCGGCTTTAGCCGCCGCATAATTGGCCTGCCCCGCATTGCCGATCTGTCCCACAATGGAGGTAATATTGACAATCGCGCCGCTTCGTTGTTTCATCATCCACTTGACCGCATTTCTGGTGCAATAAAAAGCACCTGTTAAATTCGTATCCAATACGGCCTGCCAATCTTCCGTTTTCATGCGCATAAGCAGCGTATCACGCGTAATCCCGGCATTATTTACTAAAATATCCACAGAACCGAAGTCGTCTTTTACTTCTTTGACCATAGCAGCCACCGCCGCTTCTTGCGACACATCACATTGAATAATCTTACCTTTACTGCCCGCCGCTTGAACCAGTCGCAACGTTTCTTCCGCCGCTTCCGTCCGCCCGGCATAAATAATGGCGACATTCGCTCCCGCCTGTGCCAATTGCTCGGCAATAGCGCGCCCGATACCGCGGGATCCGCCCGTAACAATAGCTGTTTTACCCGTTAATTGCATATCAGTTTCCTCCCTGAAAAAACGCCGCTGTTTTTTGCAATGACGCAATGTCTTCCACATTTTCACTATGAATAGACCGATCAATCTTTCGATTAAACCCGCACAACGTTTTTCCCGGTCCGACCTCTACAAATACGGACGCCCCGAATTGCTGTATCGTTTTTGTGCAATCTACCCAAAGTACCGGACTGGCAGCTTGTTTTATCAACGCATCCTTAATCACAGCCGCGTCCGTTTCCATTTTACCGTTTACATTAGCCACCACCGGAATAGCGGCGGGTTGAATAGTAATCTGCGCCAACACTTCCGCCAGCCGATGTGCCGCCGGAGCCATTAAAGAACTGTGGAAAGGGGCGCTTACATGCAGCAGAACCGCTCTTTTCGCGCCGGCCGCCTTTAATTCGGTAATAGCGATTTCTACCGCTTTTGCCGTACCGGCAATAACAATTTGCCCGGGGCAATTAAAATTCACCGCTTCCACTACGCCGCCTTGTGCGGAAACGGCGGCACAAATTTCTTTGATTTTATCGCCTTCCAATCCCAACACGGCGGCCATCGCTCCTTCTCCTAAAGGTACCGCCTCTTGCATAAACTGCCCCCGTGCCCGAACGGTTCGAACGGCATCGGCGAAGGACAGCGATCCTGCCGCCACCAAAGCGGAATATTCTCCTAAACTATGACCGGCGACAATATCCGGCATAATCCCTTCCGCACGCAATACCCGAAAACATGCCGTACTGGCAGTTAAAATCGCGGGCTGTGTATTACAGGTTTTCATCAGTTCTTCGTCCGGCCCTTCAAAACATAAGGAGGTCAGCGAAAAGCCCAACGTATCATCAGCTTCCTCAAATACTTCTCTAACAATACTGTATGAATCATATAAATCCTTTACCATCCCTACCTTTTGTGCCCCTTGTCCGGGAAAAACAAAAGCTTTTTTCATTGATTTTCACCTCAATTTCAACGTATTGCCCATTTCATGGCTAAAGCCGCCCATGTTAAACCGGCACCGAATCCCGCCAAAACCACATTATCACCATACTTTATTCGCCCTTGCCGCTGCGCTTCATCCAGCGCAATCGGAATGGAAGCGCCGGAAGTATTGGCATATTTATCAATATTGACGAATACTTTTTCCATCGGCAGTTGCAACCGCTTTGCCGCCGATTGAATAATGCGTATATTCGCTTGATGGGGGACCATTAAATCCACATTTTCAGGCGCAATGCCGGCTCGCTCCAACGCATTCACCGCCGTCTGGCCCATAACTTTCACGGCAAATTTATAAACTTCCTTGCCATTCATTTTAATATAAGTCAACCCTTGTTTTCTGGCTTCTTCAGTCGGTAAAACGGCAACCCCGCTGGCGGGAATATTCAAATGCTCTCCGCCCCGACCGTCCGCGCCCATGTCCGTACCTAAAATGCCGAATCCCGCTTCTACCGGTCCCAACACCGCCGCGCCGGCACCGTCTCCGAATAACACACACGTATTGCGATCGGAAAAATCCAAAAAACGACTCAATACTTCGGCGCCTATAACCAACACATGGGTAAACATACCCGTTTCAATATATTGCGCCGCCGTGACGGCACCGTAGGCAAATCCCGAGCAGGCCGCATATAAGTCAAAAACTGCGGCGTGCTCGGCGCCCAAATTTTTTTGCACAATACATGCCGTTGACGGAATGGTAGTATCCGGCGTCAACGTACAAACAATAATCATATCTATATCTGTCGCAGTAATGCCGGCCATTTCCAACGCTTGCCGAGCGGCGATGGTACACATATCCGAGGTATTCATACCCGTTTCTGCGAAATGACGTTTACAAATTCCCGTACGAGATTGAATCCACGCATCGGAAGTATCTACAATCTTTTCTAAATCCGCATTTGTTACCGTCTTTTCCGGAACATAATGTCCGGTCCCTAAAATACCCGCGTAATTAGACTTCTTCACCATCGTATTGTTCAACTTGTTCCTCCTCGATACTTTTGCGAATATGGCCGACTACATCCTGTACCACCAATTCATCCGCAACGCGAATTGCATTTTTAATCGCCTTTGCCTTTGAACTGCCGTGACAAATGATAAAGCTGCCATTTACACCTAATAACGGGGCACCGCCGTACTCTGTGAAGTCCAAGCGTTTTTTTAAGGTCTTTAAAGCCGGATATACGGCCAAGGCCCCGAGTTTTGCAATAAAACCGCTATTTTTAATCGCTTCTTTCACTAATTTAATAATGAATAAAGCCATTCCTTCTCCGAATTTTAAAATGACATTTCCTACAAACCCGTCACAAACCACCACATCCACCGTACCTTCCGGAATGTCACGCCCTTCGACATTACCGAAAAACGAAATGGTTTTCAATTGCTCCAATACAGGGTACGTGGCCTGACACAACTCATTTCCCTTAGATGCTTCTTCCCCTATATTAAGTAATCCCACTTGCGGCTTATTTATGCCCAAAATATATTTGGCATAATGAGAGCCCATAATAGCGCCTTCAATCAGATGTTTCGGTTTGCTGTTGGCATTGGCCCCCGAATCCAAAAGAACCGTAATGCCTTTTTTGGACGGAATAGGGGTCGCAATACAAGGGCGTTCAATCCCCTTAATCCGTCCCAACCCCAATAATGCGGCGCTGACAGCGGCCCCCGTGCTTCCCGGAGCCACTACGGCATCACATTTTCCTTCCTTTACCAACCGCGTAGCTACCAGGATCGACGCATCTTTTTTCTTGCGAATGGCCTGTGCCGGATGTTCATGCATTTCAATTACCTGACCGGCATGAACAACAGCTATATGTATATTCTCCGCCGCGCCGTGTTTTTCCAATAACCGACGTATTTTTATTTCTTCTCCTACCAGCACAACATCCAATGAATATGCGTGCACGGCTTCAATCGCACCTAATACAGTTTCTTCCGGTGCATAGTCACCACCCATGGCATCTACAGCAATTTTCATTTAAAGCAACTCCAATTATTCTAATGATTCAATAATAAATTTAGTCCGAAAAACTTCTTTGCCGTTTTTTCGGATTTTGACCCAAATATAATGCTTTGAATCACGCCGGCGAATGACTTCCGCCATAGCCACCAACTTATCCCCTGCCGTAACCGGCTGCTTGTACTTAATATTGGCGATTGCCGTAATCACTACCGGCATATCCAATACTTTTCGGGCTAACGAGTTCGCTTGTGCATACAAAAATTGAGAACGGACAATATGCGCTTCATCTACCATATCTTCCGTTGCCGTCATAATTGAAATGGCGGTTTTTCCTACCGTACACTCCACGAGCTCGCCGACCAATGCTTCCGCACGCGGTTTCGTTTGTACCGCCTGTGCCCGCTTCTTGATACGAATCCGCATTTCCGGGATTCCCAGAGCCATCCGATCCAAACGAATCGTCGCCACGCTTACGGAAAACGCTTCCGCCAACTCTTCATCATTGATAAACGGATTTTCCGCAATTCGCTGTTGCAATAACGCATGTCGTTTTTCTCTCGCAATACGAACCATTTCATCACCTTTATTTATGACCAAGTATTAATAGTACATACAACTAGAGATTATATAATGATTTTCCCGATTTTGCAAGCAAACAGAAAAAGCATGCCCGCCGCGGCCGCTTTTCCCGGTGTCTGCAGGCATACTTTTTCCCGTATCTCAATACTTGTCAAAGTCCAAAGAATCCAATAAGTCCCGCAAGGCGATCGCTTCCTCTTTGGTCAGCGTAATCCCTTTTGTCATGGCTTGATATTCCGGTTCCCATGAACGCAAATCAAACTTCGGGGCGCGCTTATTCCAACTGATATACGTTAATTCCTTACGCCACCCGTCTTTGTTCTCCGATAATGTACCGCATACATCTTCAATGTTAAAATTCAGCTGCTTCTGTGCCATCTTATTCCTCCCGCTTTACAAACTTTGTCTTGTTATAGTTTTATACATTATTTTATATAATAGCAAATATCCGCATTCTGTCAATCACCCCGCCGGCAGTCTGCCAAAATTTTCTCTTACGGCTTACTCTCGGGTACCGAATGGTGGCGCTTAAAAAGTCCTCCGTGCGCCTCACTGATATCGAAAATAGATACAAAAGCCTGTGCATCCACTTGATATACGGCCTCTTTAATTTTCATCATTTCCAAACGGGAAACCACGCAATACAGTACTTTCGTGGTTTCCTTTTTATATGCCCCTTCACCATGCAGCAGCGTGACGGCACGTCCCATGTGATGCAACAGGTAATGCGCCACTTGATCATGGTGAGATGTAACAATAAGTACGCCTTTCATTTCCTCCAGCCCGTTCGTCACTACGTCAATCATTTTGTAGGCAATAAAATATGCGACTAACGAATACATAGCGCTGTCCCAACTGAAAACGAATCCGGCCGTTCCCAAAATAAATAAATTAAAGAACATAATAATTTCCCCTACAGAAAACGGCGTTTTCTTATCGACAATAATCGCCATAATTTCCGTACCGTCCAAAGACCCGCCCCAGCGAATAATCAAACCGACTCCCAAGCCGATAATAATTCCGCCGTAAATAGTGGATAAAAACGGATCGTATGTAACCGGGGTTAAATGTGCCCAATGCACGATTTTATTCCAAAAGGACAAACTCACCACGGAAAAAAGTGACAACAATGTAAAAACGGCGCCTATTTTTCTGTAGCCCACAATAAAAAAAGGAATGTTCAACAAGACAATAAAAATACTGAAACTCCAGCCGCTCACCTGCGCGGCCATAAGAGAAATGCCCACCACGCCGCCGTCAATAACATGATTGGGTACTAAAAACACATCCAACCCCAACGTATAAATCAAAGAGCCCAGGGCGAGTCCCAACGCACGCGGAATATATCTCATCATACGTCGCCTCCTTTGGCCTCCAAATAGCGTTTACCTATAATCCAAGCCACAAAATCGTCTACCGGCTCCGGCGGATATTGCCACGCCCGCGGAATAAATCGTCGCCATCCGCGTAACGGCGTATATTGAAAATACAAGCGCCGCCCTTCTACAGTCGTAAATTTTTCATTAACCAAGGAAAAGTCAATGGGTACCCTGTTGCTCTGCAGCCATTGTTCCACCTGCACCTGTAACGGTTTATGATTAGTACCGTCTCCCATCACAATATGCGCGATCGTGTATTGTTGTGTTTTATCTTGCAAAACGGAAAGCAATGCGGCAGTAGGAATAATATGTTTTTCAACCAACGTGCCGTCCTGTCTGATAACGGCAATCCCTGTTTTTTCCGATCCCGGATCAATAGAAAATATCATACGCAGCCCTCATCCATTAACCGGCGCAATAGACAACACAATGGGCAGCGGTCCCGCCGTATAGGTATCCGCGGCACATACCGCGGTAATGCGCAGCGGCACATTACCGTATTGTTTTATTTCCGTAATCGCCCGGAACATATCGGTTGCCGGCAACGTACCCACATTGCCGGTTAACGGATCCGGCAACACGCCCCGACTCCGAGCTTCCTTGTTAACCATACGTAAAATTCGCATTACTTCCAGTTCCGCATTCCCGCGAATATCCTGCGGATTAAGCCGGCCTTCATAGACAACTTCATGTTGTCTGTAAATTAATTTATTATCATATAACTGCACATGCACCAACGCCGGCTCCCCTACAATAATATTGCCGGCCGCAATGACTCGTACCAATTTCGGCTGCGGTCCCGCATGTTGCAATACTTTGGCAGTCTCTTTAAATTCTTCGGGGGAAATATATACCAAAACGGCCTGAGTATCGCGAATTCCTAATTGACTGCAAATCATACGATTGGTCATTTGCATCGCTTTACTTAACTCTTCCCGGGCCTGTATTTCTTGTCCGCCACCGTGAACCACCGTACTGGACAGCACTTCTCCTACACGAAACATAACCGTACCTTCCCGAATATGCGTCATAGATTCTTTTAATAACTGAATCCGCTTGTCCAAATGTTCAATCGTTTGTACCATCTGCGTTTTCGTGTTTTCCAATTCCGTCAATTCTCGTTGCGCCGCCGCTTTATCCGCAACCGCCGAATTTTTATCTCGTTCCGCCTGTTCCCGTTGCCGTTTCGCTTCCTTCAAGGCCAGTTGAATGAACGATAATTGCTTTGCTTGTTCATCTCGTGCCAGCTGTGCTTGCTGCAAATTTACCTGTGTGACCCGCAACTGTTTCGTTTTTCCATCCAATTGAACTTGTTGTTGTTGTAATAAGTGCGTTTTTTCCTCAATCAGCCGATTCTTTTCACCGACAGTTATACTCAATATTTGTCCTTGTGTAATCAACCGATCCCGTTGTTCCTGCAATGCCTCTTTTTGACGTTGTAATTGTTGCATTCCGAATAGCGCAATTCGCACATTTTTTGATAAAACGGACATGATGCCCAACGTAACCGCGGCAATACAAACCCCGGTAATAATCGTAATTAAAATAGAAGAATATTTAGGTCGCAACCCCAATAATTTCACTCTTCTTTTTCCTACCCGCGAGCCTATTTTATCTCCCAAATACGCAATAAAACCACCCATAACGGCTAATATGACCAACATGACCGTCCCGTATTCCATGATACACCTCCTTTATATATCATATACTATTGTGCCGGATATGTCATGACTTATTTTCTCAAGAAAAAAAGCTCCCCCGGGAGCTATCTTTCTTACTGCATTTTCCGTATCATCAAGAAAATTCCCACGGAACCGCAAATAATATCCGGTAAAAAAGCCGCCGCCGCGGGAGCAATCGTGCCGCCGTTTCCCAAGGCATCGGCAAGCGTCATAATGGAATAATAAATAAAAATCGTGACCACACTGATCCCGAAGCCGATAGAAGAACTTCCTCTCTGTTTTTGCAAGCCCAGCGGCGCCCCGATCAACGCACATACCAGACTGGCCAAAGGTAAGGCAAAACGATTATACATTTCTACTTTCAACTTGTTTACATCCACGCCATGAGCCGTTAATACTCGAATTTGTTGTCGCAATTCCCGAATGGTCAATTCTTCCGGTTTCTTTTGCGCCTCTTGCACTTTTTCGGGACGTTGCATAAACGGCAATTCTTGATTTTCAAAAGTCATCGTGCGAGAAGTATTATCATTAGACGAAACATCATATATACTCCCTTGATGCACTATCCACTTCTTTCCGTTCCACTTCGCCCGATCCGCTTTTTCCACTCGCACTAACCGATCCTGTTCAAACTCTTGTACCGTAATATCACGAAACTCTTTTTCCGTACCGTCATATTGACGGGCATATAATAACCCGTAAATATTCTGTCCATGTACATTTTTAATAATCACATGCTCTTGCGAAACCGGCAAAGCATGATGGCGGATTTCTTCATTAATAATACGATTGTACGCATTATTGGCACGCGGTACTACAAATTCATTAAAAGCCGTAGTCCCCAATGAAATAAAAAAAGCCGCCACCAATACGGGCATGGCCAACCGTACAAAATGTTGTCCTCCGGCTCGCATAACAATAATTTCACTGGCTGCCGATAATCGCCCGAACGCCATCAAAGCGCCCAATAAAACCGACATGGGAAACGTGAGCACCACAATAGACGGCAATGCCAATACCAGTACTTTGGCGGCCGCCGCGGCCGATGCGCCATATTCATTAATCATAGAGGCAATCCGATATAAGGTTCCCGTGCCCACAAATACAGCGGTAAAAGCACACACGCCGAATAAAAAAGGGCCGATAAATTCTTTCAGTATGTACTTATCTAAAATACGCATCCGTTTCTCTCCCGCCTTACATACAAAATTCTTCCCCTAAATAAAATTTTTTAGCCACCGGATCCGTCGCAATCTGCTCCGGCGTTCCCTCCAATAAAATTCGCCCTTCACTTAAAATATACGCCCGATCTACAATCCGCAAGGTTTCCCGTACATTATGATCGGTAATAAGCACACCGATCCCCCGTTTTTTCAAATGATTAATGATACTTTGAATATCATTCACCGCCAACGGGTCAATGCCCGCAAACGGCTCATCCAACAAAATAAAAGACGGATCGGTCACCAAACAACGGGCAATTTCCACTCTCCTTCGTTCTCCTCCGGAAAGTTGAATCCCCAAGCGATGGCGCAATTTCGTAATAGAAAACTCTTCCAGTAACGCCATGGCTTTCTCTTTTTGTTCTCGCGGCGATAAAGAAGTAGTTTCCAACATGGCCAATAAATTTTCTTCTACTGTCAATTTTCGAAAAATAGAGGCTTCTTGCGGTAAATAGCCTATACCGTACGCCGCCCGACGGTGAATCGGCAAGTGTGTAATCTCTTGTTCCTGCACCCGAATACATCCCCGTGTCGGATGTTCAATGCCGACAATCATATAAAACGTCGTGGTTTTTCCCGCCCCGTTCGGGCCCAACAAACCGACGATTTCTCCTTGCGCCACCCGGAGGGACACACCGTTCACCACATTGCGCGATTTATATGTTTTTACCAAGTTTTCCGTTTGAATCTGCATACCCCGCCTCCTATGGGTCACGCGTCTTTAGGAATTAAAACTAAAGTCGAACGACCGAATGTCCGCACGGATTTATCCGCGGCCCGTACCTGCACGGCCGGTCCTTGCACTGTATTTCCTTTTTGTACGGCGTGTACATTCCCGGTAAGATTTAAAATGCCGTCATTTTTTCCGGGGGTTTGGGTATATGTCGCCATATTGCCGGTTGCCGACAACTGATTTTTAGAAGATTCCACTCGCACCTTTCCGGTCCCTACCGCCCGTACCTCCTGTAACCACGCTTCAATACGATTGGCCCATATTTTCGCACCTTGCGCTTCCAAAAACGCATGTCCCGTAATGATCCCGTAGTTTCTATCTATATAATAATCCACGCGAGCGCCCTGCAATCGTTTATCCCCTTTTACAGCCTGCACATTTCCGGCGGCTATAATATGATTTTTTTGATATGCTTCGATTTTTGCCGCCCGCACTTGCAAATCCGGCTGTACAATACACGCATTCCCGCTTACTTCCGCAACATCCGTTTTAATATTATATATCGCATGCTGTCCCGTGAGTCCGGTCTCGCCTTGCCGGATGTACACATTACCGTCAGCGGTCGCCACCCGGGTTTCCCCGTCATACGCCAATACATCCGCAGTAATCGTTATCGGCCGAGCCGCGGCCTGTAAAACACCGACAGGCAGCCCGCAAAGTACGGCAACACTGATAGAGAATACCATTTTTTTCCATTTTTTTTCCATATCTATACTCCCTTGCTGACCTGTGCGTGTCCGCGCAACATAATTTTTTTCAATGCCGCATCCGCCGTAAATTGATCGCCCTGCAGCCGTACTCCATCCCGTCGTTTTACCACTACTTTTCCCCCTGAAAGCTGTTGCGTATCCATCCGATAAGTAATATTTTCCGCCGTTTGTAACGTATCGCCTCTATTCGTCGACACCTGTAAAGGCGCCTGCAATATAATTCGCTTTTGCGCCCGTTCCACTTTACAAGCGTTCGCCGCCGTCGTCATTTCCACCCCGTCGGGAGCACGAAAAAACACGGACGGATGTACAACATACGCATTTTGCGTTTTCGGATTCACTTGAATTTTTTCCGCCTGTATTTTCCAAATTACTTGCCCGTTCCGCCGTTCTTCCAAATGTGATCCGTTAAATTCCACCAATGTATTCGCCGGTACTTGAAAAAAATCATCCGGAGTCTCCTGTAACAACGAGTATAATACTATAACCAAGAGCAACACAACGATGCTTCCCGAAATAGAAAATTTATATTTACCTATCCTTTTCCACACAAGTATCGTCTCCTTTATGCGCTTGTAACGCGGTCATCTCTTCGGGAGGCGTATTCCACCGATGTTGGAACCAAAGCCATTCAGACGGATACGTTCGAATCCACGTTTCTGTTACTGCCGTAATCGCCGCGGTTAACGCGGCAATATCTTTACGAGGGTCCCCGCAAAACGGACAGGTCACCGCTTCTCCTACGACGACACGATGATGATGATTCGCATCATGTACGGCAAATACGGGAATAACGGGAGAACCGAATTTATAAGAAAATTGTGCCGCGCCTTTAGGCGAAGAAGCAATTTTACCGAAAAAAGTACATGGAATTCCTTCTTTCCCCCCATCTTGATCAGCTAAAAATCCCAATATTTTTTTTCTCTTTAACGCCCGGGCGGCGATAATCATGGCATTACCGCCTCTCGGAAATACTTCCAATCCTTTTTGTATCCTATATTCATTCAGCAACCGCGTAACCTGATCATTCGGTTGATTTTTTACAATGGTGGTCGTCGGATACCCGTACAATGCTAAAGAAGCCCCCATCCATTCCCAATTGCCGAAATGGCCGGTCAGGACAATAACTCCCTTATCGGCCTGCAACGCCTCCTCCAACCGTTCTTGATGTTCCAAGGTAACAAAGGAAGAAATATTTTCCGATTGTAGCCGCGGAGTATACATAATTTCCAATAGCGATTGCCCCAAATTCGCAAACATTTCCGCGATGATCCGTTCCGCTTCTTCTGTAGAACAATGCAAGCTTTCCCGAACTTGTAAAAGCCCTCGTTGCCGTTGTTTTTTTAATAATTTTTCGCCCCACGGCCCCAACTTTCTTCCCCAAGCGATAATCCGTTCATAGGAAAAAAGACACACCACTGCGCTCAATACCCGCATCACATAATATTGCCAACCTTTTCCCATACCCGTTATCACCTCTCTTTATTGGCAAATTTCAGAAACCGACGTATCATATGCGCTTACGACGTCTTGCCATTTTCCCTGCGCCCGCAAAATATATTCTATCCATTCCCGTACGGCACCCTGTCCGCCTTTATAGCTTGAAACCCATTGCACCGCTTGCCGTACTTCTTGGCAGGCATCCGCCGGTGCGCCGCTGAATCCGCAATTGCGCAATACTTGTAAATCGTTCCAGTCATCTCCCATATACGCCAATTCTTGTATGTCAATCTGCAAGGTACGACATACGTCACGCGCCGTTTGCCACTTATTTTCTTTGCCCTGAAAAACATACTTTATTTTTAAATCGGCAGCTCGCTTGGCAACCGGCGTCGAAGTTCTTCCGGTAATAATAACGGGCTGTAACCCGCCTAAACGAGCCAAAGAAATCCCCATGCCGTCACGAGCGGAAAAAGCCTTCATGATTTCTCCCCGGGCACCATAATATAAAGTTCCGTCCGTCAATACCCCGTCCACATCCAAAGCCACCGCCCGCAATGCCGTCAAGGGAACCATCATACCACCCCCTGTTTCAACAGATCCGTAATATGCACCATGCCTACCGCTTGTCCGGTTTCATCGACAACCGGTAAAACAGTAATCGGACGCGGTTGATTCTTTTCCATAATATGCAAAGCTTCCGCCGCCAAGCGGTCCGCACGAATTTGTCGCGGATTTTTTGTCATCATCGCGTCTAACGGCCATTGTAAAAAATTAGCTCCCGTTTCCAAACCGCGACGCACATCGCCGTCCGTGACCAAACCGATAAGTTTACCGGCCGTATCCACTACCGACACGGCGCCCAAACCTTTTTCCGTCATTAAAAACAACGCATCCTGTACCGTTCCGTCTGCCGAAATGGTAGGATTATCCGCTTCTTTATGCATAACTTGCGCCACCGTAAGGAGAAGTTTTCGCCCTAACGCTCCGCCGGGATGAAACACGGCAAATTGATCTTTTGTAAAATGATGACACGACAATAAAACCACTGCCAATGCATCTCCCAAGGCCAGAGCGGCCGTTGTACTGGTAGTCGGCGCCAACCCTAACGGGCACGCCTCTTTTTCCACGGCCACATCCAAAATAACCTCCGCATTTTTAGCCAACGTCGAATACGGATTTCCCACTACGGCAATAATAGGGGCGCCAATTCGTTTTAACGACGGTAAAATATTCAATATTTCCATCGTTTCCCCGCTGTTGGAAAAAGCCGTCACCACATCATTTGCGGTGACCATTCCCAAATCCCCGTGAATGGCTTCTCCCGGATGTAAAAATACGGAAGGTGTTCCCGTACTGGATAATGTGGCGGCTACTTTTCGCGCAATATGCCCGGATTTTCCCATCCCCGTAACGATAACACGTCCGGAAGATGCTAAAATCAGCTGCACGGCATTAATAAAACTTTGATTAAGACGAGGAACGAGGGCTTCAATCCCTTTCGCCTCTTGCAAAAGAACATCCTTTGCAGTTTCTACAATATCCATCCCTACCACTCCCGTTTTTATTTTGCCGTATCGACACTGCGCTTGGTTATCTCATGAATTGCCGTCATATCCCGCAACACCGCTTCCACCTGTGATAAATATAACATATTCGGTCCGTCGCTCAAGGCTTCTTCCGGATTATCATGCACTTCCATAAATACACCGTCAATACCGGAGCCGGCGGCGGCACGAGCCAAATTTCCGATAAATTGCCGTTGCCCTGAAGATTTGGTGCCGGCGCCTCCCGGCAATTGCACACTATGCGTCGCATCAAAAATCACCGGATACCCGAACTCTCTCATGATCGGCAACCCGCGCATATCGACCACCAAATTATGATACCCTAAACAAAATCCCCTCTCTGTAAGCATCAAATTCTCATTTCCCACATGTACCATTTTGGCCAATACATTTTTCATGTCTTCCGGCGCCATAAACTGTCCTTTTTTTACATTGACACATTTCCCGGTTGCCGCCGCCGCTTCCAGTAAATCGGTTTGCCGACATAAAAAGGCCGGAATTTGCAAAACATCCAAGACTTCCGCCGCCCGTTTCGCTTGCTCCGCAGTATGAATATCACTGACAATCGGTACTTGCAACGTGTCCTTAATGCGTTGCAAAATTTCCAATCCTTTTTCCAAACCGGGGCCGCGAAACGAAGTATAAGAAGAACGATTCGCTTTATCAAACGATGCTTTAAATACATACGTAAGCCCCAACCGCGCACAAATATCTTTCATCGTTTGCCCGATTGCCAAGACCCGTTCTTCCTCTTCCAATACACAGGGCCCTGCCAAAACAAATAATTTTCCGTCTCCGCCTACTGTTTTATTGCCAATCCTTACCGCTTTTACTGGTTTCATCGGTTATTCTCCTTTATGTAAAAAATACGCCTGTACGCGTTGTAAATCTTCCGGCGTATCAATGCCTATAAATCTTTTATCGGTCCGTATTACTTTTATGGTATACCCGTTTTCTAAAACACGCAACTGTTCCAATGATTCCGCTTGTTCCGCCGGCGTTTGCGGCAGCGTTGCATATTGCAACAAAAAATCTTTTTTATACGCATATATACCGATGTGCTTATACGGCCCCCGTCCCGCTGCAAACGCATGGCGCGGATACGGGATTAACGAACGTGAAAAATACATCGCTTCATTGCGGCAATTCAATACCACTTTAACCGCCGCCGGATCCTCATACTCATCGGGCGCCAAAGGAGCGGCCACCGTCGCCATTTGTAAATCCTCATAGGTAAAAAAAGCGCGACATAATTCGTCAATAATCTCCGGCGCAATTAACGGTTCATCCCCCTGTACATTAATGACTACCTGAGCCTGCGGAAAATGTTCCGCCGCTTCCGCAATCCGATCCGTGCCGGTAGCATGGTCTTCTCTTGTCATAACGGCCTGCCCGCCAAATTGAATCACCGTGTCATATACTTTAGGAGAATCTGTCGCCACTACCGCATTCTGTATCAACGTTGCCTGCCGTACCTGCTCATATACCCGTTGAATCATAGGTTTGCCTGCAATATCGGCCAGCGGTTTTCCCGGTAAACGCGTCGAAGCGTACCGGGCAGGTATAATGCAAATAAAATTCATGATTTATCCTCCCATTGTGCTTGTATTACTTTCTCCGCCGTTTCCCGTCCCTGTGTAATGGTCATCGTAATCGACAATACATATAAGGGGAAAGCGGCTTCCGTAAGCGCCGCTATTTTTACAGCATCTTTTTCTGTCGTCACCAGTATAGCCCCTGTCGCAGCGGCTAATTGTCGCCACACGGCATACTCTTTCTCCGTATACGGATGATGGTCGGCATACTGCAATGAATCGATTACCTGATAACCAGATTGTACCAACGTTCGTTCAAACACTTGCGGATTTCCCAAGGCCGAAATCGCAATCACCTTGGTTCCTGCTACCGGCGCATCCGTTCTATATCCTTGCCGCCACCGTACTAACGGAGTACAACCGCAAACCGTCAACTGCGCTTCCACTAACGGCGCCGTTTTATTATACTGCCGAATATGGCATACTACTTTCTTTTTTTCATCCGCCGACAAGCTTTCCCCTTTCGTCAACACTAATAACCCGGCCCGTTGCAACTGCTCCGGTTTTTCTCGTAAAATGCCTCTCGGCAAAACATGTCCATTGCCGAACGGATTCGTTCCGTCAATCAGCACAATATCCAAATCGCGATGCAACTGCCAATGTTGAAAGCCGTCATCCAAAAGCAGTACATCGCAGGCGAAGTCCCGAATAGCCTGCCGCGCCGTTTCATACCGCCGTTTCCCGGCAAGCACAGGTACTTGCGGAAGTAAGCGGCCCATTAAAACCGCCTCATCCCCGCCGACTTCGGGGGTAACCAACAGCCGCTTTCCGTCACTGACCGTTACACCCGTATGTTCCGCAGTTCCTCCGTATCCGCGCGTCAATACGGCCGGTTTTTTACCTTGCTGTTGCAATACCGCCGCAAAAAAACAAGCCAACGGCGTTTTTCCGGTTCCTCCCGCCGTAATATTCCCTATGCTGATGACCGGTACGGATACTTTCTTTATGACTTTTTTTCCTTGTACGTAAGAGCCGCGAATATATTGAACTCCCCACCCGTATATATACGAAAAAAAAGACAGCAGCCCTAATACAATACGATCAAACACGGAAAACGACGACGTGTGCATAAGGTATTGAAAATACGCATTTACTTTATTTTTATATCGTATTTTCATCATTTCCGGCCTCCAAAACACGTTGTACGACGGCTATGTTTTTATCCGTCGTGCCGCGATTTTCTTTTATAATCCGCAAAGCTTCCGCCGCCATTTGTCGGCACCATTGTCGATGTTCCGCCGCATATACACACCGGGTAACAAATTCCTCACCATCCGCGACTTGCATACACGCCCGCCGCTTTGTAAACAACTCGCAAATTTCAGAAAAATGAAACATATACGGGCCGGTCAACACCGCTTTTCCCCAAGCGGCGGGTTCCAATATATTATGACCGCCCACAGGAAGTAAACTGCCGCCGACAAACGCAATATCCGCCAACCCATACAAAAGCCCCAGTTCTCCCGTCGTATCCACGACTACCCCTTGGGTTTCCTGTACAGGTGACCGTGTACTGCGTCGCACCAGTTCCACTCCTTGCGCCGCCGCTTCCTGTACGGCAAACGCACAATCCTCCGCATAGCGCGGGGCCAAAATAAGTTTCGCCAAAGGAAATATCCGCCGAATGGCCAAAAAGGCTTCCAGCACCCATCGTTCTTCACCCTTGTGCGTACTGCCCGCCACCAATACCGGATACGTTTGTTCCGTAATGCCCAATTGCCGCCATAAATCCGCCCGCACGGAACGGCTCATATACGGAATCTCTCGGTCATATTTCGTATTTCCCGTAACATATACCTTTTCCGACGCGACTCCCATCTGCCGTATGCGGCTACTGTCCACCCGGCTTTGCATAAGAAATACGCGGACCGATTGTAAAATATATCGTGTCAAAGGTGTTACCCGCATATATTTTCGCATGCTCCGTTCACTAATCCGACCGTTCATCATAATGACGGGAATGCCGGCCTTTCGCGCACTATATAAAAAATTCGGCCATAATTCCGTTTCCACCAAAATAATCAGTTGCGGCCTATATCGCCGCAAAAGACGTGCAGTCACATACGGCAAATCCCAGGGAAAATACAGCACTCGCACAGACGGCCAGGTACGTGCCAACTGATATCCCGTTTCCGTAACGGTGGAAAGAACTAACGGCACCTGCGGATCTTGTCGTACCAGTTTTTGTACAATCGGTTCCGCCGCCCGCAGTTCGCCCAACGAAGCGGCATGAATCCAAATCGGCGAAGCACCTCCGGCCGCAGAAGTATCCGCTATAAAGCCTAACCGTTGTCGAATTTTCTTAAAAAACGACGGCCGCCGTATACATTTATACAAGAAAAAAGGCAATAACACCACACTTGCCGCAATTTGCAACCCTATATATATTCTATATAAAACCGCTCCCGCCATCCTGCTCTCCTCCTATTCACCACGCTCCTCCTGTTTAAATTGCACTGCATATAACTTGGCATACAATCCTTTTTGCGCTATTAATTCTTCATGCGTACCGGCTTCCGCCATTTTCCCGTGATCAATGACGACAATATAATCGGCATGACGAATCGTACTCAACCGGTGTGCAATAACGACAGCCGTACGATTTTTCATTAACTGCTCCAATGCCGCTTGTACAATTTTTTCACTTTCCGTGTCCAATGCCGAGGTCGCTTCGTCTAAAATAAGAATCCGCGGATTTTTTAAGATAGCCCGCGCAATGGCAATGCGTTGACGTTGTCCCCCCGACAACGCCAAGCCCCGATCGCCGACAAGCGTATCATAGCCTTGCGGTAATTGCTGAATAAAGCTATACGCATTCGCCGCTTTGGCCGCGGCATCCACTTCTTCCCGAGTCGCATCCAGACGCCCGTACAAAATATTTTCGTAAATCGTCGTATTAAACAGCATGGTTTCCTGCGGTACCAAGCCGATTTGCCGCCGTAAAGAAGCATAGGTCACATCCCGTACATCAATTCCGTCAATACGAACGGACCCGGAAGTTACATCGTAAAACCGCGGCAATAAATTGGCAATCGTCGATTTTCCGGCACCGCTGGGCCCTACCAAGGCTACGACCTGCCCCGGCTTTATGGTCAAAGTAAAATCTTGTAACGCCGTTTTTTTTCGATCATATGAAAACGTAACATGCGAAAAAACAATATGTCCCGCTACGGGCGGTAATACTTGTGCCCCTTTCTTTTCCTGCACTTCCGAATCGGTATCCAAAATCTCAAAGACTCGGTCCGCCGCTGCCAAAGAACGCTGTATATCTCCTAAAATTTCACTAATACGACGCACCGGATTCGTCAGATTAATGGCATAAATCAGAAAAGCGATTAAAGCACCGGCCGTCATTTCCCCGCGAATAACGCTGACGCCTCCGTACCAGATAATCCCGGTAACCGCAATGGCCGCCAAAAATTGAATGACGGGGGTCAACAAAGCCGTTAACTTGGTGGCCTTCATAAGCGCCTGAAAATTATAATCATTTTGCACTAAAAACCGCTTGATTTCAAAGTCTTCCCGATTAAACGAACGAATAATACGAATCGAAGAGAGCGCTTCTTCCAATAAGGTCGTTATATCCGCCAGTTTTCCCTGCACATCATGCCCGGCCAACCGCAATCGCTTACCGAAATAATTAACCGTAAAAATAACCAGCGGTATAATCAGTAACGTAATAACGGTCAGCTTCCAATAGAGTACGATCATAGAAATTAACGAGCCTATGAGAATAACCGCTTCTTGCACTAAGGAAACCATATTATTCGTAATAACATTTTGTAAGGTCGTCACATCGTTCGTCAAATTGCTCATAAGAGCACCCGTCTTATGGCGATCAAAATAGGACAAAGACAGCCGCTGTAAATGGCGATACAATCGTTCGCGAATATCATTGACAATCCGCTGTCCCACAAAGGTCATAAAGTATTTTTGCCCGAAATAAAACACGCCGCGTAACGCAAATAACACTAAAATAGCAATGGCAATTAAATTTAAGGTATATATATCCTTATTTGCCAATACCTTATCAATCACATCTTTTATCAGCCACGGCACCACTACATTGCTGGCTCCCGAACAAGCCATGCAAATAAAGCCGATAAACACCCGTACCCGATAGGGCTTTAAAAAGACAATGAGCCGTTTATACCCTTGCCAGCTGTCATATTGCTTCATACTCGTTGTTTCTCCTTAACAAAACGTACTATAATCGCCGCAATCCGCCGTACGGCGCCGCTCTGACCCAACGCCGCCCGTACCGAGCTCATTGCCCGCCGTTGTTGTTCCCGTATAACCGCATTCGTCAGCACCGGCAATACGGTATCCACAATTCGTTGCGGCGTAACCTGCCCCTGCCATAATTCCGGCATAATACGCCGCCCCATAATAATATTAGGCAAGCCGATACTGTCAAGATGCACCAATACTTTCGCCAAGGCATACGTCAACGTATTCACTTTATAGACCAGCAAGGTCGGCACTTCCATTAAAGCCGTTTCCAACGTAGCCGTACCGGATGCAACGATGGCCGCCGTACTGATTTGCATCATGTCGTAAGCGGAATGTTCCCCTATCCGGACAGGTACCCCCGACACCGCTATAAACCGTTCCAATTCCGAACGCGGAATAGTCGGAGCGCGCGGTACGATAAACTGTACTTGCGGCACATATGATTGCAGCCTCCGGGCAGCCTGCAACATAACAGGAAATAATCGCCGTACTTCTTGTTGCCGACTGCCGGGCATAAGCAAGACCGTTTTCGTTTCCGGCACTATCCCCATTTGTTTATACACTTCTTCTTTAGGCATCGTCGCCCGCACCGTATCCAGCAAAGGATGCCCGGCATATACCGCCTTCGCGCCGATTTGTTGATACAACTCCGTTTCAAAAGGAAATAAAGAAATCGCCAAGTCCGTATAGTCGACAATCGTTTTACCCCGCTTTTTATTCCAAGCCCAAATAGTGGGCAATATGTAATAAATCACGGGAATACCTAAAACCTTCGCTTTTTTCGCCAGCCGCATGTTAAATCCGGGGTAATCTACACACACCAGTACATCCGGCCGTTCTTTTTTCATAACCGTCAGTAAATACTGCCGTAAATGTAAAAAAAAGGGGATTTTTCGAATGACTTCCCCGATGCCGATAACACCCAAGTTTTCTATATCATACACAATGCGTACACCGGCTTGTTTCATTTTTATGCCGCCCATGCCGAACAGCTCCGCTTCCGGCACTATTTTTCGAATCGCCGCCGCCAGCACGGCGCCATGTAAATCGCCGGAAGCTTCGCCGACAGAAAACATGATCTTCATCTTTCCTCCTATACCGATACGTTTACGGCACATATACAAAGTTTATGTTTCGCAGCCAATGCCAATACCTCTTCTTGTTCTACAAACAAGGTTTTATCCGCTTCCATCGCCAGCACCGTACACCCGGAAGCCACCATGGCTTCCACTGTCGCTTTACCGACTGTCGGCATATCGAAACGCCAATCTTGTTTCGGCTTGGCCACTTTCACCACCACGCCGTCGCCTTGTGCCAGCGTTCCGCCCCGACGAATACACGCATCCGTTCCTTCTATTGCTTCGACGGCCATCACCGCTTGCCGCTTGACCACTACAGTTTGCCCGATATCCAGCTTCCCCATCGCTTTCGCCGTAGCCGCACCGAAGCGAATATCCTGCCATTCCGCTTCACTCGGTTGCCGTCGTGTCAACACGCCGCAAGACGGCATAAGCGCTTTTAAATATTCCGTTTGATCCGCCACTTCCAAACCGTCTTTGGCCAATTCTTCAACAATTGCCAACATAATCGTATCATCCTTACGATTATGCAGAGTCGCCAACAATTTCATGGCTCTGAAATCCGGAAAAGATAAACCTTTAAATAAAAGCTCTTTCGTAACCTTGCCAATCATCGTCACTTTAGTAACGCCTGCACGCCGCATCGTTTTAATCACTTTATCCAATTTGGCTACATTAATTTCATAATACACATCGGCCGCCTCGGCCAACTCCGGATCCGTTCCCGGTACCAACGCAATAACCACCGTTTCATGTCCCGAGGTCTTGGCCGCACGCACAAACTCTACGGGCAACCTTCCCACGCCGGCAAATAAACCCACTTTCTCCATGTTCCGACTCCTTCTTTCAGACGACCTTCCACCCTTATAAAACAGGGGAATCGGTCGCACCGATTTATATGAAAAAAGGGAGGCGAGCCACCTCACCTACCCCGGTATAGTCAACCTTATTCTTTCGTGCCTCGACAAATTCCCCGTTCCGCATTGCGTAAAAAGCGGAGAAAATGTTCTACTTCTTCCGAACTGTCCAATTCTTGTTCCATTGCCGCAATAGCCTGTCGTAAATTAAGACCGGAACGATATAATAACCGAAACGCCTTCTTCAAATCGCTACGCACCGCTTCCGGAATGCCCGCTCTTGACAGTCCGACACTGTTCAAGCCGATGCAACGCGCCGGCTGTCCGTCAACGATAACAAAGGGAGGAATATCCTGTACCACCTTGGCCAGACCGCCAATCATACAATTTCTCCCCACCTTGACAAACTGATGAATCCCGGCCATACCGCCGATGACCACTCGATCTTCCACTACCACATGCCCGGCCAATCCTGCGCAATTACTCATAATAACATTATTCCCGACAATACAATTATGCGCAATATGCGTATTGGCCTGAAACAGGCAATCATTGCCGATACGGGTTTCTTCTCCTTCTCCCGTAGCACGACTGACTGTTACGGATTCCCGAAATACCGAACGTGCGCCAATGCAAACATAACTTTTTTCACCGTGAAACTTCAAGTCCTGCGGTTCCGAACCGATCGAAGAAAAAGGAAAAAAACGACACTCTTTACCAATCTTGGTCCAGCCGTCCAACACGACATGTGCCATGATTTCCGTTCCGTCTCCAACTTCCACATGCGGTCCGATAACTGCATAGGGACCCACCGTCACGCCCGCGCCCAAAGAAGCCTGCGGGTCTATAATAGCCGTGGGATGCACCAAACATGGTCGGTTTTCTTTGTCCTCGGTCATTAAAGTCACTCCTCATTTCCCTACCGTTCCTGTAATAGGGACTTAAAATTCAGTATAACACTGCGCCATCCTATACTTTTATAATCGTCGCTAAAAACGGATAGTATACCGATGAAAATTATTAAAAACACACATGTTTTATAAATAATACGCGCAAATACATTCTTTTTCTATCGTTTTGTACTAAAATTCACCTATTATTTTGTTGCTTGTCCCGGTTGCAGCGCAAACATATACTCGCCTTCCGCACACAGCATTTCACCGACATGACACTGCGCTTTTACCTTTCCCATAGAACGCTTGATTTTTACTACATCCGCCCGCATGATCGCTTGATCTCCCGGACGGACGGGATGGCGAAACCGCATTTTATCAATACCTGTAAAATAAGGAATAAGGCCACGATTTTCTTCCGGATATAACAAAGCCACACCGCCGACTTGTGCCATTGCTTCCGCCAATAAAACGCCGGGCATAACCGGCTGCCCCGGAAAATGCCCTTGAAAAAAGGCTTCATTGAACGTTGCATTTTTGACACCTATGGCATATTTCATAGGATCCAATTCAATAATTCGATCTACCAATAACATCGGATAGCGGTGCGGTAATATTTCCATAATATCCGTGACTTCTAAAATCATCCCTGATTCCTCCTTTAATTAGCATTAAATTCTTTAATAATATGATGGGTTAATAAATTATTCAATTTATGACCGGATTTAACGGCAATAACATGGCCGCGAATCGGTCTTCCCAACAATGCCAAATCCCCGATCATATCCAATACCTTATGTCGCACCAATTCATCATCCGTTCGCACCTTGGAAAGACAGGTCGTTTCATCATATACAACGGCATTTTCCAAGGTACCGCCTTTGCCCAGACCTAACTGCCGTAACATTTCCAGTTCCCCTGTAAACGCAATGGTACGTGCAAAAGCAATTTTTTGTACATACGTTTCTTTCGTAATTTCCGTATCTAAAAATTGGATCCCCAACAACGGATGCGGATTAATGGAGGTAAACGTAATGCGATATCCGTCATACGGCACTACCGCCACAAACTTGTCCTCTTCCTGAATTAAATGCTGTTCTTTTATAATCCATTCCCGTCGCGGCGCATCCAACACTTGCACTCCCGCCGTTTCAATCAATCGCACAAATTCCAAACTGCTGCCGTCACCCACCGGCGGTTCGGGAGAATCCATTTCCACCGTACAATTATCAATTTGTAACCCGGACAATGCCGACAAAATATGCTCCACCGTAAATACCTTGGCCGCTCCCGCTTCCAAGGTAGTAGCCCGCATCGTATTGGTAACATGCGATAAATGCGCCTGTACGGACGGACGCCCCGGTAAATCGGTACGCACAAATACAATCCCCGTATCCGCCGGTGCCGGACGCAATACCATATGTACTTCCAAGGCCGCATGCAATCCGATCCCCTGATAAGATACGGGCTGCACTAAAGTCGTTTGCTTCATCGTAACCATAGGGATGTCCCTCCTTCCCTTCAGTATGAGTATTTCAATTATTCGATTTATTATACCCTATTTATGTAAAAAAGCCAACTGTACGCCCCTCTTTTCACAAAAAAATCTCCTCTTCCGCACACGGCTTACGAAGAGGAGAGCAAGTTTTCTTTTCTTCTTGTATTCGTTTATTGTTTCAGCACCCCATACACAGCGTCCGTAATCTCTTGCCACTGCCGCTGCCGCTGTTGCGCCTGTTGCAGATACTGTCTGCCTTGCCGGCATTGGCGCCGCACACTTTGCGGAGAAGTGCCGTTATACGTCTGTCGCTGCGCAACACACGTTTCAATTTGCAGCGCCGTCAAAATATCATTTTCAAAATGAGGACTTAACGCGGTAAATTCCGCCAACGACAACTGCGTCAATACACATTGATGATCCAAACAATACCGCACGGCCTTACCTACAATCGCATGGGCTTCACGAAAAGGAACGCCTTTTTTTACTAAATAATCGGCCATATCGGTAGCATTGGAAAAGTCATTCGCCAACGCCTTTCGCATATGCTCTTTATGTACCGTCATATGCGAAATCATCTCCTTATAGATGGCTAACGCAAATTTTAAATTATCAATCGCATCAAACAGCCCTTCTTTATCTTCCTGCATATCCTTATCATACGCCAACGGCAGGCCTTTCATAACCGTCAACAGCGCCACCAAATGACCATAAAAGCGCCCGGTTTTACCGCGTACCAACTCACAAATATCGGGATTTTTTTTCTGCGGCATAATAGAAGACCCCGTGCAGTGCGCATCATCCAGTTCAATAAAATGAAACTCTGCGGAAGACCAAAGAATAAACTCTTCCGATAATCGACTTAAATGCATCATAACTTGTGCGGCGAATTCTAAAAAAGCAATAATGTAATCCCGATCACTTACGGCATCCATACTATTTTCATATACCTTGCCGAAGCGAAGCGTCCGCGCCACCATTTCAACATCCAGCGGATACGTGGTGCCGGCCAATGCGCCGGCGCCCAACGGCATCGTATCCGCTAACTCCCACGTATATTCCAAATGCTTAAAATCTCTGGCAAACATCGAAAAATACGCCATAAGATGATGACTGAAAAGAACCGGTTGTGCCCGTTGCAGGTGCGTATACCCCGGCATAATAATATCCGTATATTGTTCCGCCGCCGTTACCAACGCCGTTTGCAATTGCAACAATAAGGCGGCGATTGCGGCAATTTCCCGCCGCACATATAAATGGGTATCCAACGCCACTTGATCATTGCGACTGCGCCCTGTATGCAGTCGCTTTCCGGCTTCGCCGATAGTTTCCGTCAAGCGCTGTTCAATATTCATGTGAATATCTTCCAAGGCGACGGAAAACGTAAACTTTCCTTCTTCAATTTGCTGATAAATAGACGTAAGACCCTGTATAATGCGCTTACCGTCTTCCGGTGAAATAACCTGTTGCTTAACCAGCATAGCGGCATGTGCAATACTGCCGCAAATATCTTCCGCATACATGCGACAATCAAACTGAATCGACGCATTAAATTCTTCTACGCTTTTATCGGTTGCTTTTGTAAAACGACCGCCCCATAATTTCATCTGCTACACCTGATTTCCCGTTTACTTCTTGTTTTGTGCCTTTAACATGGCAAGCGCTCTCATTTTAAGCGGCAGACCGAATAAATTAATAAACCCTTCCGCATCTACTTGATTATATACTTCATCTTCTCCGAACGTAACGTATTCTTCATTATATAACGAATACGGAGAGGTAGAACCGGCACTGATAATATTTCCTTTATACAATTTTAATTTAATTTGCCCGGTTACAGTTTCCTGCGTCTTTTCCACAAAGGCGCTTAACGCTTCCCGCAACGGTGAAAACCATTTGCCGTCATACACTAATTCCGCAAAGGTATGCGCCATTTTTTCTTTATAATGAAACGTATCCCGATCTAAACAAAGATATTCCAATTCCCGATGCGCATACATAAGAATCGCGCCTCCCGGATTTTCATAAATGCCCCGACTTTTCATCCCGACCAAACGATTTTCCACGATATCCACAATGCCGATACCGTTTCTTGCACCTACTTCATTTAAAGCCGTAATTAAGGAAACGGCATCCAACGCGGTGCCATTGACGGCTACCGGTATTCCCCCGACAAAATCGATCGTCACATATTCCGGCGTATCCGGCGCCTGTTCCGGCGTTTTGGAAACCATGTACACCATATCTTCAGGCGCCTTGGCCGGGTCTTCCAAATCATCGCCTTCATGGCTTAAATGCCAAATATTCCAATCCATACTGTACGGATACGGATTTTCTTCCGACTGATAATCAATCGGCACCCCATGCGCTGCCGCATATTTCAATTCGTCTTCCCGAGATTTTAAATTCCACATACGCCACGGCGCGATTAACGTCATCGTAGGCGCTAAAGCTTTAACCGTCAATTCAAAGCGAACTTGGTCATTTCCCTTGCCGGTAGCGCCGTGTGCAATCGCATCGGCCCCTTCCGCTTGCGCAATTTCCACTAATTTTTTGGAAATAAGCGGCCGTGCAAAAGACGTTCCCAGTAAATATTTTCCTTCATACACGGCGCCGGCCTGAATCGTAGGCCACACATACGCTTCCATAAATTCTTTTTTAATATCCGCCACATATACCTTATCCGCGCCGGAAGCATACGCTTTTTTTTCAATCGCCGCAAAATCATCGGGTTGTCCTACATCCGCACAAACGGCAATCACTTCCGCCCCGGCATAATTTTCTTTAAGCCACGGAATAATTACGGATGTATCCAAACCGCCGGAATACGCCAATACAATCTTTTTAATTTTTTTCATAAGGACTCCTCCTCTATAAAACTGCAAAATCATCTCAACTGTTGTCAGTATACACCTGTCAGGAATATTATGCAAGTATTTTGTATTAATATTTCTTTTTTTCTACATTTCCCCCTGATTTATCTATTTTCATGATATTTAGAGATGTGCTAAAATACATACAAAAGGAGGATATATGAAAAAAAAATTAGTACTCATCTTTTTTTTGGCCTTTACCTGTTGCGCCTTAGGAACGCAAATAAATGACGTGCTACATGAAAATACGCTGCCCGTCCGTTCGTCCGCGCTCCGCACCGACCTGTTCACCGCTTTACCCTCGCAAACCTATCCGTACCTCCATCTGCCTGCGGCAATAGAAGCCAAAAAAAAGAACATCCCCGTTTATGTGTCCCTGGCCGTTATTCCTCCGAACTTACGTCATGCCGTACTGGCCACGGAAGATAAACGCTTTTACACGCACGGCGCCGTCGATCCGTTCGGTATTCTGCGCGCCGCTGTGGTCAACGCCGCCGCCGCACATACCCGCGAAGGCGGCAGCACCATCAGCCAACAAGTTGTTAAAAATCTTTTTTTAACACAAGATCGCACGTACACCAGAAAAGGGAAAGAACTGCTGTTGGCGCTTTTATTGGAACATTATTATACCAAAGATCAAATTTTGGAACTCTATCTTAATACGGTCTATTTCGGGCCTGACGCCATAGGCGTACATGCCGCCGCCCGCACCTTTTTCCATACCGCTCCGGAACAACTTACGTTGAGTCAATGCGCCTTATTGGCGGGCCTGGTAAAAGCCCCTACCTACTACAATCCCCTGCTCCATTACAGAGAGGCCAAAGAACGGCAAAAAATCGTCCTCACCTTATTAACGGAACAACAGTACATACGACCGGAAACCGCTACACAAGCCTATTACGCACCGCTCCGTCTGCAAAAAAAATGAGCGCCTTTCCCGACCTTTTAATGTTGAGCCTATTTTCACATAGTATGTTTTTTTAACCCATATTTATTTGCTTTTCATAAATTATTTTCATTTATTTATTCTTAAAAGCTATTTGTAAGTATTATTTTATTTCTTATAGGTTATACAATCTATTCGTCAGGAGGAAACTGTCATGTCCGCTTCCATGCAAACGCTTTTTCAAAAACAAGCGCCACTATTGATAAAAAACTTTCAAAGTCACGGGTTTGCCGCTTTTTACTGTCCGACAGCAGCCGCCGCCGTACAACAAACCTTGCAACTCATCCCCCCGGATCATCGCCTGTCCTGGGGCGGTTCCGCCACACTGACAGAACTGGGTCTGCCGGATCTGCTGCGCCGCACCTACGTAACCCTGGACCGAGAGCAAGCCGCCACCCCCGCCGCCCGTCAGGAATGCATGCGGCAGGCGTTGCTTTGTGATACCTACCTCATGAGTACCAATGCCGCTACTGTCGACGGCGAACTTTACAATATCGACGGCAACGGCAATCGCCTGGCGGCCTTGCTCTACGGGCCGAAACAAGTAATAATCCTGGCCGGGATGAACAAAGTGGTTCCCGATTTGGCTGCTGCCGAAAAACGCGCACGTACCGTTGCCGCCCCTTTAAATATGCAACGGTTCCCAAACCGCACACCTTGCCGTCAAACCGGATTTTGTTCGAACTGCAACACGGCCGACTCGATTTGTAATCAATTTGTGTATACCCGTCGTTCACAACCGGCAGGAAGAATTAAAATTATTTTCGTCGGCGAATCCTTAGGTTTTTAAAATTTTTACATAAAAAAAATTTGCCCTCAAGCCTTAATTTTACTCATGTATACCGTTTTGCCCTTTTGAGTATTCTATTTAAGAATCATATTTGCATTGAATTATTCCTTTCGCTTATATATAATGAGGTCATCGACCTTTCGTTATATTTTTCACTTTCGCAGTAATGCATCCGTATAACGAAATCAACAAAGGCTTCGGTCTCTTGTTGCGATCTCATATAGAAAGGATGATGTACAATGAACTTCATTTTAGCCTTATCTCCGATCCTTTGGCTCATTATCTCGCTGGGATTTTTAAAAATGCAGAGTTATAAAGCCTGCCCTATTGCCTTGATTATTTCCTTTGCCGTAGCCTTGGGTATCCATCATATGAACGTACCGGATGCCGTGACCGCCGCTCTGGAAGGCGTCGCCTTAGCATGTTGGCCGATTTTACTGGTCATTATTGCGGCTATTTTCACCTATAATCTGACAACGTATAATAAAAGTATGGATATCATCAAACATATGCTGACCGCCGTAAGCAAAGATCGTCGAGTATTAGTTCTCCTCATCGGCTGGGGATTCGGCGCGTTCATGGAAGGGATGGCGGGGTTCGGTACGGCAATTGCCATTCCGGCCAGTATGTTGGTCGCTTTGGGATTCAATCCGGTAAAAGCCATTTTAGCCTGCTTAATTGCCAACTCCGTACCTACAACCTTCGGTTCGATCGGCATTCCCGCCAGTACTTTGGCGAATATTACCGGCCTGGATCCGATTCACTTGGCAACGTACATCAGCTTGCAATTGTTACCGTTAAACATCATTTGCCCGCTATTAATGATCATTATTTCCGAAGGCTCCATTAAAGCCTTAAAGGGCGTATTCCTTTTAACCGTACTGTCCGGCTTGGCCTTGGCGATACCGGAACTCATCATTGCCGCCTTTGCCGGTCCTGAACTGGCCGCCATGGGGTCTTCCATTGTTATTTTGGCCTTCATTGTCATTTACTCCAAAGTCAGACCTGTAAACAATCCGCAATACGCCATGGCTATCGAACCGGCACACGTACCGCTTCGCGGCGGCTTCATCGCCTGCTTGCCTTTTATTTTAATCTTCCTCTTTTTACTGTTCACCTCCAAGTTGGTTCCGGCTATTAATATTCCCTTGAATACGATTCGTACAGCCGTACAAATTTACACCGGTCAAGGCGGTACTCCCTATACCTTTGTTTGGATCGCCACGCCAGGAATTTTAATCTTCTTGGCGGCTATTATCAGCGGTAAAATCCAATCCTCCGGCTTCGGTGAAATGTTCTGCGTATTCAAGAGCACCGTTATCGGCTTACGCAATACCATTATTACGATCATCGCCGTTATTGCTACCGCCAAAGTCATGGGATACAGCGGTATGACTTCAGAAATCGCTCGTACCGCAGTCGATGCCACGGGCATTATGTATCCGTTTATCGCCCCTCTCATCGGCTCCGTCGGCACCTTCATTACCGGTTCGGGAACCTCCAGTAACGTGCTGTTCGGAAACTTGCAAACCGATGCCGCCGTTGCCATCAGTGCCGATAAAACCTGGCTGGCAGCCGCCAATTCCGCCGGAACCTGCGCCGGTAAAATGATTTCTCCCCAAAGTATTGCCATTGCCGTAGGGGCCATTGCCTTAAAAGGCAAAGACAGTGAAATCTTAAAAGAAATTGTCAAAGTATACGTTCCCTTCATCATCCTGTTGGGTTGTATTGTATATTTCGGACAAACCTGCATCTAACCGCACACCGCGCAAAAAGGCACCCTCCGCACGATACGGAGGGTGCCTTTTTGTGTGGTGCCGTCAGGGATATAACGTGCCGTTAACCTGCAAAGAATCGACAACATGAGTCAATAAAGAATAATAATACGGCATTTCTCGTCGATCACAATAAAAATATAAAGCCGCCATATAATTTCCCGTATATACGGCCTTATAATATCGTTGTATTTCTCCGTCCTGCCACCATATAACAAAAGAATGATCGCCTAATTTGGTTTGTATAATTTTTCCATGTATTTTCCCTTTTGCCTCATTGTACGCTTCCACCCAATTTTCAGAAGTCAACATGCCGCAACTTCGCAACACCGCCGTTCCCGCAACAGCTTTCAAGACAATCCCGTCACCGTTAACCGGTTCCGAGGTTTGCGTAAATTCCCGCGGGTACGCAAAACTGTAAAGTCCGCCCGAACTGTGATACACACAAAACTGCTGCTCCGCCGTCCCCTTTCCGTACGTCAACGGCTGCACCGGCAAAGCCGGCGGCGCCTCACACTGTACTTGTTGTATCCCGCTATAACCGGCCATTGAGCCTAACATAACAACCAATCCGCTTGCAATAATCGCCCATTGTTTTATGCTCATATCCCTTTTTCCTCCTTTCCGAAAAACCTGCCCTTATTTATAACGCCTTAAAATACGTTGTCAGTATAAAACAGAAGTCCGAATTTGTCTACTATACCTGCACATCCCCCTTTTCACCGGAACTAATTTGTTTCTATAAATCGGGAAGAATGTCTGCTGCTGTGCTACGAAAAATTTCCATGCATTAAACCGCCTCTCTGTACGACTTATTGCAAGACCACCGACGAAGCATCCAACAACTTTTCCAGTTCCCGTCGCAGTGCCTCATTCGGCGTTACCCAATATTTTTCTGCCGCTAAAATAGTTTTACGACTGCCGGCAAGATAAAAATATACTTTAACCGAACCGGGATATCGACACAATAACTCACCGATACGCACACTTAAATTCGTTTGTTCCAAATGAGCGGGAATTTTAATAAACAATTTTTCTCCCTGACCGGGCGACCACGGCTTGCCGGATATCCCGACGGTACGTCCGTGCGTATCCGCTTGCAATCGTCCATGCCGTAAACGCTCCTGTTGTGCCAACGGCACTATTTCATTGACAATAATTTGTACTCTGTCCTCCGATATATCCGCCGTTCCGCGAACCGCTACCGCCATATCATCCACCAATACACCGGCACATGCGGCGTACGTTTTCGGGAACACAACCGCTGTAACCGTTTGTGTATAATCTTCCAACGTTAAAATAGCCATCAGGTCTTTACGCTTAGTAGTGACTCTTCGTTGCGTACTGATTAAACCGCCGCAATAAATTTCTTTCCCGTCATATTGCCGGGCATGCTCGCCATACAAGGCGCTAAGCGGGGTCAAAGCCGCCATCTGCTCTTTATATTTATTTAACGGGTGCCCGCTGAAATAAAATCCGTCATATTCTTTTTCCATGGCCAATCGTTCTTCAATAGAAAATTCTTCTATCTCCGGATACGAAAGATCAAACAGGGCCTCTTCCGTATCGTCCTCATCAAACAAGCCCATTTGTCCCGTATCCCGATCTTTTTGCTTGGAAGCCCCCAACGCCATCGCCCGATCCAATACCTGTATAAGTTGCGAACGATATTTTCCGAACGAATCCATGGCGCCGCAACGAATCAAACTTTCAATTACCCGTCGATTTACGACATGATAATTGACACGGCTGCAAAAATCGCTTAAAGAGGTAAACGGGCCGCCCTCTTGCCGTTCTTGTAAAATAACGGCAATAACATTTTCGCCTACATTTTTAACACCCGACAAGCCGAAACGAATACGCCCGTTTTCTACAGAAAAAGTAGACACACTCGTATTGACATCCGGCGACAACACCGCAATGCCGTGACGCCGACATTCACTGATATAATAACTGATTTTCGCCACATCATTAATCATACTGGTCATGGTGGCCGCCATCAATTCCGCCCGATAATGCGCTTTTAAATACGCCGTCTGCCAAGCCACATACGCATACGCGGCAGAGTGCGATTTATTAAATCCGTACCCGGCAAAATACACCATAAGATCAAAAACTTTATGGGCCACCTCATCTTCTATCCCGTTCGCCCGGGTGCCGGCAAGAAATAAATCCCGCTGTGCCTTCAAAATGGACTCTTTTTTCTTACCCATAGCCCGACGCAATAAATCGGCCTGTCCCAACGTAAAGCCGCCCATGGAAGAAGCGATTTGCATCACCTGTTCCTGATACAAAATAACCCCGTATGTATCCCGTAAAATCGGTTCCAATAGCGGATGTAAATAGGTCACTGCCGTTTCTCCGTGACTGCGCTTAATAAAATCTTCCACCATACCGCTTCCTAAAGGACCGGGACGATATAACGCCACCAAAGGAATCATATCTTCAAAATGTTTCGGCGCCAGTTCTTTGACCAACGCCGTAATCCCGTCCGATTCCATTTGAAACACGCCGGCCGTGTCCCCCATAGTCAACATACGACAAGTAGCCTCATCATCCAAAGGAATGTGATCCGGATCAATATCCGTACCGTGATTTTCTTTAATCAGCTTAATCGTATCGCCAATGACGGTTAACGTACGCAGCCCTAAAAAATCCATTTTTAAGAGCCCTAATTCTTCCACCAATTCTTTATCGTATTGTGTAGTTAAATACCCTTCTTTTGAATACTGCAAAGGAATATAATCATCAATAGGCGCGGCGGAAATCACAATCCCGGCGGCATGCGTAGACGCATGCCGCACTAAGCCTTCCAGGGCCTTTCCCAACGCCATCCAACGTTGAATTTGCGGATCTTTAGCCACGGTTTCGCGAAGCTCCCGACTCTGTTCCAGGGCTTTATCCAACGTCATCCCCAATTCATTGGGAACCATTTTAACAATGCGATTCACTTCGCTCAAGGGAATTTCCAAAACCCGCCCTACATCACGTAACACGGCTTTGGCCGCCAACGTTCCGAACGTAATAATTTGCGATACATGATCTTTTCCATACTTGCGCGTTACATAATCAATAATTTTACTACGATTTTCATAGCAAAAATCCATGTCTATATCCGGCATGGTAACGCGCTCCGGATTTAAAAATCGTTCAAACAACAAGTCATATTTTAACGGATCCAGCCCGGTAATGCCCAACAAATACGCCACCACGGATCCGGCCGCCGAACCGCGCCCGGGACCGACCGGAATATGATGATCGCGGGCAAATTTCACATAATCCCACACAATTAAAAAATACGAAGGAAATCCCATTTGGGCAATAATATCCAGTTCATAATCCACGCGTTTCCGTACCGTCTCCGTAACGGTCGGATATTTTTCGGGCAACGATTGCTCACATAATTTCCGTAAATACGACGCATCCGTTTCACCGGAAGGAACCGGAAAACTGGGCACATGTCGTTCATCAAACTTCAATTCCACATTGCATTTTTCCGCAATTTCCAAAGTAGTAGCCAACGCTTCCGGCATGTCCGGAAATAATTCCGCCATTTCCTCATAGGACTTCATATAAAAAGAATCATTAAAAAACTTAAAATGATCCGGATTATTTAACGTGCTGCCCGTGGAAATACATAATTTTACTTCCTGTGCCGGTGCATCATTTTTTTTCAAGTAATGATAATCATTGGTAGCCACTAACCGAATCCCGAATTGTTGCGACCATTCTTTAAATACCCGACGTACAATTTTTTCTTCCGGAATACCGTGATTTTGCACTTCCAAATAAAAATCGTCCTTACCGAAAATTCCCGTCAATCGCTGTAATGTTTTAATTGCCGCCGCTTCATCATGATTTAAAATATCCTGTTGAATATGCCCTTCAATACACGCACTGAGTGCAATAATTCCTTCATGATACTGTTCCAACAGCTCATAATCCACTCGCGGTTTGTGGTAATTATTTACGCCGTCCACATATCCTTTCGACACAATTTTCACCAAATTATGGTATCCTTGTGTATTTTTGGCCAATAAAATTAAATGACAGAGACGTTCTCGCGTTTTTTTCTCAAAACGACTGCCTCGCGTCATATAAATTTCACAACCTAAAATAGGTTTAATGCCCTGTGCTTTCGCTTCTTTATATAAATGAACGGCGCCATACATATTCCCGTGATCGGTAACGGCAATCGCCGGCATATTCATAGCTTTTGCCATTTGCACCATCTCGGGAATTCTGCATAAGCCGTCAAACAGGCTATATTGTGTATGTACATGAAGATGTACGAACGGTTTCATACCCCTCCCCCTTCCTCTATACGCTGCTATATGTATTATAGCATACCCCCTACGCACTGTCCGAGAATATTTTCCGTACCGTTCCCGACGCTTATGCCTACGGCTTTCATCTCCTACCGTTTCCCCCGCATCCGTATTGACTATAATGTAATGCTACTAAAGAAAATTTAGAAAGTTGCTTTACATATACAGTAGGACGATTCCATATTCGTTCAAATTGATAATCATCCAAGAAAAAATGCACTCCTGTTTGAGTGCATTCGCCTTTATATGTATTTACTTCATTAAATCCTATCCATTTTTCCGGAAATTTTATTTTTTGCCTTTTTAATTCAGGAATATCATTCTTTCCCACGCCATGAAACCGGCCATACTGTAAATTTAAATAAGTACGTCTGTCATTTGTCATATTCCAAAGATTCATCGCTCATTAACCAATCATACCCGCGATTATATAAATCATGTATTGATTCGCCATCAAAAAGCTTTGCTTCTAATGCTTCTTCTAAAGTAGGGTATCCCGGAAGAGTTGTGTATTTTACATATGTATTATTGGTTTCAGGATTCTTTTTTATAGTATATTTCAAAAAAATCCAATCATCAATCTTTTTACCATGTTTATCCGTCGTAAATTGATTATCTAAGACCCAATAAACATTCTCAGGAAATCCCGGCAATCGTTCAAAAGGATCATATCCATCTTCTTCAAGAATATCTTTTATTAGGTCTTCCCAAGTGGGAAATTCTTCATATAATACAACCATTTTTTTATTTCTCCCCTTTTCTTTATATGTTTAGGTCTATGATACGCCGCTAATACTTTACGCACTAGCTTGCGTTCGCTCCGATTCATCTCTCGCGGCTCTTTCCTGTCATAGGTCATATGCGTATGTCCTAACTTTCCCTTACCTATTATGATGAGCTACATTAACATCAACAAATTTATACGCAAATCCCCTCTTATCTGTACACGTGATAGTCTTTACTTCTCTTTTTTTCTGTCTAAAAAAGCCAAATCTTCCATACCCGATGCTGTTGTATGATCCGGTTCTTCCCGCAACGTGCCTAAAAACGTCTTCAAGTTATTACGTGTTATCCATTTTACCGGATGTAATTTTTTCTCCTTTAAGTATAAAAAAGCACTCTACAAGTGCCCGGATTTTTTAATATTTTATGAAAAGTTCAGTTTTTTTGATTCTTCCTCTTGATCATACCTCTTATAAAGAGGTATATCTATATACATAGAGAGGCAGTGAAACAAAAGTAAACATAGAAAATATTCTTCAAGTAATAGCCAACATAGTAACAATAATAATAGGGCTTACTACGATAACTAAAAACTTGAAGAATAAATAAGGCTGATGAGGGGTGGGAGTCCACCCCTCTCCTCACTATGTTTATTATAACATCATGAAACCCAAAATACTATTATCATAACTTTTCGCTTTATCTGTTGTTAGGCTCTATTTTTCTCAAAATTGGCTAACTATAGTAGCCACTATCATTATTTTTATTGCTTTAGTTGCCGGTTTTCTTCGGAGGCCATAGTGAATATTATTGATGAAGTTCTTACTACTCCTGAGGCGGCAAGACGCCGGAGGCTTTCACAAGTTACCGTAAAGCAAGCTTGTAGCGGACAAAAAGGATACTATTCTTCCCCCTCAAAAATATGTTGAATTTCTTTTTCTGTTGCCGTCGCCACACCGTTTTCCCCTGTACCGGCATATATTCGTCCGCGCAGACAGGATACGGGTTTCAGCTTGCCGTGTAATACGCCCCGGGCGGTTACTTTTCCGTGTAATTTTCCTTGGTACATCAGTCCGTTACCTCTTCTCCGACCTCAAAAACCGACGGCGGTATAACCGTTGTGACAAACCCGTCCGCTTTGATCAGCTGTACATCATACACATACTGCCAATATTCCAATGCTTTAGTATCGCCCGGCTGTAGCCTAAATTCACCTTGAATCAAACGTTTCTGAAAAACAACATGGTCAGATTCTGTAGAGGTTTTAACGGTTAACAGCACCATATCCGCCTCTGTCGGTAAATACGGCGCTCCATTTTCGTCTTCCAATGCCAGCTGTAAAATCGCACTATCTCCTCGTGTGATTTTTATATGATTATCTCGTGTAACACTTAACACAGCCTTCACCTCCTTTATGGTATAAAAAAAGCACATCCCCGAATGGAAATATGCGTTGTCCCGTTTTCTAGCCTATTTGTCCCTTAATTAGGATATTTTGTCCCTCAATTAGGACATTTTGTCACGAAATTAGACCACTTTGTCACAAAATCCGGTTATGTTATCCCGCCGTTTTTCCTATTTATCCTACAACTTCCTAAAATATCTCACGCGGATCCGTCTGTACACAAAATTTAGAAAGTCTCCACCAAGACTTCAACAAGTATGCTAAGGATAACGATTTTCGCGTTAAATTTCTTACATTTGACTTTTCCTTTATAATTTTCTATAATACATGTAATAAAAAAGTCTTAGAACCTTTGCCCTTTATCTGGCGGGGGGGCTAGGACTTCTTTATTTCTTTTTTATCGCAAAAACAATCTCTTTATTTTTAATTATTAAAACCTGTACATTTGATATATCCCCTCGCTTAAGTCGATTCGTGGCAATTTTTTTCAAAGTAGCCCTATCAAATGCTTCACTAATATAATTTAATATGATTCCCCCCGGGTTATCCACAATTTGTTTTAAGCCATGACGTATAGCACTATCAGCGGCTTTTTCACTGGAAATACTTTTTAAATCCCAGTATTTTCCATTCCAAAGATAATCCGGGGTCTTTTTATTTTGCTCATTTACTGCTGTTAATAATTTAATATTTCCACCAAAACGCTTATACAACCATTGTGCCATTATCACTTCATTTCGATTTTTATTTACATCATAATCTTTATCATATATAAGTTCTCCGGGAGATCGTTTTCTTTTCTTTAATTCATCAGTTATAGTTTCTATTTCAACGTGTTTTGTTCTTTTTACTTTCCCTTGTTCTTCAGATAAGTAGCTCACCCTACTCTTCATCACTGTAGGGCTATAATTCCGCAAAACATCTTGCCACGGTCGTCCCGCTTCCCATGCTTTCGCGCCCTGCACGCCTAACAATTGCCGTTGTACGTCCTTGCTTTGCTTATCTAAAAAACCGCCTACTTTTGTAAGCGGTTTATTTGACTCTCCACGAAAAAAAATTCACCCAATATGGTTCTTCCTTTTTGAGTATCTCAATTTCTTCTTTGGTCATGTTATACGGATAATCTTTAAACAAGTTATATATCTTTTTTTTATCGAAACTAATGTTAACTTCTCCAATTGCATCTATCTTTGAAGTGTGCCAAATCGTAGAATTTTTCTTTCTGTAAAAATCTTCATATTGAGGATTTTTACAAACTGCATATATATTCTTCGTCTTCATAAAACTCTTCATTTGACATCGCCTTTATCCCCTTTCATTTGTGCATCCTTATCTGTGTTAATATATCCCATCAGTTTTTTAAACTCTTTGTTTTTCGATAAGCTTTCAACATCTATAAGAATATTAAGAGGTTCCATCTTCTGTCCACAAGAAGTATGTGATTTTTGACAACCAAACCTATCCTTTAATGTTGCTTTCCGAAAAGGTGTAAACCCGTTCATTGGATATCCTTGCGTCTCCGGTGATTGTAATTCCGGATACTCCAACCCTTTATCTGTTTCTTTTATAATTGCAGCATGTCCACCTGTAGCTAAATAATATTCCTTACCTTTTTTAACGTTTTTTATCAATTTTTTTAAAGCACTAAAATCGTTTGTGTTTCTTTCTTCAAAACTTATAACATCTTTTAGTTTAGCTAATCTTGCAATATTCAATTTTGAAGCAAAAACTTTTCTGCTGTTACCGCCTCTAAAATCCAATACGTCAAATCCGCCACGATTTCCTATATAAGCCAAAGCAAGCGAAGAACAAGAACCTGCTGTATTATCTCTCCCACCTAATCTTTTGACAATTTCTTCAGTACTTAAAGATTTTTTAAATTCTTTTACTTGATTATACTTAACATTATTTAATTTGCATGTTTCTTCTGAATATTTATAATTAATGCTTTTTTCTTTATTCTCTTCCATTCTACCATTTTTAGCCGCTTTTGTCTGCTCTTTAAGTACTATGCTCACCCTGCTCTTCATCACTGTAGGGCTGTAGTTCCGCAAAACATCTTGCCACGATCGTCCCGCTTCCCATGCTTTTGCGCCCTGCACGCCTAACAGTTGCCGTTGTACGTCCTTGCTTTGCTTCTGTAGCCAATGATTACCGCCTTCTTCCCGCAAGTCTTGTTGCTCGTTTAAGTCGACTTAAAATTGCGCAACCAAAAAGGACACACCATAACGGTATGACCTTTTTGGTTATTCTGTTTTCATCATTCGTATTGCCCGTTCCGGGTCTTTCTTGACGATAGAAGCAAACGCTTTAATGATCGCCCATTCGTCATCATACGCCCGCACTTGATGCTGCCGGCGAACGCCTTCCGGTTTCGTCGTTCCTTTGGGTCTTCCTGCTCCCGATCTGACACCGCCCCAACCATTCCTTTTGGTATCTGTCATTTGAACATCACTGCCGGTAATGCGCGCACGGAAACGACCAATGCGACGTGTGTCAAATATTTTGTCGTATTTTGCATTGCGCCTTGAGATATGCTATACTTTGGGTAAGCGAATCGCCTTTTCGGCGATCCGCTCCTTTTCATTAATGAACTGCTTTGTCTAGTAAAATCAATGCTGTTATCAGGTTTATGATTGCTACGATAAGCGGTTCATTTTTTTATCCACTTGACTAACTTGATTAGCTTATCTCTTTCCTCGTCTCTATAATTTATATATACGCACGTGTTTATTTGCCAATCTTTTATTTAAAATTATACTATACTTTTATAAAGTAACACATGTGTTGACAACTAAGAACAACTAAGACACCGCTTCTCCGCGTCCGTATTGACAATCTTACAGGTATTTGGTAGTATATATAAGTCGACGGGACGTGGCGCAGCTTGGTAGCGCGCTTCCTTGGGGTGGAAGAGGTCGCGAGTTCAAATCTCGCCGTTCCGACCAAAAAAAAGACTTTCTGAGGAATAGTAGGACT
>NZ_AFIJ01000009.1 GCF_000214495.1 Megasphaera lornae | reverse complement strand
TGTGTGTCTTTTTTATTCATGTATGTTGTAATACATATAGTTTATGTCGCCAAAATGCCGCTTCTTCCGGATCCTTAGCGATTCCCGCCCCCTCTTCCAGGGCTTGAATATAATTTTTTATTCCTTCTTCACAATCATTCATGGCCGCCTGTGCAAACCAATATGCCGCCTCTGTCAAATCCTTTCGGCAGCCTCTGCCGTCGCGGCATAATTTCCCTAAATTATTTTGTGCCATACCGTCTCCATCTAATGCCGCCAATTCATAATACATTTTAGCCGTCGCAAAATTTTTCTCTACACCCAAACCGTTTTCATACATATACCCCAGATTATTTCGTGCCGACGGATCTCCTTGTGCCGCGCCCTTCTTATACCAGTCCGCGGCGCCGGCAAAGTCCGCGTCACCGACATATCCGAATTGCAAAAAAATCCCGCAATTACATTGTGCCGCACCATCACCGTGATCGGCACCGCGCCGATACCAGTACCAAGCTTTTTGATAATCTTGATCCACGCCGATACCGTTTTCATAAAAATTCCCGATACGCGTTTCCGCATACGCATCATCCTGCGCTGCCGCCAACCGATACCAATATAATGCCCGGCTGAAATCATGGGGCGCCCCGCGACCTGTTTCGTATAATTCCCCTACAAAAAACTGTCCTCGTGCATCCTCTTGTTTAGCGGCCCGCATAAACCAATAAAACGCCTTGGCCACATCGCCTTGCCCTTCCTCGTAATAATGATTTCCTAAAAACAATTGCGCTTTTATATCCCCGGTAAACGCCAATGCAGTAATTTCCTGCCATGCTTTTTTATTCCCTGCCGCCGCTTGGCGAATTAATGAATTTCGTTCCTGATCATCCATATATGTTCCTTTCTTATAAAGAAAAATATTTTATCCCGCTTACTTCTTTATAGTATACCAAAATTATTCTCTATTCTACAAAATAATCTTTTCTGACTTTTTGACTTTTATCTATTTATCATTCTTGACTTTTCGACTTTTAGCGTTATAATAAGGATGAAACAAGAAAAAAGCACATATTTTCCCGCTTCAAAAAAACAAGGAGGTATACTCTATGGAAAATGAAAAATATACACAAAAAGTAATGGCTGCTTTTCAAGCCGCTCAACAAATCGCAGCCTTACGTTATCATCAAGAAATTACAGCGGCCCATTTACTATTAAGTTTAGTTAAAGAACCGGAAGGACTGTTGACTACTATTTTTGCCGATTGCCACACTGATGTCCCCATGTTACAGGCACGTTTGGAACAAGTTTTAAATAAAATTCCTGCCGTGCAGGGACAAAGCCGGCTTTCCATGGCCACCGAAATGGTACGTGTTCTGGGACGTGCCCGCCAATTAGCCGATGCAATGCACGATGAATACATCAGTACGGAACATATACTGTGCGCTTTAGTACAGGACAGTGACGAAGAAGTACGTTCTCTTTGTCAAGAATTCGGCTTAACAAAGGACAAAATAATGTCTTCGATTAAAGCTAACCGCAAAGGGAATGTGAATACGGATAAGCCGGAAGATAATTATAAGGCGTTGGAAAAATACGGGCGTGATTTAACGGCGGCAGCCGGTAAGAACAAGTTGGATCCCGTCATCGGTCGTGATGAAGAAATTCGCCGTACAATCGAAATTCTGTCACGCCGCACGAAAAACAATCCCGTACTCATCGGCGAACCGGGCGTCGGTAAAACCGCCATCGTCGAAGGCCTGGCACGACGTATCGTGAGCGGCGATGTGCCGGAATCATTGAAACATAAAACCTTATATTCCCTGGATATGGGTTCCTTAATTGCCGGGGCAAAATATCGCGGTGAATTTGAAGAACGCTTAAAAGCGGTTCTGAACGAAATCGCTAAATCGGACGGCCGAATTCTGCTCTTTATTGATGAAATTCACACGGTTGTCGGAGCCGGCGCTTCCGAAGGTTCCATGGATGCGGGCAATTTATTAAAACCCATGTTGGCACGCGGCGAATTACGCTGTATCGGCGCCACCACCTTAAACGAATATCAAAAATATATTGAAAAAGATGCGGCCTTGGAACGTCGTTTCCAACCGGTTATGGTCGAACAACCGAATGTGGAAGATACGGTCACGATTTTACGCGGCCTGAAAGATCGCTATGAAGTACATCACGGCGTTCGTATTCGTGACAATGCCCTGGTTGCCGCCGCCGTTCTTTCGGATCGGTATATTTCCGATCGTTTCCTGCCGGATAAAGCCATTGATTTAGTGGATGAATCCGCAGCCAAACTGCGCACGGAAATTGAATCCATGCCGGCGCCCTTAGACGAATTACGTCATAAAGTCATGCAATTGGAAATTGAAGAACAATCGCTGACCAAAGAAACCGACGAAGCCTCGCAAGAGCGCTTACGCAAAATAAAAGATAAAAAAGACGAATTGCAAAAAAAGAAAAAACGTTACAAGAAAAATGGAATACGGAAAAACAAGCCATTTTGCGTACACAAGCCATTAAGAAAGAAATCGATTCGGTAAAGGGCGAAATGGAAAAAGCCGAAAGAGAATATAATCTTGCCAAAGCTTCCGAATTAAAATACGGAAAGTTGCCGGAATTACAGCAAAAACTCAAAGAACAAGAAGGCTACTTGGCCGATCACCGGGAATCGCAATTATTAAAAGAAGAAGTAAGCGAAGAAGATATAGCGCAAGTCGTCAGCCGTTGGACCGGAATTCCCGTTACCAAAATGATGACCGGCGAAAGAGAAAAACTGTTACATCTTGACGATACCTTACATGCCCGGGTAGTCGGACAGGAAGAAGCGGTGCAAGTTGTCAGCGATGCCATTATTCGTGCCCGTGCCGGTATTAAAGATCCCAATCGTCCTATCGGTTCCTTCATTTTCCTCGGACCTACCGGCGTCGGTAAAACAGAATTGGCAAAAACACTGGCGGAAGCGCTCTTTGACGATGAACGCAATATTATCCGCATCGATATGTCCGAATATATGGAAAAACATACGGTTTCCCGTCTTATCGGCGCCCCTCCGGGATATGTCGGTTATGATGAAGGCGGTCAATTGACCGAAGCCGTACGTCGGCATCCGTACAGCGTCATTTTATTAGATGAAATTGAAAAAGCACATCCCGATATTTTCAATGTGTTATTACAAATCCTCGATGACGGCCGTTTAACCGACGGCAAAGGGCGTGTCGTAAACTTTAAAAATACGGTCATCATTATGACCAGCAATTTAGGGTCACATGAAATTTTAAACGCCGCCGATTTTACGACTGCGGAAAAATCGGTCCGCGAACTGTTAAAGCAATACTTCCGTCCCGAATTTCTCAATCGTATTGACGATATTATCGTCTTCAAAGGATTACAAAAAGATCAAGTACGTCATATTGCTCAAATCTTATTACAACGCTTAAGCGAACGATTGGAACGTCAAGTAAATATTCGCTTGACTTGGACGGATGCCGCCTTACAGGCCTTGGGGGACCGGGGGTTCGAACCGCAATTCGGAGCACGTCCGCTCCGCCGTCTTATTACCCATACCGTAGAAACGGCTTTAAGTCGCGATATTATTGCCGGCACTATTCGTGAAGGTGATACGGTATCTATTGATTATGATGGCAGCTCCTTTACCTTTACACCTGTACATACCGAAAATTGACGCGTTTTCGAAGAAGACCGCCGACTTCTGTCGGCGGTCTTCTTTTTTGTACATTATATACATATATCCCCCGGCGAAGATGCACCTGCATCTTTCGCCGGGGGAACAGCTATCCGGTCATCCGGAATAACGCGGTAAAATCAAGTGTATTCCGAAAAAATTATCGTTTCGGTCGACGCGGCATACTTGCCATAGAATCACGCACTCGTTGCAAGATTCGTACATCATGACTTTGACGAATGCCGAATTGCTTAAACAACGCTTCCAATCTTTTTTGTTTTTCTTCCGCCGATTCTTCTTTTTTTATATCCGTCATGATTACACCTGCTTTCTTTTTTCTTGTTCTCTTTTTATTATAGCAGGGAACCTCCTATTGTCCATAGGAAAAAGCGATTGCTCATCGTAATTGTCGTAAGACGGCCGCGCCCATATCCGCTGTCGAAGCTCGTTTCATACCGTCCCGATACATGTCCGCCGTACGCCACCCTTCTTGCAACGCCGCATCCACGGCATGTTCAATCGCTGCGGCCGCCTCCGGTTTCCCTAACGAATGACGTAACAACATCGCCGCGGCCAAAATAGTACCGCACGGATTCGCTATATTTTTTCCGGCAATATCGGGAGCGGAGCCGTGAATCGGTTCATACAATCCCGTTTTTTCACCTAATGAAGCGGACGGCATCATACCGATCGATCCTCCCAACACGGAAGCTTCATCACTTAAAATATCGCCGAACATATTCGACGTTAAGAGAACGTCAAACCGGGTCGGACAACGCACCAACTGCATAGCGCAATTATCTACATACATATGATCAAGGGTCACTTCCGCCGTCGCCGCCGAACGCTGCACCGTACGTCGCCATAAACGGGAAGTCGCCAACACATTCGCCTTATCTACCGAAGTGACATGTCGCCGTCGCTGCTTGGCCGCAATACAGGCCGTGCGAGCGATCCGCTCAATTTCAGAAACGCTGTACGTTTCCGTATCCCATGCCCGCATTTTTCCCGCTTCTTCAGCCGCTTCTTCACGCGCACCGAAATAAATTCCTCCCGCCAATTCCCGTACAATCAGAATATCCGTACCGCGTACAATTTCTTCTTTTAAAGGCGAATACGACGCTAAATAAGGTCGGACCGTAATAGGACGTAAATTCGCATATACTCCCAGTGCTTTACGCAATCCCAGTACGGCCTGCTCCGGTCGCAACGCCGGCGGCAAGTGATCCCAGCGGTCACCGCCGACAGCTCCGAATAATACGCCGTCAGCCGCTAATGCCGCCCGCACGGTTTGCTCCGGCAACGGCGTATGCGTCCGATCATAAGCCGTACCGCCGGCTTCGTATTGTTGCAACTGTATATCTATCCCATATAATTCCGTCGTACGGCGTAAAACCGCCACTGCCGCTTGCATAATTTCTTGACCGATACCGTCACCGGGAATAACCGCAATTTTTTTCATCTAAACCGCCTCCTTTAACATACGCAATCAAACCGCCTGCAGCGGCAATATCCCGGATAAATCCCGGTAAAGGCCGGGCATGCCAACAACGCGCCGTATGCACATCGCTAATCGTACCGGTTGCCATATTAACTCGCAAACTTCGGCAAGATTTTATTTCTTCCGCACATTTGCCTATTTCCAAAACGGGCAACCCTACATTAATAGCGTTCCTGTAAAAAATACGGGCAAACCCGGCCGCTATCACCACCCGTATCCCGCAAGCTTTTATAGCCAGCGGCGCATGTTCCCGTGAAGACCCGCAGCCGAAATTCCAACCGCCGACTAAAAAGTCTCCCGGACGTACTCGAGAAGCAAATTCCGGATCCAAGTCTTCCATACAATGGGCCGCCAATACTTTCGGATCAAAGGTATTCAAATACCTTGCCGGAATAATCACATCCGTATCCACATGATCGCCATATTTCCAAATATTCCCGGTTATTTCCATCACTATACCTCCCAAGGTGCGGCAATTTTACCTAATACCGCGCTGGCTGCCGCCACCTGCGGTCCCGCTAAATACACTTCACTTTCCACATGCCCCATGCGCCCCCGAAAATTTCGATTCGTAGTCGATACACAGCGTTCTCCGGCCGTCATAATCCCCATATAACCGCCTAAACAGGGTCCGCAAGTCGGAGCGGCTACGGCACACCCGGCATTAATAAAAGTTTCCAAATACCCGGCTTGTAACGCTTCTTTATAAACCGTAGGACTGCCGGGAATAATAATACACCGTACCTCCGGATGCACCGAACGGTTTGCAAAAATTGCGGCGGCTTGCGCTAAATCTTCCAGACGCCCGTTCGTACAAGAACCGATCACCACTTGATCAATAGGAATCGGGTCAAAGGTGCCGACCGGTTTTGTGTTTTCCGGCAAATGCGGAAAAGCCACCACCGGACGCAACAAACTTAAATCCACATCAATCCGTCGGCAATACTCGGCATCCGAATCCGCCGCCACAATTTCAAACGGCTTCAGAAAACGATCCGCTTCATACTTTAAAGTACTGTCGTCTACCGGAAAAATGCCGTTTTTAGCACCGCATTCAATGGCCATATTGGCAATCGTCAACCGTTCACTCATCGTTAATTCCGACAGTCCCGGCCCCGTAAATTCCAATGATTTATATAAAGCGCCGTCCACTCCGATCCGGCCGATTAACGACAGTATCAAGTCCTTACCCGTAACATACGGACTTTTCGTACCATGTACATATACTTGTATGCTCTCGGGAACTTTAAACCACGCTTTCCCGGTAGCCATCGCCACGCCCAAATCGGTGGACCCTACGCCGGTGGCAAAACCGCCCAACGCGCCATACGTACACGTATGGGAATCGGCGCCGACAGTAATCATTCCCGGTCCGACAAGGCCTTGTTCCGGTAAAAGAACATGTTCAATCCCTACACGTCCCACTTCATAATAGTGACGGATGCGGTGACGACGTGAAAAATCACGAACTTGTTTGGCCAATGCGGCCGATTGTATATCTTTATTGGGCGTAAAATGATCGGGAATTAGCGCAATCTTTTCCGCATCAAACACGGGGCGCCCAATCTTCTCAAACTCCTTAATAGCCGGCGGTGCGGTAATATCATTGGCCAACACTAAGTCCACCTCGCAAATAATTAAATCCCCCGGATGCACGGTCTCCCTATGACTATGGCGTGCTAAAATTTTTTCTGTTAACGTCATGCCCATTACCATTACCTCCTATCGCCCGCCGACCGCGATTGCCGACAAAATCCGTCGCTGAAAAGACATTTGTTTTGAAAATACGGGATGATGCTGTACAGCCCCTGTAAAAGCCTGTACCGCCGCCGTCATCGTATCCGTATCCACACCTATTCCCCAAGCCGTTATTCCGGTTTTATCGGTAATACCGATATACGCCATGCCGCGCGATCCGGTGCCGCCGTCCAAATCATGTTCACTGTATACTAAATCGGCAATATCCAGACCGCAAGCCGCACATATACCGTTCGTAATTGCTTGTAACTGCCCGTTGCCGACACCTTCCACTACTTGTTTTTCTGCCCCGTATACCAGCACCGCTTTTGCTTGCCAACGATTTCCCGTTTTATGTACGGCAAAAGATTCTACATACATACCGTCGGAGTGCGGCTCATATCGTTGCCGGAATAATTGATAGATTTCCGCCGCTTGCAATTCCCGTTGTTGCCGGTCGGAAATACCTTTAATATAATAGCTGAAGTCTTCCCGCAAGGCTTTGGGAATTTGCAAACCGTATTGCTCTTCCAGCACAAAAGCTACCCCGCCTTTCCCGGATTGACTGTTAATGCGAATCACATCCGCATCGTATGTACGCCCCACCGATTGCGGATCAATATACAGATACGGGCATGTCCACGGTGCTTGCGGATGCTCCCGCCGAAAATGCATGCCTTTGGCAATCGCATCTTGATGCGAGCCGGAAAAAGCGGCGAACACCAACTTTCCGGCATACGGCTGCCGGGGCGGCACGGTCATACGCGTCAACGTTTCATATGCGGAAACAATGTCCGGCAAGAAGGAAAAATCCAACTGCGTCGCCACACCCAACGCCTTCATATTCATAGCGACCGTCACCAAATCCACATTTCCCGTCCGTTCTCCGTTGCCGAATAAGGTACCTTCCAACCGTTCGGCACCCGCCAATAACGCCATTTCCGCCGCCGCAATACCCGTACCGCGGTCATTATGAGGATGAACGGATAAAACCGTCGCCTCCCGGTAATGTAAATACCGGGACATATACGCTACTTGCGCCGCAAAAACATGTGGTAAAGACATTTCCACGGTAGCCGGCAAATTAATAATCGCCTTTCTTTCCACAGACGGTTGCCATACATCCAACACGGCATTGCACACTTCCAGCGCATATTCCGGCTCCGTGCCGGTAAAACTTTCCGGAGAATATTCAAAACGAAAATTTCCCGCTGTTTTTTCCGCCCATTCTCTTACCAGTTCCGCCCCTTGTACGGCCAATTCTTTAACTTCGCGCCGTGATTTACGGAATACTTGTTGCCGCTGTGCCAACGAAGTGGAATTATACACATGAACCACTGCTCGGGGTACATCTTTTAATGCGGCAAAGGTCTTTTTAATAATATTTTCCCGCGCCTGTGTCAATACTTGAATCGTCACCTCTTCAGGAATTAAATCATGCGTGACTAAATAACGCAAAAATTGATATTCCGTTTCCGAAGCCGCCGGAAACCCGACTTCAATTTCTTTAAACCCGATCCGGAGCAACATTTGATAAAACGCGATTTTTTCCTCTAAACACATGGGCGTCACCAACGCCTGATTACCGTCCCGCAAGTCCACACTGCACCAATGCGGCGCTTGTTGCGGATATTCCTGCCGTATCCATGACCAATCCGTTTGCGGCGGCAGAAAATATCCTTTTTGATACCGTTGTACCGTTTTCATCAGCATCACTCCTTCAATTCTTTCTATTAAAATCAAAAAAAGTCTTTCGCCTCATCAGAGACGAAAGACTTTGCTCACGCGTTACCACTCTACTTCATATCCTAAAATATGCACTCATAAGTACGGACAATTGTCGATACCTTCCTGTAGGATAACGGACAGGAGCCGACTCCGCCTACTTATAGTTCAGCGAGCTGCTTCGAGACGAGTTCAGTTTTCCTGTAGCATTACCTTCCACCGAACGGCAACTCTCTGTACCTACACGGTAAAACCTACTGCTTCTCTTCAACGCATTTTTCTTTTGATTTGTTGTAGCCTATCTTAACACAATAAATTTTTGTTTGCAACGTTTTTATTTATAAATTTTACACATTTTCTCGGTTAAACCTTTAACTTATTTTTACACGGTGTATCTTTTCTCCCGTTCCCTACTCATTCCCTATATTTCATGATATGATACACATAACCCATATAAAATGATTGTTCAGGCAGGAGTTATTATGAATATAGATGGAATTACTTTACAATGTATTACCAAAGAACTGCAAAAAGAATTGACCGGCGGCCAAATTACCAAAATTTATCAACCTCGGGCACGAACCTTGTATTTTCGTATTTTCAGCGCCACCGGGTTACATCACGTCATTATAACCTTGGACGAATCTCCGCGCATCTACATCGCGGAAAAAATGCCGCCTATGCCGGATACGCCTTCCGCCCTTTGCATGTTTTTACGCAAATACTATGAAAACGGACGCATTTCGTCCTTACGGCAGCTGCATTTAGATCGTCTGCTGGAAATAGATGTAGATATTCTGAATGTATCCGGCACTTTAGTTACCCGCAAAATTCATGTAGAACTGATGGGTAAATATAGTAATGTCATTTTCACGGAAGACGGTATCATTTTAGAAGCCCTCATTAAAACGGGCCATCATAAAACGGCACTGCGCACGATTGCTCCCAAAGAACCCTACGGCTTTCCGCCCAACTTCATGCGCATGGATCCCTTCGCCTTCTGTGCGGAAGAATTGTCGGCATTCATGACTCCCGGAGAAGAGGAAGAATTGGGAAAATGGATGTTACAACGGTTCAACGGCATCAGTACCGTTGTCTTACGTGAATTATCGTATCGCACCGGCATCGACTACACCCGTTCGGTCGACACCCTTTCAGACAGCGAACGCTTCGCCTGGTGTCGGGCTGTAGAGCGCTTCGGACAGGAACTGACGAATATTACCGGCATCTATGTGTATACCCGAGAAAAAAAAGACATTCTCTTCCCCTTGGCTTTAGACAGTTTACAAAATCTGCCGCACCGTCATCTGACTGATATCCAAACCTATTTGAATACGTATCAACAGCAACAGGGAAGCTTAAACGGCGAGCAGGAAGAACTGAAAAAACAGGTCGGTAAACGAATTGAAAAACAAAAGAAAAAAATTCGTCGCATGACGGCGGAAATTAAAGAAACCGAAAAAATGGATCTCTACAAATTATACGGCGATTTATTAATGATACACGCTTATCTTCCATGGCATCACGAAACACAAATTACGGTTCCCGATTTATTAAGCGAGACGCAAGAACCGCTTTCTATTCCCCTGCATCCGGCCTATTCCCTAACCGACAACGCCAACCGCTACTATAAAAAATATACCAAACTGCGGCGCCGCAAAGAAATGTCTCAATCGCTTTATCAAGAAAACGAAACATTTTTACATTATTTGTATTCCTTGGAATACGCCCTGGAAACCGTTACCGACAAAGAAGAAATAGAAGAAGTAAAAGCGGAAATGCGGCAAACCCGACTGCTTTCTTCCGGCCGTAAAGAGCGGTCAAAAAAAGAAAGTTGCCGCCAAATTCAAAGCGTTACTGTAGACGGAATGCAGGTATACATCGGACACAATAACCGCCAAAACGATTTTCTCACCGGAAAAAAAGCCCACCCCTATGACCTGTGGTTCCACGCTAAAAACTTGCCGGGATCCCATGTTGTTTTAGCCTGTCACGGTCAGACGCCCACGCCCCGGCAAATAGAACGGACGGCACAAATCGCCGCCTACTATAGTAAAGGTCGCAATGCCGCTAAAGTGGAAGTCGATGCCGCCCTTATAAAACACGTCAAAAAACCGCCTCATGCGGCACCGGGATTTGTCCTCTTTACACATCAACAAACCTATCGGGTTTCTCCGCAAGCGCCCGCCACCGATGATAAGTAATCAGTATCTCTTACAGAAAGGATCATTATGACATTACAACAACTACGCTATATTATTGCGATTGCCGAATGCGGCTCCATTACGTCCGCCGCCAAACAACTCCTGGTGGCGCAACCGAGTGTATCCAAAGCGGTCACCGATTTAGAAGCGGAAATGGGCATTACCATTTTTTATCGCAACAACCGCGGCGTCTTTGTGTCCGATGAAGGGTCCAAATTTCTTTCCTATGCCCGTCAAGTCATCGAACAAGCCGATTTATTGGAACAACAATACACCAAAAAAGAAGTAAGCCGTCGCGTATTTGCAATTTCCGCACAACACTACGCCTTTGTCGTCAATGCCTTTGTATCTCTCGTGAAAGAATATGACAAAAACAAATATGAATTCACCTTACGTGAATCACGTACATACGATATTATTGAAGATGTACAAAAAGGACGCAGTGAATTGGGCGTTCTTTTTTTAAGCAAATTTAACCGGCAAATTCTATGTCGTACACTGGATCACGCCGGTTTAACGTTTACGTCCCTCTTTACCGCCAAACCGCACGTATTTATCAGTCGACATAATCCGCTGGCGAAAAAAGACACGGTTACCTTAAAAGATTTACAACCCTATCCCCGGTTGACCTACGAACAAGGGTTGAATAACTCCTTTTATTTTTCAGAAGAACCGCACAGTGTGGAAGAAAGTCCGAAAAGCATTGTCGTCACCGATCGCGCCACCTTATTTAATCTGCTCATCGGCTTAGGCGGCTATACTATTTCTTCCGGTATTTTAAGCCGCGATTTAAACGGAAACGATATTATTGCCGTCCCCCTAAAAAGTGAAGAAATAATGGAAATCGGCTATATTGCGCCTCACGATCGACCGTTGAATACAATCAGTATGCGCTATATCGAACACTTGAAGCTGTATATCGCAGGTTGTCGGAAATAGTTATTTGCTATGTCAAGTCATATAAAAGCAATATTATTCTATATCCCGTTCCTATGCTATACTCCAACTGATATGTAATTATGATGACCACCAAGAGGAGGATATAACGAATGCAAACATCTATTATCGGCTATCCCCGTGTCGGCACCTTACGGGAATTAAAATTTGCTACAGAAAAATTTTTTAAGCAAGAAATTTCAGAAACACAATTACAAGAAACAGGGCGGGAAATCCGTCGTCGCCAATGGCAATTACAAAAAGCCTCCGGCCTCGATTTTATTCCGTCCAACGACTTTTCCTTTTATGATTTAATGTTGGATACGGCCGTCCTCTTTAATTGTATTCCCAAAGAATATAAAAAAGCCGGCTTTACCGCTTTAGATACGTATTTTGCCATGGCTCGCGGCTATCAGGGAGAAAAAGGCGATGTAAAAGCCCTGGCTATGAAAAAATGGTTCAATACCAACTATCACTATATCGTACCGGAAGTGGAAGATGACACGGAAATTTCCCTTACCGGCACCAAACCGTTTACCGAATATCAGGAAGCGGCCGCATTGGGCATTCAAACCAAACCCGTATTGATCGGTCCTTTCACCTTTTTAAAACTTCTCCGCTACAAAGGCCGAAAAAATGCCGCCGCCATAGCGCCTTCCTTAGGAGCTGCCTATGCCGCCGCCGTACAAAAATTACAAAGTCTCGGCGCAACTTGGATCCAATTGGACGAACCTTACTTAGTCCATGATATAACCGGCGACGATCTGCAACTGTTAAAAAACGTATACGCGCCTATTTTTGCGGCAAAATCTACCGGAAAATTATTGCTGCAAACCTATTTCGGCGATATCCGGGATTGTTATAAAGACCTATTACAGCTGCCCTTCGACGGCATAGGAGTAGATTTTATAGAAGGCAAGGAAACGCAACATACCGTATTTTCTTGTGCCTTTCCGAAAGATAAAGTACTGTTTGCAGGCTTGCTGAACGGAAAAAACATTTGGCGCAATCATTATCCGAAAACCTTGGAAATATTGCAAAAATTACAAGCCGCAGGCATTCCGGTCGTCTTAAATACTTCTTGCTCGCTGTTGCATGTTCCTTACACCTTGCAGCATGAAACCAAGTTGGACGATTCTTATAAGGCGCACTTCGCATTTGCAGAAGAAAAATTAACGGAATTGGCAGAATTAAAATCCTTATCCGCCTTATCGGATCCCACAAAAGAACCTGCTTATATTGCCAATGCGGCACTGTTTACCAACCGTCATGATTGCGTAAATGAAGCGGTCCGTCAGCGACTCTCCACCATTCGGGACAGCGATTTTACCCGTCAGCCGGCTTTTGCCGAACGGGCGGCCTGCCAAAAGAAAGCTTTCCGCCTGCCTCTTTTCCCGACGACCACCATCGGCTCTTTCCCGCAAACCGCGGATGTAAAAGCCGCTCGTACGGCACGTCGCAAAGGAGAATGGACGGAGCGGGAATATATTGACTTTAACCGCAAAAAAATCGCCGACTGCCTCCGCCTGCAAGAAGAACTGGGCTTGGATGTACTCGTACACGGCGAATTTGAACGTAACGATATGGTAGAATATTTCGGCGAACATTTAAAAGGCTTCTTATTTACAGAAAAAGCCTGGGTACAATCGTACGGTACACGTTGTGTAAAACCGCCCATTATTTGGGGCGACGTCAGCCGCCGGCAAGCCATTACGGTTCCCTGGTCCACCTATGCGCAAAGTTTGACCGAGCACCCGTTAAAAGGAATGTTAACCGGACCGGTGACAATTTTAAACTGGTCGTTCCCGCGCGAAGATATTTCCCTCAAAGAAAGTACCTATCAAATAGCCCTGGCCATTCGTGATGAAGTCTTGGATTTAGAAAAAAACGGCATTCGCATTATTCAAATTGACGAAGCCGCCTTGCGGGAAAAATTACCGTTACGGAAAAGTGATTGGTTCCGCGAATACTTGGACTGGGCTATTCCCGCTTTCCGTCTCGTACATAGCGGCGTACGGCCGGAAACTCAAATTCATACGCACATGTGCTATAGCGAATTTACCGATATTATTCACGCGATTGATCAAATGGATGCCGATGTTATTACCTTTGAAGCCTCCCGTTCGGATTTACAAATTTTAGATTCTCTTTTGGAAAACAAATTCCAAACCGCCGTCGGGCCGGGCGTGTACGACATTCACTCTCCGCGCGTTCCTTCAGTAGAAGAAATTAAAACGGCCGTACATAAAATGTTGGCCAAAATTCCGGCAGAAAAACTCTGGATTAATCCGGATTGCGGCTTAAAAACACGCGGTCTTGCAGAAACTTCCGCCAGCTTGAAAAACATGGTGCAGGCGGCCCGTGAAATTCGTCGGGAACAAGACGCCGAAAAATAAAATATATTTCTCTCGATACAGCCTCGAAAGGTCTCCTTTCGAGGCTGTATTTTATTGCTTACGACACGCCTGACAAACCTGATATTTATATTTTTTTCATCTTTATTTTTCCGAAATTTAATTAAATTTCATCTCCATTTGCTATAGTTATCCTAAGAAAGGAGTGTATATGAACACAAAAATTCTTGGCAATATAGGCGAAGATATAGCCCTTGCCTACCTGAAAAAACAACGCGGCTACACCGTATTATGTCGCAATTACCGCTTGCGCACGGGAGAAATTGATATTATTGCCGCACATAACCGCACGTTGGTCTTTATTGAAGTAAAAACGCGCAATTCCCTACAATGCGGACACCCGGCCGAAGCCGTTTCTCCGCATAAACAAAAACAAATTATCCGTACTGCCGAAATGTATTTATCCGCCCATAATATAACCGATATGCCCTGTCGGTTCGATGTCATTGAAATCTTTCCCCGCATCTCGCCGCCCCGCCAAGTCCATCATATTATTCATGCGTTTTTACCGTCATCTTAGGAGGTATTATGTTTGCACGTATTTACGGTTCCACCATTTTAGGTCTGCAAGGTAATATTATTACAGTCGAAACCGATATCGGTAACGGCTTACCTTCCTTTGAAATTGTCGGGCTGGCAACAACCGCCGTAAAAGAATCCAAAGAACGCGTACGTTCGGCCTTAAAAAACAGCGGCTATGAATTTCCTATGCGTCGCATCACCATTAATTTGGCTCCTGCCGATTTAAAAAAAGACAGTGCCGGTCTGGATATGGCTATCGGCCTGGGGATTTTGGTTGCCGGCGGTCAACTGCCTCCCGCAGCCGCCAACCGCACACTGTTTATCGGCGAATTGGCCTTAGACGGCAAAATCCGTCCGGTAACAGGAATTTTACCCATGCTGCTGCAAGGACGTGCGCAAGGATTTACAACCGTATTCCTCAGCTCCGAAAACGAAGCGGAAGGCGCGCTTTGTCCGGACATGACCGTCTATCCGGCACATACCTTAACGGAAGTATACGAACACCTTTGCCGCCGTACGCCCTTAGCGGCCGCGGAGCTCACCGCTAAAGAAGCGGGAGAACCCGAGTACAAAGTGGATTTTTCAGAGGTACAGGGACAATATATGGCAAAACGCGCCTTGGAAATTGCCGCCGCCGGCGGTCACAATGTACTCATGGTAGGATCGCCCGGCGCCGGAAAGACCATGTTGGCAAAGCGCATTCCCACCATCCTGCCGCCGATGAATTTACAAGAATCCATGGAAGTAACGAAAATTTATAGTGTATCCGGCTTATTTCACGATGCGCACATGCTGACCGAACGACCTTTTCGCAGCCCCCATCACACCATCTCCATGGCCGGACTGATTGGCGGCGGCAGCATTCCCAAACCGGGAGAAGTGACCCTCAGTCATAACGGCGTCTTATTTCTCGACGAATTACCGGAATTTCCCCGCGCCGTCCTGGAAGTATTGCGCCAACCGTTGGAAGACGGACGGGTACACCTTTCGCGTGTGCAAGCCGCCTTATCATATCCGGCCCGGTTTATCCTGATTGCCGCCATGAATCCCTGCCCGTGCGGCTATTTACACGATGCGGATCATGCCTGCTCCTGCACCGCCGGAGAAATTCGTCGCTATGTGCGAAAAATTTCCGGTCCCCTCTTGGACAGAATTGACTTGCACGTTCCTGTCGAACGGCCGAAATATGCGGAACTGACCGCTACATTGCCACAAGAATCTTCCCTGACAATTCGCCGCCGCGTATTAGCCGCACGCCGGCGCCAATGCCGCCGACTGGCACCTTATCAGCTGTACTGCAATGCGCACATGGGACATCGTGAAATAAAAGAAACCTGCCCCATCGAACCGGCCGGACAGGAATTATTGGAACAAATATTTGAAACCCTGAAACTCAGTGCCCGCAGTTTTGACCGCATCATCAAAGTAAGCCGTACCATTGCCGATTTGGCGCAGGCCGATACAATTACCGCCGAACACCTTGCCGAAGCGGTAAGTTACCGTAATACTCTCCCCAAAACCTAAAAGAAAGGAACTGTTTCCCCATGGAACCTGAACTCTTATACTTGGCGGCACTCCAAAGTGTCCCCGGCTTGGGCATTCATCGCTTACGCACCCTATTGCATACGTTCCCTACTGCACAGGCCGTTTGGCAAGCCCCCGTCGCCGCATTACGCACTTGCAAACTGCCGGCCTCCGTAATAGAAAACTTACAAAAACATCGGCAACAATGGTCTGCGGAAGACCTGTTAAAAAAATTAAAAACCTATAACACCCGCCTCCTTTCCATTCACGATCCCGCCTATCCCGACTTGTTAAAAGCCACCGCTTCGCCGCCATATATTCTGTATTATCAGGGCGTCTTACCGCCGCCGCATACCCTCAGTATCGCCGTTGTCGGGGCCCGTAAAGCCACCCCCTACGGAGGAAATATTGCGCAGACGCTCTGTCGAACCTGGGCCCAAAACGGCATCGTCATTATTAGCGGCGGTGCCCGCGGAATTGACACCCGCGCCCATCGCGGCGCCCTGTCGGGAAAAGGAAAAACCTTTGTTGTCGTGGCCAGCGGCTTGGATATAACCTACCCGCGGGAAAATAAAAAACTGTTTGAAGAAATTGCGGCCAACGGCGGCGGTATCATCAGTGAATATCCCTTCGGTGTACCGCCGCAAGCCCCCAACTTTCCCGCCCGCAACCGTCTTCTCGCGGGCTTGTCACACGGTACCGTCGTAGTCGAAGCGGCGGCACGAAGCGGGTCATTAATTACCGCCGATTTCGCCTTGGAAGAAGGACGGGACGTATTTACTGTTCCCGGCAGCATTTATTCACAAATGAGCCGCGGCAGCAATGCCTTATTGCGAAACGGGGCCATTCCCTTGACCTGTGCCGAAGATTTACTGGAAGAATACCATCGCACAGCCCCCGTCGCAGCGCCGACCCGCCCTTTCACCCTCTCTTTAGAAGAAGAAACCTTACTGCACGCCATCTCCTACGAAACTCCCGTTTCTTCCGAAGACCTGCTGGTAAAAACAGGACTGCCCGTTACCCGCTTAACTGCCTTATTGCTCCAACTGCAACTCCATCAGCTCATTGAAACTTGGAACGGTACCCAATATATACGAAAAGCCGGCACCTAATCGTGCCGGCTTTTCGTATATTAAGAAGGTCGCTTTCCTTTCCGCAATTCAAATACACTCACTTCCCGGGAACAAAGAATGCGCACAGGCAACCAATCGCCGGTACCGCGATTAACATAGGCATACGAAGTATGATTACTATACAACCCGCGCAAATAAGGAAAAATACCGGCGCGAATCATCGGTGCCAAAGGAGCGATCTGTCCGCCGTGCGTATGCCCGCATAAAGTCAGCGGAATCTGTGCCGCAAACGCTTCCCGAATAAACGCCGGATGATGCGCCAACAAAATAAAAAATGCCTCCTGCCGCACAGACTGCAACGTCCGTTCCATGAATTGCCGTCGCTCTGCAGCAAACCTCTTCCCCTTGGCAAAACTGAAATCTACAGCGCCTATATAAAACGATCGCGGATCGTTGCCGCCACGGTCGTGCAAACCGACGCCTCCGCCTGCCGACACACAATAGGACGTATTCTTTAAAATACGTATACCCGTAGTTCGCAACATCGCCGTAATTTTTTCTACATTGCGATAATACTCATGATTACCGTAACAAAAATCCATGCCGTCCCGAAAAAGTTTTCCCTTTTCTTGTAATATATCCCGACACGGGCGCAGCAAGGATAACTCATCAATTAAATCACCTGTAATTTCCAACCGATCCGCCCCGGCATACGCCGCCAATTCCATAGCTTCCCCTAATTGCTGCGGGCGAAAAAATAATCCCATATGAGGATCGGAAATTTGCGCAATCCTGTACCCGTTCAAATAATCCGGTAAATCGGGAAAATATAACGTATGCCGGGTCAACGCCAAATGGCGACTTCCCTGTACATTACAAAAAGCGGCCGCCCCCATAGTAACAATCGGTACGGCAAAGGCCGCACGGGTAACAAATTCTCGTCGGGACACCCCTGCAACATCCCCGATTTTCTCCCCTTTCGGCTTTCTCCACGCACGGAAAAAAAATACCATGCCTAAAACCCCTACCGGCGGCGCCGCCAGGAACAACCCCAACACCACCGATAAGGATACGATACCTACCAATTGCGTATCCCCGGTAAAAGAATGCAACGCGATATACGGAAAAGCCACTGCATACCAAAGAAAAACCGACGTGGCAAAAGCCCATAAAAACACGATCGCCTTGCCGGAATAAAGCTTACGGACATGTCCGATTTTTTCTAAAATAAATGCCGTCAACACGGCTCCTATAGACAAGGAAATCATAAAAACAACAAAAAAACTCCCCTTCATGCTTCCAACGCAGTAAGCTTACCATGCGGTCCCGCCCACGGAACCGTAGTATACGCCCGGATCGGTAACCACTGCCACTCCTTTCCGGAAAGCAACGTTCCGCCGCACCACGTACCGGCATAAATCGTCAACCGCCACTTTTTATGAGAAAATACATGTTCCCGGGTCGCTAACGGATGCGACTCTATCGCCACCTGTCCCCCGACTTGCGCCAATAATTGTCGCACCGCTTCCCGTCCGTCAGGTCCCTTTCCCGGGACATTGGGAAATTCCCACATAGAAGCCAACAAACCGGTAGGCGGTCGGCGATGAATGAGCCACGCTCCCTGTTTTCGGATCATAACCACCGTCCGGTTTTCAACAGGCACTTTTTTGCGCGTTACCCGTATGGGCAACTCCTTTTCTCTTCCCGCGCAGTATGCCCGACACATCGTCATAAGCGGACAAACCTCGCAATGCGGCGTTTTAGGAATACATACCATAGCTCCGAAGTCCATTAACGCTTCATTAAACATGCCGGCTTTTCCCGTCGGTAATTGAGCCGCCACTAATTGCGTAATTTCTTTTTTTACACGACTGCTCAAAATATTTCGTGCAATCCCGTATACTCGCGCAAAAATTCGCAACACATTCCCGTCCACCGCCGTTTCATCCTGTCCGTAAGCGATACTTAAAATGGCCCCGGCCGTATATTCGCCTATCCCCTTTAACGTCCGAATTTCTTTTGCGGTTTGCGGCACCGTACCGCCATATTTAGTCATTACCTCCCGCACCGCCGCATGTAAATTACGTGCCCGCGAATAATATCCCAACCCTTGCCACTGCCGCAATACTTCATCCGGTTCGGCCGCCGCCAAGGCTTCCATAGTGGGAAATACGTGCAGCCAATTTTCATAATAAGGTCGTACCGCTTCCACCTTCGTCTGCTGCAACATAATCTCCGCCACCCATACATGATACGGATCACGAGGCTCGGTTCGCCACGGCAAGTCCCGACGATGTTGCGCAAACCAAGCCAACAACCGCGGACTCCATTGCCGCTCGTTTATAGTTTCTATTACCATTTTACTTGCCACCTTAAAATCGTTTCTATTAATTATACCGCATTCAGTTCAAAAAAGGCAGTACGTATGCTACAATAAGACATATAAAAAGAAGGAGCATCTGCTATGGCACAAAATCCCTTAAACCATTTGCTCAAATACAATATGGACGTCGGAAAAACAAAACCCGATACGGTACACCGTAAAGCAACTTATTGCCCCTTTTGCGATGTGACGCACCTAAAAAACATTCTCGAAAAAAGAGGAACTATGATTTGGCTGGAAAATGCCTATCCCGTATTAAAAGACTCTTGGCAGACCCTGGTCATCGAAAGCGACGACTGTAACGGCGACTTTTCCACCTATACGCCGTCCTATGCCTTGCGCTTAGTGGAATTTTGTCTGGAAAAATGGCACCAAGTAAAAGCCATGCATGAATTTGCTTCCGTGCTGTTTTATCGCAACTACGGATACATGGCGGGCGGCAGCATCCATCATCCGCATACGCAAATTGTCGGCTTGAAACATTATGATTACCATGAAGACATTAAACACTACCATTTTGTCGGCACGCCTATCCTCTTGGAAAACACGGTGGAACTGAATCTCTCCTTACGCCCCATTATCGGATTTTATGAAATCAATTTCATTCTCAAAGATCTCGGCGCCTTAGCCTGTCTTGTCCGCTACATGCAGAAGACAGCACGCTTTTTACTGCGTCGTTTCGGCGACCTCAGTCACAGCTACAATATCTTCTACTATGATTTTCCGGACGACACAAATATATATATAAAAATGGTTCCGCGCTTTTTAACGAACCCGCTCTTTGTAGGCTACATGGTTCCGCAAATTGCCACGGAAGAGGCAGCCGAACCTTTCGTACAACACCTCAGGCAAGCTGTCCTTACATAGAAAGGATATGCCATGCGTTTATTTGCAATTGGAGATTTACATCTATCCGGTCATCCGCCAAAAAAACCGATGGAAATATTCGGTACGCGGTGGAAAAACCACTGGCAACGTATTCAGGAAGACTGGAAAAAAAGAGTCGGCGAAGAAGACACAGTCTTAATCGCCGGTGATACTTCCTGGGCCATGCGCCTGCGCGAAGCGCAAGAAGACTTAAATGAAATTCGCGCCTTACCGGGAAAAAAAATAATCATTCGCGGCAACCATGACTATTGGTGGGAAAGTGCCGGTAAATTAAACCGTCTGGATGCCGCAAACCGTATGCACTATCTCTACGGCACAACCGTATACACGGCGGACCGACAATTTGCCGTTTGCGGCACACACGGCTGGATTTGCCCCGGCGACAATCACTATCGGGAAGAAACCGATGCCAAACCCTATCGCCGCGAATTACTGCGCGTAGAGCGAACCCTGCAGGAAGCGGTCGCCTTACATTGTCGTTGCACAATTTTACTGCTCCACTATCCTCCCGTATACGACCTGACCAAGCCGAGCGGCTTTACGGATTTACTGGAAAAATACCATGTTCCCCTTTGTATTTTCGGACACCTCCACGGCTTGCAGCCGCATACCGTATTCCCCCGTATTTATAACCATACACTGTTGCACCTCGTATCCGCCGATTATCGGGAATGCAAACTCTTAGAAATTAAATTGGATGAAAAAGGAGTTCCCTATGAGTCAGATTGCTAAAAAACACTTACTTGCCGGCATTATTTTCGGCGATCCCGAAACGGGAGAATACATCTACTTGCCGGGAGGAGAAGTCGGCGTCCGGGAACCGCTGTGCGTATTTGAACACGCCCGACAGACAGAAGATATATCCTTGGAAAAAGCCGGCGAATTGGTAGAACACCTCACATTAAAACCTTGCACCCATCCCCGATTGGGACACCGGTCTTTTTAACCGCATAAATTATATGATAAAAATTTCAAATTAATAAAAAAACGGCTTCTTACGATGTATCCCCATCGTAAGGAGCCGTTTTACTATTTGTTAAAAGAAATACGTAGCCTGTATTCTTGCATAATCACCTAATTTAAAGTTTTCAGGTCCCATTAACGTATATCGCGGTTGTGTCCCCTGCGCATTAAACGTATATGAACCTTGCCACAAAATATGACTTTGGGAAACATATGAACCGCCGATGGTAAAGCTCTTGACGCCATCTAAATACGTATCCGGTAAAACTTCCGTACCGTTACCGCCGAAAAATGCCCCATGTTCCATATGCTTATAATCCAAGAACGCATTCCAACTATGCGGCATATTAGGATCGGCTTTACCGATATCCAGCCGCAATATCCAAAACGCCGGTACCGATCCCGATTCTTTTCCCTTATATGTAAAAGTAGAAGAGCCGTACGGATGTTCATACCGCATATTGCTATGGAGATACCGGGCAAACTGCGTATTATTTCTCCCGTACTCTGCAGAAATAACGGCATTATTTTCCCATCTATATTTCATGCCGATAGCCGTAACATTGGCCATCGTTCCCAAAACAGTCGCCTCATTATTCGTCCCGTTAAGAGAATAGTAGACCTTATTTTTATCATGAAGAGAATGAAAATACCATGCCGACACATCCAAAGCCGGAGTAAGGGAGCGCGTAACCTGTACAAAGGCCGCTTTGTTTACAGGGGCAATACGATCTATATGCAAATTTATTCCTTGATCCTTAATACAACGACCAATAGCCTTTGCCAATGCCTGCCGCGGCAAATACGTACCATGATCTAATTTATCTTGAAAACTATAATATATATTTTTAAATATATTCACTCCGGGAGAAAAATTCCAATAATTATTAGTATATTTTGTGTTTTTTATTATATTCTCATATTCTCCTATTATATTTTGTTTTTTCCACCCAATCACCTTGCCACCGTCTTCTACAATTTTTTTGTCCATATCTTGTTCAGCTCGTGCTATAATTTTCTCTTTATAAGTATTCCAAAACTGCAGTCTGAAAGCAGAGCCATCGCCTTCCAATATCCGCGGATCATCCCAATCTATGTGTTCACGTGCAATTTCCCAAGCAGCATTCCATATCATATTTATGTGCTTTTCGTTTCCATCTTTATCTTTATACCAATACGGTATATCATGAGAAAAGTTTATAGGAGCACAATTCAATTTATCATATTCCATATTATTACGTCCATATGCGGTTTTCATGATCTTTACTAACCGACGCATAATTGCATATTTTTCTTGTAAAGTTTTCGCACGCTTTAATTGTTGTGCAAATTGAATATTCTTTGTACTATTAGGTACAATATGCTCTTTTGGTACAACATAATCGCTTCCCGGATTGAAAACCCCTGCATAACCTCTTTTATACCCGATAAATTCCGATGCCGTAGGCACTCGTAAAAACTCGCCATAAGTTAAGCAGGTATAAGGAGAACGTTCAACCCCCGTATAAGCGCTGAAATCACCGCCGCCCACATGTATGCGTGTCTTCTTATCGGCGTACGCCAAGCGAACTCCGTCATAGGTTTTTCCGAACCAATAGCCGGTAATTCCCAACGGTTCATGCAATCGCCCTAACGAAACATCCCAACGACCGGAATGGCCGGTAAGATCGACTGTATCCAGCCGACTCGGCTGCAACCCTTTTGTTGACTCCGTACGCTGATTACCGTCTGCCCCTGCACTGCCTACTACCGTTAAAAACAAGCGATTATTCCATTTCGCCTTCATTCCTACGGAAAATTGCTGTTCCCATATCTGCTTGCCTTCCCCGCATAATACAGACGCCGCATCCGTAACAATATTATTTTTCATTACCGTAGGTTGTACTCGCGGCAATCCGCTCTGCCAATTATACCGCATCGTGTACTTCCCATAAAAATCTATGCCGGTTTTTCGATGTTCGTTTTCCGCTACCCGCCGCTTTTCCTTCCGGAAAGCGACTTTTTCCGAGCGAACAGATTCTTTCGTACTATAAGATGCGGAAACCGGCGCATCGCCCCATTTTAAATTGATTCCCAAGCGATAGGTCCGTTCCGGCAACGCGCGATCATCATCCCTATAATTAAATACGTTATCAACACCGATATACGCCGATACATCTTTGTTCCACCGTTTTTGTAAAAGCCAATGCCACAAACCGAATGTTTTTTGTTTATAAGTAATCGCCTTATTATTTTGAAAAGCATATTCTATAATAGATTTATCGGGATGAAAAGGGTCGGGTCGGGAAAATACATAATTACCGCCACCGGCCAAACTATTGCTGTCCAACATATGAATATAATAATTTCCCCAAAGAGAACTGCTCCAACCATGTTTATGATCGGTATACGTCACCCCGATATCCATCTTATGCACAGGTTTATCCAAAATTTGTTTCGGCAATTCCGGATTGCTTTTATTGACAGCATGAAGGTACGTATAGCCCAATTTAACCTGCCAATGATTAGCAAAAGTATGTCCCCATTCCAATTCCATACCGCTAATATCCGCACAACCGATATTTTTAAAACTATATATCAAATCAGGAGCGGCCAGCCATTTATCTTGCCCTCGTTTCGTGGTTTCATTAATATAAGGAGAAAAATCCATCACTCCGCCTGTAAAATACGTCGTCATATAATCGCGAATATGATTATAAAACACTCCCATTTTAGCATACGTATTATTATTTTCCCCTTCCAACGCCAGCGATACATTCACCGATTTTTCCGGTTTCAGCTTGGCATTGCCCAACCAATACCATCCCAATCGCGCCTTACCGCCGCCAATAATCTTCTTGGCCAACTCCGGATCTTGCCGACTGATAACCTTCCCGTTCGCATCTAAAGGATTCCCGTCTTTATCTTTTTTATAGTCATATCCCAACGGACTGCTGCCGAACATTTCCCAATTATAATAAAGCTCCCCTAATCCGGGCTCCGTATATCCCGTACCGACATTCATTTTAATACGACGATGCGCATTCCCTTTAACATAATGGGTAACGCCTATATTCCCTGTCAGATACGCCCCGAAGATGCTATGATGATCCCACCGCACAATCGGTGTAATCATCGTATTTTTATTCATTTGATACATATCCGACAACACAATATATTGTTTTCGTATACTTGCTTCCCCTTCAATTTGCTTATTGATCCTATTTTTAAATTCTTCTCCGAAAGCTTTCCCGTTAAAATATACATGTTGCTTAGTATAATAATATTCCGGTCCATCTGTTCCATCCCAACCGTCTCCACCTTGTACCACTGCATTTCCTTTATTCTTAGGTTCATTTTTTAATTGGGAAATAAATTTATCAAATTTTTTTGAAACTTCCATATTATTATAAATTTTAGATAAATAAATTTCACCGTCATCGTCCTTGTACTCCAAATAATCTTCATAGGTAAACTTAGGCAATACAGTATGCGGATTTTTTTCATCATACCCATATTGTTCATAATTATAATCCCATACAAGCGTACCGTTCTTACCGATTTTCCATTTATAATTATGAATAGTAGAAACAGGCTGTTTAGTTTTTTCATCTATTTTTAAACTCTTATCATACTCCCACGGATCAATTTTACGAACATACACATGCGGTGCATTTTTCAAGCGACTGCCTGTACCTTGTTCATAAATAAAACCGGCATGGAGAGAAACAAGATGTTTATCATTTACTTGTTTTTCAATAGACACTTTTGCCGAAGATTGTCGATGGTCCACATTATCTACATAATTTAATATATTTTTTCCTTCTTGAACGGAATTCGCATATTCACTGGTCAAGACAACATCCGCTTCTTTCATCCGCGAAGAAGTGACGGACGCTTTCCATGACAGATTCTTCCCGTCATTTCCCTGCCAATCCCAATGATATTTATTCCGTTCTACACTACGCTTAAAATGTTGAACAGGTTCTAGCGGAGAGTCGGAATGCTTGGAATATTTATCCATATTTTCAGAATATTTTTTTATTTCAACGTTCATCTTATTGTGAGCATTCACATCATAATTCAGCAGAATTCCGCTATCCATCGTTGTTCCATAATATCGCAGAGAATTCTTCACACCGTCCATGCCATGATAGTCAAAAAAATCGGCAGACGCCGAATGCTTTAATCCGGAAGCCGCATAAATAGGCGGTACATCTCGTTTATTTCCATAAATGGCAAACGATACTTTGCCTACTTTTCCCGAATCGGCTCGCAAATACATAGAATTATCCGGAAACAGCTCGTCGTTTCCGGCACGTCTCCGTCCTTCCGCATGATACGAAATTCCGGCATATTTCATCGGCTTTTTCGTAACAATATTGACTACTCCGCCAATCGCATCCGCGCCATATTCAGCCGTAGCGGCGCCACGAATAATTTCAATTCTTGCCACATTTTCCGTTCCTAATCGTTGCAACTCATCAGCCGCACCATAAAATTTGGCGAAATCCCCCATCACCGGTTCCCCGTCAACCAAAATAAGCGTATGCCTCGGTTCAGCACCTCGAATAGATACGCCGACTCGCCCCATCGCATCAACAGTACGAACAACGCCCACTTCATCAAAAATAATATCTTCTACCGACTTTGCCTGCTTTTTAGCAATATCGGCAGCCGTAATAACCGTAATAGATTGCGAATTATTCTTAGCTTCTTCCTGTGCTGCATTCGCTTTTACCCATACATCCTTCGTCACCGCCGGTGCTTCTCCTGCGGCATATACCGCCGGCACCAGCAACCAAGTCAATACGGCACAACAAATAGCTTTTTTACGTGCATTTTGCAATTGTCTATCCAAATAAACCCCCTCCTTATCCATAATGCAACTAAAAAATAGTCTAATTGAAATTAAAAATCAACTCCATTTAGACATAAAATACTCCATTCGGACATTTATTTTTCTCTTATCCCTATACATACGTTTTTTCAAAAAAATCAAAAAAGTTCTTGCCAAGTAACATGAAATAGTGTAATATATTTCATGTGCTTACAAACAAGCCGCCTACTCTATGGATCATTAGCTCAGTTGGTAGAGCACCTGACTCTTAATCAGGGTGTCCAGGGTTCGACCCCCTGATGATCCACCAAAACGGAACGTACGTGTCTTTTATAGATACGTGCGTTTTTTTATGTCCCGAACGGCTGCGCGAAAAGCGGCGTACTTATGGGCGCTCCCGATTCCCGACAGTATCGCCCCGTATGACTGTATCTCTATTATAAAAAACCTTTCTGTCCCTATCTTTTTTATATATACAATGGTATAATAGTTGAGTTATGTAAAAGGAGGTCTCTATGTTAGAGAAATTTCAAAACTTAAAAATCAGCGAAGTCATTCTGCAAGCGTTAAATGCCATGGGCTTTGAAGAACCGACTCCGATTCAGGCGGAATCTATTCCGGTAGCCTTACAGGGGGCCGATATGATCGGCCAGGCCCAAACAGGGACAGGAAAAACAGCCGCTTTCGGGATTCCCGTCTTAGAAAAAATATTAAAAAATGAACCGACCCAATCTATTCAAACTGTCGTTCTCTCTCCTACCCGCGAATTAGCTATGCAAGTAGCCGAAGAACTGAATCACTTGGCGCAATGCACGACGATTCAGGCCCTGCCGATTTATGGCGGCCAAGATATGGAACGGCAATTACGTCGGCTGCGCAAACACCCGCAAATTATTGTGGCTACACCGGGACGACTGATGGATCATATGAAACGCGGTACTATTGATTTGAGCGATATTCATACGATTGTCCTGGATGAAGCGGATGAAATGTTGGATATGGGATTTATTGATGATATTAATACCATCATGAGTGCCACTCCCGACACGCGTCAAACGCTTTTATTCTCCGCCACCATGCCGAAACCGATTCAACAATTGGCGGAAACTTTCTTACATGAACCGCAAATCATTCGCATGAAAGCAAAAGAAGTAACCATGGATTTAATTGAACAATCCTATATTGAAACGCCGGATCGACAAAAGTTTGATGTTCTGTGTCGTCTGTTGGATCTGCAAGAACCGGATTTAGCCATTATTTTTGTACGCACCAAACGACGGGTGGATGAAGTGGCGGAAGCCTTGAAAAAACGCGGCTATTCTTCGGAAGGGATTCACGGCGATTTGACGCAAGCCAAACGCGACAGTGTCATTCGCCAATTCCGCGAAAAAACCATTGATATTTTAGTCGCTACGGATGTGGCAGCCCGCGGTTTGGATATTAGCGGCGTAACACATGTATTTAATTATGACCTGCCGCAAGATCCGGAAAGCTACGTCCATCGTGTGGGACGTACCGGTCGTGCCGGTAAAAGCGGCGAAGCAACCACCTTTGTCATTCCTCGCGAAATGGAACACTTGCGCGCCATTGAACGCCTTATTAAACGCCATATTACCAGACGTAAGGCACCTACGTTGGCACAAGCCTTGGAAGGCGCGCAACAGGCGGCAATTCGTCGTTTAATCAATACGGCGGAAGATGAACGTTCCGGCCAATATCGCGGCAATGCGGAAGAACTTCTTTCCCATTATGACTCCATCACGCTTTTGTCCGCCGCTATTAAATTGCTCACCAAAGAGCCGGATATGACGCCGGTAAAAATTACCGAAGAAGCGCCGCTGCGCATACGTCGCGCCAATCGTCGCACCGATCGCGGCACCCATCGTCCGGGTCGTAAACGCAAAGAACATGCCGAACGGGACCGCAACCATGCGTCGCGGGAAGAACACAGTGAAAAACGTCGTCATTTTGCTCCGCGCACTCGCACATCCAAGGATGCCGGAAAAGCGGCCCGTAAAGAACGAACCCAAACGAAAGAGCCGAATCGTTCTGTTTTTAAACCGTATTTTAAAGATTAACCTCCCTTCCTGTGTGAAATAAAAAAACAACACGCCTTGCCAAAAAACCTGAGCATATAAAAAAATGCACTC
>NZ_AFIJ01000010.1 GCF_000214495.1 Megasphaera lornae | reverse complement strand
ATGGAGGGGAACCCGGTGAACTGAAACATCTAAGTAGCCGGAGGAAAAGAAATCAACCGAGATACCCTAAGTAGCGGCGAGCGAACGGGGAAGAGCCTAAACCTGACCGGGAAACCGATTGGGGGTAGAGGACTGCAGAGAAGAACCGGAACGAAGCAGAATCAGGTGGGAAACTGAGCCATAGACGGTGAGAGCCCGGTATGCGAAAGGGAAGGGAAACGGCAGAATCCGGAGTACCACGGGGCACGAGAAACCTTGTGGGAAGCAGGGGGGACCACCCTCCAAGGCTAAATACTGATAGAGACCGATAGCGCAAAGTACCGTGAGGGAACGGTGAAAAGAACCCCGGGAGGGGAATGAAACAGAACCTGAAACCGTATGTCTACAAGCAGTCGAAGCTCGATACAGGAGCGACGGCGTGCCTATTGAAGAATGAACCGGCGAGTTACTGTTAGCGGCGAGGTTAAGCGGAAAACGCGGAGCCGAAGCGAAAGCGAGTCTGAAGAGGGCGAAAAGTCGGTGACAGTAGACCCGAAACCACAGTGATCTACCCATGTCCAGGCTGAAGCACAGGTAAAAATGTGTGGAGGGCCGAACTAGTGAGCGTTGAAAAGCTTTTAGATGAGATGTGGGTAGGGGTGAAATGCCAATCGAACGTGGAGATAGCTGGTTCTCCCCGAAATAGCTTTAGGGCTAGCCTCATGGAGAGAGTACAGGCGGTAGAGCACTGAACGAGGTAGGGGCCTATCCGGCTACCGAACTTAATCAAACTGCGAATGGCTGTACTTATACATGGGAGTCAGACTGCGAGTAATAAGGCCCGTAGTCAAGAGGGAAACAGCCCGGACCAACAGCTAAGGTCCCCAATGCCGTACTAAGTGGCAAAGGATGTGGAATTTCGAAAACAACCAGGATGTTGGCTCAGAAGCAGCCACCATTAAAAGAGTGCGTAATAGCTCACTGGTCGAGAGACTCTGCGCCGAAGATGACCGGGGCTAAAGTACGGAACCGAAGCTTTGGCAATTAGCAATGCTAATTGGGTAGGGGAGCGTTCCTGCATGGGAGAAGCCTGACCGGAAGGACAGGTGGACAGGCAGGAAGAGAGAATGCCGGTATGAGTAGCGAAAAGAATGGTGAGAATCCATTCCACCGAAAGCCTAAGGGTTCCCGGGCAACGATCGTCGACCCGGGGTAAGTCGGGACCTAATCCGAGGCGAAGACGCATAGGAGATGGACAACAGGTTGAAATTCCTGTACCGCAAAAGTATGATTGAGCGAAGCGGTGACACAAGAAGAACGATGCGCATGCGACTGGAAGAGCATGTCCAAGCAGGTAGGCTGTAGAGTAGGCAAATCCGCTCTATGAAAAGGCCGAGAAGTGATGGGGAGTATCTCGAAAGAGAAACGAAGGGATCGGAACTAAATTGTCGAGAAAAGCCGCTAGTGAGTACTTGGGCGCCCGTACCGAAACCGACACAGGTAGGCGGGAAGAGAATTCTAAGGTGCGCGGGAAAACCCTCGTTAAGGAACTCGGCAAAATATATCCGTAACTTCGGGAAAAGGATAGCCCAGAGTATGTGAAGTCCGAACGGATGGAGCAGGAATGGGCGGCAGAAGAGAGGCCCAAGCGACTGTTTACCACAAACACAGGCGTCTGCTAAAGCGAAAGCTGATGTATAGATGCTGACACCTGCCCGGTGCCGGAAGGTTAAGAGGACGTGTTAGCCGCAAGGCGAAGCAGAGAATTGAAGCCCCGGTAAACGGCGGCCGTAACTATAACGGTCCTAAGGTAGCGAAATTCCTTGTCGGGTAAGTTCCGACCCGCACGAAAGGTGTAACGATTTGGGCACTGTCTCAACGAGGGACCCGGTGAAATTGAAGTACCTGTGAAGATGCAGGTTACCCGCGACTGGACAGAAAGACCCCATGGAGCTTTACTGTAACCTGAGATTGGATTCCGGTATAAGATGTACAGGATAGTTGGGAGGCGGAGAAGTGAGTACGCCAGTATTCACGGAGCCGACGGTGGGATACCAACCTTGTTGTATTGGAATTCTAACGAGAGCCGTAACAAAGCTGCGGACAGTCTCAGGCGGGCAGTTTGACTGGGGCGGTCGCCTCCAAAAGAGTAACGGAGGCGCCCAAAGGTTCCCTCAGCGCGGACGGAAACCGCGCGCAGAGTGTAAAGGCAGAAGGGAGCTTGACTGCGAGACGGACAGGTCGAGCAGGGACGAAAGTCGGGCTTAGTGATCCGGTGGTAGAGAGTGGAATTGCCATCGCTCAACGGATAAAAGCTACCCTGGGGATAACAGGCTTATCTCTCCCAAGAGTCCATATCGACGGGGAGGTTTGGCACCTCGATGTCGGCTCATCACATCCCGGGGCTGAAGTAGGTCCCAAGGGTTGGGCTGTTCGCCCATTAAAGTGGTACGCGAGCTGGGTTCAGAACGTCGTGAGACAGTTCGGTCCCTATCCATCGCGGGCGCAAGAAACTTGAAAGGGGCTGCTCCCAGTACGAGAGGACCGGAGTGGACGAACCGATGGTGTACCAGTCATATCGCCAGATGTGCAGCTGGGTAGCTACGTTCGGGACGGATAAACGCTGAAAGCATCTAAGCGTGAAACCAGCCTAAAGATGAGGTTTCTCATTGGAAACAAGTAAGGTCCCACAAAGACGATGTGGTAGATAGGCCGGGAGTGGAAGTACAGCAATGTATGGAGCGGACCGGTACTAATAGACCGAGGACTTGACTTAAAGAAGGAACGTTAAGCATTACTTTTCCGAGCAGTTGTCAGGGCAAGTCCCTGAAGAGCAATTCAGCGGCGATAGCTGCGGGGATCCACCTGTTCCCATGCCGAACACAGCAGTTAAGCCCGTAAACGCCGAAAGTACTTGGGGGGAGGCCCCCCGGGAGGATAGGAAGTCGCTGA
>NZ_AFIJ01000011.1 GCF_000214495.1 Megasphaera lornae | reverse complement strand
CGGCGTATGATTCATTTTTTCTATTCCGATTCTTCCGTACTGGCGCCGGCTGTGCTGTCGGTAGCGGGAGCGGCGGTACGGGCGGATTTTTTCAGGGACCGGGTGGGCCCGTTCGCATTCTTCCCCGTACGCGGGGTTCTCTTGGCGGGACGAGCGGGGGCGTCGGCAGGTAGGTCGGCAGACGTCCTTTTTTTATTGGCATGAGCGGCAGTAGCCGTATTGGCGGGCGATTCATCCGGCACGTCGTCGGAAGTGTCCGGTGTATCATCGCCGGCTTCATCATGGAGCGAAAATTTGACGGATTTCATGGTAGTGCCGACATTGCCGTATTTTTTACTGAAACGGTCTTCGATTTCCATGGCCCGATCCGGGGACATTTCTTTCAGTTGCGCGATCATATCTTCCGGGGTCAAGGTGCCTTTTTCCAATTCCCGCTGCAAGGCTTTACAGGTTTCATAATGCGCTTTCCATTGTAATAAATTGGGATAGTCGATAGTAAAAAAAGAAGAATAGGCGAGGCCGGAAAAGACCAAAGTGATGATGAAGCTGATAATAATTTTTATCATAGTAAGAGCACTCCCTTATGACGTTCTTCGAGTACGGCACCGGCGTTTGAGAAAGGCGCAGGTAAGGCCGGCAAAAAATAAGGCGAGGACGGTATAGATAAGTGTTTGTAGAGACAGTTGCGGCAGCGGCAACCATTCGCTTACACAATAAGGAGGTAAATTCATCCAAAATATGCCGCCTAAACAGGTTAAGGCCATTAAAGAATAGAAGAAACGACATAAAAATCCGAAAAATATACGGCCGGCACGACTGCCGGTACGCCTGTGTTCGGGTATGGCCCGATGCGGTGCGGAAGCGGGTTCGACATCGTAAGGGCGGCGGACGGGCGGGTGCGGGTCCGTTTCATAAGCGGCGAAACGGTCCGGATTTAATTGTTCATTTTCTTCGGGCACAATCGGCTCCCCTATATAGTAGCGATAGATATTATGCGGATGTCCCAGTCGATAGCAAACATATTCTTCCGGTTCCCGTTTTTTGGTACCTAAGCGGAATTGCTCCTCGCAATCTTCGATAATGCCCTGTAAATCTGCAGGTTCGCTATTGCGGAAGTAATGTTTTAATTGTGCCATAAATTCATTTTTTTTCATGGTGTCACCTGTATGTCCGCTGTTGAGACAGCGCGTCGTATTTTTGTCGATAAGCCGCTCCCGTTTGCCAAAACGCAATGGCCGCCGCCATAATGCCTAAAAGGCATAAAAAGAGAAGCGGCGTATGACGAACGGGAAGAAAAGAAAGGGCTGCCAAGGGCGGCGCCTTACAAGCAATATAGAAGGAAATGCGAAGCAATAAGGCGATGACGAGCAAGGTACAAAGGGTTCCGAAAAAATAACATAGATAAGATATGTATCGCCATGTGTGTGCAAGAGAACGAAGCGGCATGACACACCCTCCTTTATAAACGTATGTCCATCATTTCTATACTATCACAGAGAAAGGGGGGAAACAAGCACGGAACGCGTTTTTCCGGCGGGTTGAGAGAAAAAGGGTAGGCGGCATGAACCGAAGAAAGCGGGCAAGACCGGCGATCATTATGGTAGTGTATAATGGTATAGATTCGGGATAAGAATATGTGTATACAATGTTTTTAGGGGATATGTTATACTGTATATAATAGGTCGCATAGCGGCGTACGGCAGGAGGGAAAGCAGGTATGGAGAAATTTATTCGCTATTATGTGGGCGATGTGGTGCAAATGAAGAAACCTCATCCTTGCGGATCGCGAGAATGGGAAGTGTTGCGGATTGGCGTTGATTTCGTGATTCGTTGTTGCGGGTGCGGTCATCGGGTCATGTTGGCACGCCCTAAATTTGAAAAGGCGGCCAAAAAAATTTTACAGCGCCGCGAAGCGGCAGAGGAACCGTAGGCTCGGTTTGACACAGACTTGCATAGTATCTATAATTGAATACACATGTAAGGCTGATTTCATAAGGAATCAGCCTCTTTTTTAGAGTGAAGGAGGAAGGTCATGCGTTTACGGAGAAAACCGTGGATTGATGAAGCTGTTAAGGAGTACGAGAGTTTTGTTCACCTTAAAAATGGGGAAGAACATAAAGGTCGGTGGCGAGAAGTCTTTCCGGATCCGCAAGCTCCGCTTTGGGTGGAGTTGGGGACCGGAAAGGGCAATTTTATTTCGCAAATGGCGCAGCTTCATACGGATGTCAATTTTATAGGCATTGAAGTTCAGTTGGGGGTTTTATATTATGCCGGTAAAAAATGTGCACAGGCGGAGGTTCATAATGTACACCTGGTTCGCTTTGATGCGGCGCGCTTGACCGATTTATTCGCTCCCGGGGAAGTACAGCGATTTTTCATTAATTTTTGCGATCCGTGGCCTAAAAAACGGCATGCAAAGCGGCGGTTGACGCACGGGAATTTCCTGGCCCGCTATGAACAAGTACTGGTACCGCAGGGACGCATTGATTTCAAATCGGATAATGCCGCCTTATTTGCGTTCACCTTGGCGGAATTTAAAGCGCACGGGTGGCGTTTGGAGGAGGTAACGTATGATTTACATCACAGTCGGCTGGAGAATGAGGCGATGACGGAATATGAAGCGAAATTCAGTGCCAAAGGGCAACCTATTTTTCATTGTGCCGCGTTTTGCCCAAGTGAGGTGACAACGCATGAAACCCAAGAGTAAGCAGTTACAAAAGGCTTTTTTTTGGTTATCTCTCAGTTTTATTTTGTTACTGGTTTTAGGTACTGCCAATGTATACAGCGCCACTTTTGTAGCCGCACCGGGAGTGGTCAGTCCTACGGGATATTTACTTAAACAAATGGTTTTGATTGTATTGGGATTGCTTGTCGGCTATGTTGCGTATAAGCGGGATTATAAAAAAATGAGCAATCGTATATGGCCGATGATTATTATTACGTTTTTATTGTTGGCCGCCGTGTTGGGCGTCGGGGTGGTCGTAAAAGGGGCGCGTCGCTGGATCGGGTTGGGTGGTTTTACGTTTCAGCCGTCCGAATTGGCTAAAATTGTGGGGATTATTTTTTCCGCCACCGTGTTGGCACGCGCCTTGGAAACGGCGCAACCGCTATATTTCATACGTCGTAATATAAAAAAAGAAGGCAATCGTTTTTGGCGACATTCGCCCGTTTTAGTACATCCGGTCATTGTATTGGCCTTGGGAATGGCTTTATTTGTTTTTAAACAACCGGATGCCGGTACGGCGTTGGTGATTTTTGCGATTCCCGTAGCCATGCTGTGGATCAGCGGCGCGTCTTTCGGGAATTTGCGTTGGCTGATAGGTATCGGTTTTGCGGGCTTGGGCGTGGCGATTGCTTCGGAAGGCTATCGGATGCAGCGGCTGGTTTCCTGGATAAATCCGTGGAAATATCAGTCTTCTTTGGGATATCAGGCGACACAAAGTTTTATTGCCATCGGTTCCGGAGGAATTTTGGGACAAGGTGTGGGCAACGGGATCAGTAAATTCAGTTATTTGCCGGAAGCGCATACTGATTTCGCTTTCGCCGTGTTGGCGCAAGAATGGGGATTTTTAGGCGTTCTTTTAGTAATGGCGTTGTTTTGCCTCATCATTGTATTCGGGTTTCGTGTGGCCTTTCAATGTCGCGATCGGTTCGGCATGCTGATGGCCTTGGGAATTACCATGTATTTCGGCGGGCAGGGTCTGATTAACATCGGCATGAATTGCGGCATTTTTCCCGTTATCGGCGTCCCTCTGCCCTTTATCAGTTATGGCGGCACCTCGCTTATTTTGAACATGTTTATGGCCGCGTTATTGTTGAATATATGTCGTCGCGGTTATCGGGAAGCGATACAACAGGAACAGGCGGCACAACAGGTGTTGCCGCCTTCTTTGCGACAGGAAACGCAAAGTCGATTTATTCCGGGAAAATAATGTAAGGAGGATGGCTATGAAGGAAAAACGTATTATTCATGTCGAAGAGAGATTGCCTATTTTGCCGACAATCCCTTTGAGTTTACAGCATTTATTTGCCATGTTCGGTTCGACCGTATTGGTGCCTTTTTTATTACATGTCGATCCGGCGACCGCCCTGTTTATGAACGGCATCGGTACGTTGCTGTATTTAACGATTTGTAAGTGGCGGTTGCCGGCGTATTTGGGCTCCAGTTTTGCGTTTATTTCTCCCGTATTGGCGGTATGCGCGGTGCCGGGCATGACCTATGGCGATGCGCAGGGCGGGTTTGTGGTCTTCGGCTTGTCGTTTATTGTCTTGGCAGTGATTGTGGATAAAGTCGGCACGAAATGGATTGATGTTTTATTTCCGCCGGCCGCCATGGGTGCAATTGTGGCCATTATCGGCTTGGAACTGGCGCCGCTGGCAATGACCATGTCCGGCTATATGGGAACGGCGCAGGGGATGACGAATCAAACGGCCATGATTATTTCCACGTTCACGTTGGCGGTTACGATTCTTACCAGTGTGCTGGGACGCGGTTTTTTAGGAATTATTCCTATTTTAATCGGCGTGGTTGCCGGGTATATTCTTTCTTATTTTATGGGCGTAGTCGATTTTTCCAAGGTGGCTGCAACGCCATGGTTCGCGTTTCCGACGTTTTATGAACCGAAATTTAATTTCAGTGCCGTTATGATGATTATGCCGGCGCTGTTTGTGGTACTGGCGGAACATTTAGGCCATTTATTTGTGACCGGCGATATTGTCGGGCGAAATCTGATTAAAGATCCCGGCTTACATCGCTCCTTATTTGCCGACGGCGTGTCTAATGTTTTATCCGGCCTGTTGGGCTCGACACCCAATACGACTTACGGTGAAAATATGGGCGTAATGGCCATTACCGGCGTATATAGTACGTGGGTTATCGGCGGTGCGGCCGTATTTGCCGTGATTTTTTCCTTTGTCGGTAAAATTGCGGCGTTGATTCATGCGATTCCCGTACCGGTTATGGGCGGGGTGTGCATCTTGTTGTTCGGATTTATTGCCGCCTCCGGATTGCGGATGTTGGTAGAAAAACGGGTCGATTATACCCGTTCCAAGAATCTTATTCTCACTGCCGTGACCATGATTTCCGGTTTAAGCGGGGCGACATTGGTAATCGGCCCGGTACAACTGAAGGGAATGGGCCTGGCGACGGTGGTAGCCATGGTATTAAGTCTGATTTTTTTAGTGTTTAAGCGGGCAAAGTGGTTGAATAACAATTAGCAAACGGCCCGGATACCGGGGGAGATACGCGAGATTCGGACCGGTATTTTGGTGATATAGGGACTGTAACGAGAGAAACGGGGACGTGTATTTCGTTGCAGTCTTTTTTTACGGCATTGTAAACGTATAAATATGCGATAAACGTAGAGAAAAACGAATCCGAAACGGCGGTTGCCGATAAAATAATGAAAATGGCTATTATTACTATAAAACGGCTATATTATACGGTCATACGGAATATGACAAGAAAGAAATAAAATCTTTGCGTTTTTTTAGATAACGGCAATCAAAATGGCTTGAACCATAGATTACATGCGGATTGTAACCGAATGACAAGAACATTGACATTTTTTTTTGTTCGTGCAATAATGAGAACGTCGAAGGAAGCGAAATTCCTGATTGATTATGTGTGCGGAGGTGAAAAAACATGCATGTAATTTCTGACGAATGTGTAATGTGCGGTTCTTGTGCAGCTACCTGTCCGACCGGCGCTATTGAAGAAGGCGAAAGCAAGTATGTTATTACTGATTCTTGCATCGACTGCGGCGCTTGTGAATCTGTATGTCCTACAGGTGCGATTTCTGCTGAATAAGAGAATAGCGGCAATATTGAGGGGAGACATGAAAATGTCTCCTTTTTTTTGTCCTTTTTTCTTTAGGGGGATTGCGTTGACAGGTATGCACAGGCATGACATAATAAATTGAATCTATAATATACATTGGCGAAATGGTAGATATAAGGAGTGTGGCGGATGGTCGATAAGCGAATTATTGCAGCCTTGGATGTACATTCTTTTTCCGCTATGAAAGAATTGGTTTCCCGTTTGGGAGAGAGTATTTCTTTCTATAAAGTGGGGATGGAATTATTTTATAGTGCCGGACCGCAAGTGGTAGAATATTTAAAAGAATGTAACAAACAGGTGTTTTTGGATTTAAAAGTACATGATATTCCGCATACGGTCGGACAAAGTATTCGGGCATTGACCCGGTTGGGCGCGGATTTTATGACCGTACACAGTGCGGGAGGCCGTGAAATGATGGAACAGGCGGCGGCGGCCGCACAGGAAGAAGCTTTGCGCCTGGGAATTACGCGACCGAAGTTGTTGGCGGTTACGGTGTTGACCAGTATGGATGCGGCAGCGTGGCAAGAAATCGGCGGGAGCAATTCCGTCGCTTCTTCCGTGCTGCGCTTAGCGGCGTTGGCGAAAGCGGCCGGCATAGACGGCACGGTTTCTTCGCCGCAGGAAGCCGGGGATATTCGCCGACAAAACGGTACGGATTTTCTGATTGTGACCCCGGGGATTCGTCCCGCTTCGGCGGCCGTACAGGACCAAAAACGGATTGCGACGCCGCAACAAGCGTTACAAAACGGGGCTTCTTATTTAGTGATAGGGCGACCGATTACGCAGGCGCCGGATCCGCGGCAGGCGGCGGAAAAAATAATAGCGGCAATACGGGAGGTATGATTCGGAATGATGACAGAAGCGGCGGTACAACAATTATTAGAGGAAACGAAAGCCATTTTAAAAGGGCATTTTTTACTGACTTCAGGATTACACAGTCCGTTATATGTGGAAAAATTTAATGTGCTGCAACACCCTCAATATACGGAAATGCTGTGTCGGGAATTGGCGGAACGATTTCGGGGGGAACAGGTACAAACGGTGATGGGCCCGATGACCGGCGGTATTTTGCTGGCACATGAAGTGGGAAAAGCGTTGGGAACACGCGCTATTTTTACAGAACGGGAAAACGGGGTAATGACGTTGCGGCGCGGCTTTCGCATTGCCCCGGGGGAACGCGTGCTGATCGTGGAAGACATTGTCACGACAGGCGGCTCCGTCCGGGAAGTAGTGAAGGTGGTCGAACAGGCCGGCGGCGTGATTGTCGGGGTCGGTTTATTGACGGATCGCAGCGGCGGCAAGGCCGATTTCGGCGTGCCGCGGGACAAGGTGCAGGCTTTATTACATTTAACCGTGCCGACGTATACGGCGGACAACTGCCCGCTTTGTAAAGAGGGCATACCTATGACGGAACGGGGCAGCCATCATTTAAAATAAATGGAAAAGGAGCAGCGATAATGGAAACCGCAACTATTATTTTACCGTTTGTCGGCGCAGGATTGGTCGGAGCCCTTTTTTCACGGTTTACAGGGATGAATTTAAGCATGTGCATGCTGTGCATTTTTTTGTATATGGGTGCCACGCCGGAGCAAACGTTGGCCGTGTTATTGATGTTTAACGCGTTTACTTATTTTACGACTTATTCGCAGACGCATCCTGTTCAATTCAGTACGTTCACGTTTTTTAAGGGTGCCAAATTTATCATTCCTATTGTCATTACCTTTGCGCTGGCAATGGTTCAGCCGTTTTTCGGGATCGTGTTTTTCGTGATTGTCTTTTTAGCGGAAATTTTTGCTAAAATGTACAAGGCGACGGATCGTGCCGTGCGACCGGCCAAAAAAGAACTGGCTAAGATGGCGGTGATTGCTTCGGTTTTGGGTTTATTGGGAACCGCCGGCGTAATGCTTATTCCGGAAAGGTTCTATTTTATTGCGGCCGGCGTAGTGATTATCGGTTTTGTTGTTTTTATCCGGGCGGCCGCGGATCGCAAGCGGTGGCAACGTTCGTGGGATCGTATACTCTATTTCACCGCATTGATTATGGGCGTTACCGGGATTGATGCTTCGGATTGGTTGGGGGCCGTAAAGCGGAAAGACGTTTCTCCTTTGGCGAGAATGTATCCGTTGGTGATTAATATTGCGATTATCGCGGCGTTAATAGGCTCGTATGTGTGGTATCGGTATTTTTCTTTAGCTGCCTTATTCGCCACTATCGGCGCCTCTTTGGGCATTCGCTTTTTCGGGGTCTATCGTCACGGAGAGCGGGGGACTTTTTCCTATATTACCTTGGCGATTACGTTTGTAGCGGTATTGGTGTTTATGATTATTCAACCGCAGCCGACGGGCTTGCCGGAGTTTCCGGAGGCGCATACTTCGCCGGTATGGAAGTTGCTTAATTTTTAAAAATATACAAAATTTTATAGCAAACATTCCTTGACAAGAAAAAAATAAATGTTTATAATGAGGCTAATTTTATAAATGTACAGTAAGGAAACGATGAAGGAGAAAGAACTTGTTTTTTCGTTACAGAGAGCCGACGGGGCTGGAAGTCGGTACGAAGGCGAGGGCATCCGCTCCGGAGTGGCAAATGATGAATTTGACGGGAGTCGCCCGTTATTGCGATAAGAGTCGGCTGAAAAGCAAGTTGGGTGGCAACGCGGGAGAAAGCTCTCGTCCCTGGTATGGGGACGAGAGCTTTTTTTTTAGAAAGGATGGGGAAAGATGCAGCGGGTTCATAATTTTAATGCCGGACCGTCGGCTATGCCGTTGGCGGTTTTGCAAAAAGTACAAGCGGAATTTCTGGATTTTGCCGGTACCGGCATGAGTATAGTGGAAATCAGTCATCGCAGTGAACGGTATCAGCAATTACAGGAAGAAACGAAACAAACGTTACGTCGATTGCTTCACATACCGGACGGGTACCATATTATTTTTTTGCAGGGCGGCGGCAGTTTGCAATTTGTCATGCACAGCGCCAATTTTTTACGTCGCCGCGGGGCCTATGTGAATACGGGCGTTTGGTCGGATAAAGCCATGGCGGCGGCTGCCGCGTACGGTGAGGTGTATGAAGCGGCTTCCTCCAAAAAAGACGGTTTTTCTTACATTCCCCGCCTGACGGAAGGGGCGATTCGCGAAGCTACCGACTATCTTTATATTACTTCCAACAATACGATTCACGGTACGCAGTGGGCTTCGTATCCGAAGGTTTCCGTGCCGTTGTTCGGTGATGTATCCAGTGATTTTTTGAGTCGTCCCATACCGATAGAGCGGTTCGATTTTTTGTTTGCGGGAGCCCAAAAAAATATCGGTCCGGCCGGCGTGGTTGTTGCGATTATAAAAGATTCGTTAGTAGCCGGGGCCAATCCCGATGTACCGGCCATGTTGCGCTATGATACCTATGTAAAACATGATTCTGTATACAATACGCCGCCCGTATTCGCCATTTATTTTATTCATGAAGTGTTGCAGTGGCTGGAACGGGAAGGCGGGCCGGAAGAAATGGCAAGACGTAATGAACGCAAAGCGGCTATGATTTATGAAGTGATTGACGACAGTGACGGTTTTTATCGGGGGCATGCCGATAAAAATTCCCGCAGTCGCATGAACATAACATTTAATTTACCTACGTCGGCGTATGAAGAAGCGTTTATCCGGGAAAGTGAACAGCATCACTTTGTCGGGCTTAAAGGGCATCGGTCGTTGGGGGGCTGTCGGGCGTCTTTGTATAATGCGGTGACGGAAGAAAGCTGTACGGCATTGGCGCAGTTTATGAAAACGTTTCGGAAGAATCATTAAAAAAGCGAGGGATGGTTATGAAAATTTTAGTCAGCGATGATGTGGCTGTAGAAGGTGTGAATTTATTACGTCATAACGGGTATGACGTGGATATTAAAGTCAATTTGGATGAAAAGGCGCTGATTTCCTGCATCGGCGCGTATGACGGCTTGATTACCCGCTCCATGACGCATGTTACCGAAGCGGTGATTGAAGCGGCCGGGAAGTTGAAAGTAATCGGTCGCGCCGGTGTCGGCGTCGACAGCATTGATATTAAAACCGCTACGCAACGGGGGATTATTGTGGTGAATGCTCCTACGGCGAATACGGTGGCGGCAACCGAACATACTTGTGCCATGATTATGGCGATTACCCGGCATATTCCGCAGGCACATAATTCGTTAATGGCCGGCGAGTGGCAGCGAGAACGCTTTACCGGTATTCAACTGAAAGATAAAACCATCGGCATTATCGGGGTAGGTCGGATCGGTTCGCGGATTGCCAAACGGATGCAGGCGATGGAAATGCGAACGATCGGGTATGATCCGTACATTCCCGCAGAACGGGGACAGCAGCTGGGAGTGGAACTGGTGGATTTGGATACGTTGCTGGCCTCTGCCGATTATATTACGTTACATACGCCGTTGACCAAGGAAACGAGAGGGATGATCGGCGCGGCCGAAATTGCTAAAATGAAGCGGGGCGTGCGAGTTATCAATGTATCGCGCGGGGCCGTGTTGGACATTCAGGCATTGGCGGCGGCTCTGCAATCGGGGCAGGTCGCGGGAGCGGCGATAGACGTTTTCCCGGAAGAACCGTTGACGCAGGACATTAATCCTTTCTTGCATATGGATCAGGTAGTGTTGACGCCGCATTTAGGCGCCTCTACGGTAGAAGCGCAAATCGGCGTCTCCGTAGATGTGGCGAAAGGGGTGATGGCGGCGTTACAGGGCGAACCCGTACCGACGGCGGTCAATATGGCGCCGGTACCGCCCAATGTATATAATGTGATTCGCCCGTATTTTGATTTGTTGGAGCGCATGGGGATTATGGGCGTGTATTTGGCGGACGGCCCGATGCGGGAAATTCAAGTGGAATATACGGGTGCCTTAGCCGATACGGAAACCAGATTGTTGACCACGGCGGCATTAAAGGGCGCATTGAATCCTATTTTGCAAGATGCTGTTAATTTTGTAAATGCTGCGGATGTTGCCAAAACACGGCAGGTAACGGTTAAAGAAATTAAATCTCAAGCGAGCGATACGTTTTTGGATGCCGTTTCCCTGCGGATTCGTACGGAGAAAGGCGAACATACGTTAGTCGGTATGTTGTTCAATAAAAAAGAACCGAAAATTGTGCAAATTGACTCTTGCCGCGTGGATTTTACGCCGGAAGGGTATTTGTTACTGGCACCGCATCGGGATGAACCCAATATGATCGGGCAAATTTCCACCGTTTTGGGACAGGCCGGCATTAATATTACGAGTATGCAGGTAGGACGGATGAACGAGGATGGCACGAATATTATGGCGATTGCCGTAGCGGAAGATATTCCGAATGATATTATGTTGAAATTACGGGCTATTGACGGCATTTTAGATATGAAATTGATTCATTGCGAATTGCATTGAGGAGGCAGTATGGTACGAATTATTTTGGTTCGACACGGGGAAACGGAGTGGAATGCGGCCGGACGTTTTCAAGGGCAGGAAGATACGCAGCTCAGCAGGTTGGGCCGACAACAAGGGCAACAGCTGGCACAAGCGTTACAAGACGTTCCGCTGCAGGCGGTGATTGCCAGTCCTTTGCAACGGGCGGCCGTGACGGCCGGATTTTGCGCCGCCGCACACGGCTTGCCGGTACACACGGATCGGCGCTTGCTGGAAATTAACCACGGGCGCTGGGAAGGTATGACGGCCGCCGAGGTGCAGGAACAATATAAAGAACTTTTTTTGCAGTGGCATCGGGCGCCGCATACGGTACAAATGCCGGGCGGCGAATCCTTGGCGGATATGCAGGTGCGGATTCGGGAGGCTATGCGGGAATATTGTCGACAGTATGAGCGGCAGACCGTGCTGATTGTCGCGCATGATGCGGTCAACAAAGTGGCCGTTTGTTCGGCATTAGGCTTGCCTTTGCAGGCGTTTTGGCAAATTAAACAGGATAATACGTGTATTAACGTGTTGGAATATGATCGGGATTGTTGGCGTCTTGTGCTGCTTAATTCGGTGGCGCATCGAGGCGGTTTATTTATAGCGGAAGAGCAAAAAGGGCTATAAGTATCGCGGACATGGTAAATGTGGTATGATATAAAAAAATATATACATGTATAAGGAGGAACGGACGAGGATGTTGGATGCAAAATTTGTTCGTGAAAATTTGGAAGCCGTCAGAGAAAATATTAAGAACCGCAATGCGCATGTCGATTTGGATGCGTTTATTGCCTTGGACAGTAAAAGAAGAACCCTGATTCAACAGGTGGAAACCATGAAGAATGAACGCAATACGGTGACGCAGGAAATCAGCAGGTTAAAAAGAAATAAAGAAGATGCTTCGGCGCTTATTGAAGCCATGAAAAAATTGGGCGATACGATTGCCGTACAGGATAAGGAAATTCATCAAGTGGCGGAAGCGTTGCGCCAAATTCAGCTCATGATTCCCAATATGTGCCATCCGTCCGTGCCGGTAGGAAAAGACGACAGCCAAAATCCGGAAGTGCGCAAATGGGGAGAACCGACGAACTTTTCGTTCACGCCGAAAGAACATTGGGAAATCGGCGAAAATCTCGGCATTTTGGATGCCGAACGGGCGGCTAAAGTGGCGGGTGCCAGATTTTATTATTATATAGGCGCCGGCGCCCGCCTGGAACGGGCCGTATATAATTTTATGCTGGATCGGCATACGGAAAAAGACGGGTATACAGAAGTGATTCCTCCTTATATTGTCAATCGTAAGGCCATGACCGGAACGGGACAGTTACCTAAATTTTCCGAAGATATGTATCAGTTGCAAGTAGAAGGGCAGGACATGTTTTTGATTCCTACAGCGGAAGTTCCGTTAACGAATTATTATAGCGGGGAAATTTTACGGGCCGACCAATTGCCGGTATACGTGACGGCCTTGACCCCTTGTTTTCGTGCGGAAGCGGGATCGGCCGGCAGAGATACGCGGGGACTGATTCGACAGCATCAATTCCAAAAAGTGGAAATGGTGAAGTATACTACGCCGGAAAGCAGTTATGACGAATTGGATAAATTGACGCGGAATGCGGAAGATATCTTAAAAGCCTTAGAACTCCCGTATCATGTGGTTTGCCTTTGCACGGGCGATATCGGGTTTTCCGCCGCTAAGACTTTTGATGTGGAAGTATGGTTCCCGGCACAGGGGAAATATCGGGAAATTTCGTCCTGCTCGAATACGGAAGATTTTCAGGCAAGACGCGCCAACATTCGGTTTCGGCGGGATACGAAAGCTAAACCGGAATATGTACATACGCTGAACGGTTCGGGCTTGGCGGTCGGCCGTACGGTAGCCGCTATTTTGGAAAATTACCAACAGGCGGACGGCAGCGTGGCGGTGCCGGAAGTCTTGCGCCCCTATATGCATTGTGACGTAATAAAATAAGCAAACATCCTCCATAAGCACGCCCTTTTGTCGGCAGGACAATACAGGCGTGCTTTTTTGTTGCAATTGATAAAAGGAAATCGGTCGGAGGGCATAGAATTTTGTATATAAAGATATTTTTTCGTATAAGGAGGGATGGTTATGGATCGACTGTTGACCTTAGAATTTGTACGCGTTACGGAAGCGGCCGCTATCCGCGCGGGGCGCCTGATGGGCAAGGGTAACAAGGCGGCTTCGGACCAATTGGCGGTAGACGGCATGCATGCTGTTTTAGCAGGCGTACCCATTGACGGCACGGTGGTCATCGGGGAAGGGGAAATGGATGCGGCTCCCATGCTGTATATCGGCGAAAAAGTCGGTGCCGGAGGCACGCCGGTGGATATTGCGGTGGATCCGTTGGAAGGCACCAATTTAACGGCTAAAGGACAGGACGGCTCGATTGCGGTAATCGCGATTGCCGGCAAAGGCAATCTGTTACATGCGCCGGATATGTATATGGAAAAGTTGTGTGTCGGACCGCGCGCCAAGGGGCGGATTGACTTAAACTTGCCGATTGCGGAGAATTTGCGACGCGTAGCGGAAGGTTTGGAACGCAGTATTGACGATCTGACGGTGGTCATACTGGATCGGGAAAGACATGCGGAGATGATTCGGCAATGTCGCGAGGCGGGCGCCCGCATCAAATTAATTACGGACGGCGATGTTTCCCCGGCGGTGGATATCGGGATTGAAGGTTCGGGGGTGCATCTGCTGATGGGCATCGGCGGCGCCCCGGAAGGCGTATTGGCGGCGGCCGCTTTGAAATGCCTGGGCGGAGACATGCAGGCGCGGCTGATTCCCTACACGGAAGCGGAACGGCAACGTTGTGCGGCGATGGGGATTCGCGATGTGAACACGGTGCTGACCATTGACGATTTGGTCAAAGGTGATGATTGTATTTTTTCGGCAACGGCCATTACGAATACGCCGTTGTTGCGGGGCATTCAATACTTCGGCGGCGGTGCGCGGACCATGTCCGTCGTGATGCGGTATAAGAGCGGCACGATTCGCGTAATTGATACCTTTCATCGCTTTGATAAAAACGCGAAATGGCGCGTGCATTTTTAGGCGGTCGGGTGGCGGAAAAACAAAACGGCACGTCATAAAAAGTAAGCCATCCCCCGGCACGATTACTTTTTTTCTCCCGATTGCTGTGGTATAATGGCGGAGTATCTTGATATTGGAATATAAAGGAGTTAAAAAGTATGCATGACTCGATTATTGCGGTGATTCTGGGGATTGTAGAAGGACTTACCGAATATTTGCCGGTATCTTCGACGGGGCATATGATTTTAGTCGGAGATTGGCTGGGGTTTACAGGCCCGCGGTCTACCGTATTTGAAGTATTCATTCAATTAGGGGCCATTCTTTCCGTGTTGGTTATTTATAAAGCGACCTTTTGGCGCATGTTGCAACAATATCGCTGCTTACACTTGTTACGGCGTGAAAATTGGCTGCGCCGTGATACGGGACTTACGTTGGCGCATGTCGGCGTCGGCATTATCCCCGTAATGATTATCGGATTTTTTGCACATCATGCCATTAAAACCTATTTATTTTCGCCGGGAACCGTTATTATCGGCCTGATCGCGGGCGGTATCGTGATGTTGGCGGCGGAAAAAGCACATGTACGCACCGTATGCCGGGACGTACAGCACATGACCCTGGTGCAGGCCTTTTTTGTGGGCATGTTTCAAATTTTTGCCCTGTGGCCGGGCTTTTCCCGCTCCGGCTCCACCTTGGCGGGCGGCCTGTTTTTGGGTATCAGTCGTAAAGCGGCGGCCGATTTTTCTTTTATCATTGCCGTCCCGGTTATGATCGTCGCCTGCTGCTTCGACTTAATCAAAAGCCTTTCCCTGCTGAGCGGGAATGATTTGCTGATGATTGTCATCGGTTTTGTAGTGGCCTTCTTTGTCGCCTATATATCGGTACTTTGGTTTTTAAAATTTTTAAATCGTTCAACACTGGCTTCCTTTGCGTATTATCGGTTTTTAGTAGCGCTGATTTCCTTACTGTATTTCTTTATACTGACGTAAAAGACGGTCGGCGGAACAGGGCGGTTTGAAGCATAAAGAATGAGAAAAAAGCAGTTCATGCGGTTAAGATGAACTGCTTTTTTTATGCACCGACTGCCGTTTACAGTATGCCGATGCGTGTACCTCTGCGGAGAATGTGACTATACAAAGAGGCGGTAGAAGGTGTACCATAGAAGGAACATAGAAAGGAAAGGAAACGACGGATGGGAAGGACGGATATTTTATATAAAAAACATAAGACGCGGCAAGATTTACGTACATTATTGTCCTGGACGGACCCCGACTTGTGTCAAGCCTTGTATGCGGCGGCGTATGACGTCAAGGTGCGGAATGTGGGCGCCGTGGTATATTATCGGGGGCTGATTGAGTTTTCCAATGAATGTATAAAAAATTGCCGGTATTGCGGTATTCGTCGCGGCAATACATCGGTGAAACGATTTCGCACGGAACGGGAAGATATTCTCTCTATGGCGGACTGGACCTATCGCAATCAATACGGCTCCATTACCTTACAGTCGGGAGAACGGCAGGATGAAGAATTTATTACCTATGTGGAAGGCCTCATTCGGGATATAAAAACCTTGAGTCACGGCGAATTGGGGATTACCCTTTGCGTGGGTGAACAGGAAGACCGGGCGTATGAACGGTGGTTTGCGGCCGGCGCACATCGCTATTTATTGCGCATTGAAACCGGTAATCCCGCATTATATGCGACCTTGCATCCGCAAGACGGACACCATGTGTGGCAGGTACGGAAACAATGTTTGCAAACCTTGCGGCGCATCGGCTACCAAGTAGGGACGGGAGATATGATCGGCTTGCCCGGACAGACCTTGGACGATTTGGTGGACGATATTTTATTTTATCAACAAATGGACATTGATATGATCGGCATGGGTCCGTATGTCGTGCATCATAATACGCCTGTAGGCAAGGAAGTCCTGCAAGCCGGCTTGGATTCCGAGGCGGAAAAACGGCGACGCCTGCGGCTGGGACTGAATATGATTGCCGTTACGCGATTGGTGTTGCCGGATGTAAATATTGCGGCTACCACGGCTTTACAAGCCTTGCATCCCTTAGGTCGGGAATTGGGATTAAAAGCCGGCGCCAATGTGCTAATGCCTATTGTGACATTGCCGAAATTCAGACCGCAATATGTACTGTACGACAATAAACCGTGTGTCGATGAAAATCCGCAGCAATGTCGTCATTGCTTACAAGCTCGGGTAGCTTCTGTAGGGGATGTGGTGGGATTCGGAAAATGGGGCGATGCACCGCATTTTTTTCATACCCGTCGGGAAAGTGCGCAAGGGTCCAAATCATCGGAGAACGGCATATGATAGGGAAACCGGAAAACGCATTCGGAACATTACGGTCGACAGACTTGAATACCGATAGTCGAATCTGAATATAATAACGCGGGTAGTATTTTGAAAGCGGAATAGAATAACATAATTAAAAAGGAGACCTTGTTATGGAATATATGTCCGCCAAAGAAGCTGCGGATAAATGGGAAATTTCACAAAAACGAGTTACTGTTCTTTGTGCCGAACATAAAATTCATCAGGCAACCATGGCAGGTAATACGTGGATTATTCCGGTTACTGCTGAAAAACCGATAGAATCAGGATGTATACAAAACGACAAAAAAACGGGAAAAATGATTAAACCGTTTTTAAAATGGGCCGGCGGAAAAGGACAACTTCTTCGAGAGATAGCAAAGTATTATCCTTTTGAAAAGGACGGTATTAAGAAATATGCGGAACCGTTTGTCGGCGGCGGGGCCGTTCTTTTTGATATATTGAGTAAATATGAGTTGGAAGAAGTTTATATCAGTGATATTAATGCGGAACTTATTAATGCGTATTCCCGGATTAGAGATACTGTTGATGAGTTGGTTAGGATGTTGTATACGATGCAGGAAGCGTTTATACCGATGGCGCCGGATAAACGTAAAGGCTATTATTCGGCAAAGAGAGCGAGGTTTAATGCGTTAAAAATTAGTGACCGCGGGACGGATAGTGTTGAAAAAGCGGCATTAATGATATTTCTTAATAAAACTTGCTTTAACGGCTTATTTCGTGTCAATAAAAAGGGAGAGTTTAATGTTCCTATGGGAGCGTATAAGAATCCTTTAATTTGTGATGAAAGCAATCTTCGTGCATTAGCACGGAAATTACAAAAGGTTACTATTGTTTGCGGAGATTACAGACGTTCAAAAGATTTTATTGATGAACATACTTTTGTATATTTTGATCCGCCGTATCGTCCTCTTACCGATACGGCAAGTTTTACGGCCTATACGGAAAATTTGTTTAATGACGACAGTCAAAAAGAGTTGGCAAGGTTTGTTGATGAAATGCACGGAAGAGGGGCAAAGTTGCTCATCAGTAATTCGGATCCTAAGAATTTCGATGCAGAGGATAATTTTTTTGATGATATTTACTCTGCACATAATATCAAGAGAGTTGAAGCAACAAGAATGATTAATTGCAAGGGCGCATCCAGAGGGAAGATTAAAGAACTCCTTATATCGAATTTTTAAGGAGCGCAAGTATTCCGTTTTTGTCGGGCAAGACTGCATATAGGCGGTAGTGCCGAAAAATTCATGCAGAGGAGAAAATACATGAAAAAGAGGGATTTTAATACATGGTTATTAGGATTTCGTGACAGTATTGCTGATTATGGGTATTATATTGATTTTAATAAAGTACATCGGAATGTTACCGGCATTAAGGTTGCGTTGAATATTCTCAACTCACTTATCGGTTCAAAAAATATTGCAGAAGATTTTAAAATACTGATTAGGAAATATCCCGAAGTTTTACAGTGTATTCCGTTGCTTTTAGCGGTAAGAGTGAATGAAATATATTGTCAAGATGAAAATGGCGGGCATTTGTATCAATTTGATATACGGAAATATTCTACCGATATGGATATTTGCGGTGAACAGTATGTTTATTTTATGGAGCATACCGGATTGTTTGATCTATTGGAACATCATATTATTAATAATCTTGTGGATTATGTTACCGGTGTGGAAACCGGGCTTGATTCTAATGGTCGCAAAAATCGCGGCGGACATCTTATGGAAAATGTCGTGGAAAGGTTTATTCAAAAAGCGGGTTTTATAAAAGAGGTAAATTATTTTAAAGAAATTTATATTCATCAAATTACAGATAAGTGGCAGATCGATTTATCGGCAATTTCTAATCAAGGAAAAATGGAAAAACGGTTTGATTTTGTGGTTAAAACACCGCATATGATTTATGGAATTGAAACGAATTTTTATGGCAGTGGCGGCAGTAAATTAAATGAAACGGCACGCAGCTATAAAACACTTGCTTGGGAGAGTGAAAGAATTAAGGGCTTTACTTTTGTTTGGTTTACGGACGGCAAGGGATGGACAAGCGCCCGTCATAATCTTGAAGAAACCTTTGATGTAATGCAACATATTTATAATATTAAAGATTTGGAAAACGGTATAATGAACGAGGTTTTTAAATAATGGGAAAGAAAATAGTAAAATGGGAGCCTGACGATTTTGAATTGGAAATGACAACACATTGGTCTTTTCCTAAACGCGGAGATTGGGCAACTCACGATGCAAAATGGAGAGGAAATTGGTCGCCGTATATTCCTCGTAATATTTTGCTGCGATATTCCGAGGAAAATGATTTGGTATTGGATCAATTTGCCGGCGGCGGCACTACCCTTGTAGAAGCCAAATTGCTTAATAGAAATATAATCGGCGTAGATGTTAATGAGACGGCCTTGGCAAGGTGCCGAGAAAAAATAAATTTTGAGCACAGCGGTGCGAACGGCAAGGTGTATCTTTATAAGGGGGATGCCCGTACGTTGGATTTTATTAAGGATAACAGTATCGACCTTATTTGTACGCATCCTCCTTATGCCGATATTATTAAGTACAGTGAAGATATTGAAGCGGATTTGTCGCATTTAAAAGTGAAAGATTTTCTTATCGCCATGCGTGACGTGGCTGCCGAAAGTTACCGCGTTTTAAAAAAAGATAAATTTTGTGCCGTCCTTATGGGTGATACTCGGCAAAAGGGGCATATGATCCCCATGTCCTTTGAGGTCATGAAACTATTTCAGAGCGCCGGATTTAAGCTTAAGGAACTGGTAATCAAAGAGCAGCATAATTGTAAAGCAACGGGGTATTGGAAAACCAATAGTGTGAAATATAATTTTTTGCTCATTGCACACGAATATTTGTTTATATTTAGGAAGTAAAAGGAGGTGATACCCGCATATAGGCAAAGAAGATTTCCTATACCGTCATAACGCGATGTAGCGGCAGGACCGCTTTATGGTTGACTTGACGGTGTATAGGACATTTGCTATAATGTACACATTGTGGAAAGGTGTCCGAGTGGTTTAAGGAGCTAGTCTTGAAAACTAGTGATGCGGCAACGCACCGTGGGTTCGAATCCCACCCTTTCCGCCATATTTCAACGTTCCGTACAGGTGCTGTTTCGGAGCGTTCGTTTTTTTGTTCGGTGTTGGTGACCTCGCGTATCGTCGGATGGCGCGAGGATTTTACTTTTTTACACATAGTTAATGTGTTATGAGATAAAATGGTTTACAATATGGTCGTTGGGATTTATATTTTGTTTATGGTATAATTAATAGTATAAATATGCCGTCATGGAGGTGTAGATATGGCAACCAATCAAGAGAAGCTGGAAGCGTTGCAACAGAAGTTGGCGACGTTGGCTATGGGAGGCGGTCAAAAACGGATTGATAAGCAACATGCCGGGGGAAAATATACGGCACGGGAACGGCTGGATCTGTTGTTTGATGCCGGTACTTTTACGGAAATCAGTCAGTTTATTCATCATCGCTGCACGAATTTCGGGATGCAGGAGAAAGAGATTCCCGGTGACGGTGTGGTGACGGGATATGGTTATATACATGGGCGGTTAGTGTATGCGTATGCGGAAGATTTTACAGTGGAAGGCGGATCTTTGGGGGAAATGCATGCGAAAAAGATTTGCCAAGTGCAGGAAATGGCGTTGAAAATGGGGGCTCCCCTGATCGGGATGAATGATTCCGGCGGTGCGCGTATCCAAGAAGGTATTGATGCGCTTTCCGGATTCGGCGCTATTTTTATGAATAATACGAAGGCTTCCGGTGTGATTCCTCAGATTTCCGTCATTATGGGACCGTGCGCGGGAGGTGCGGTGTACAGTCCGGCGTTGACGGATTTTGTTTTTATGGTAAAACAAACGTCGAATATGTTTATTACCGGTCCTTCGGTCATTAAGGCGGTTATCGGTGAAGAGGTGACGGCGGAAGAACTGGGCGGTGCGGTGACGCACAGTACTGTATCGGGTGTGACGCATTTTGCCTGTGAAAATGAAACGGATTGTATGGAAAAAATTAAAACGCTCCTGGATTTTATTCCCGGAAATAATATGGAAGATGCGCCGTATGTAGAACCGACGGATGATGCCGATCGGCAAGAAGAACGGCTGAATGCGATTATTCCGGATCAGGCCAATGCTTCGTATGATATGTTGGAAGTCATTCAAGCTTGTGTGGATGACGGTCGGGTGTTTCAAATTATGGAAACGTATGCCCGCAATATGATTACGGGGTTTGCCCGTTTGGACGGACAGACGGTGGGGATTATTGCCAATCAACCGCAGTTTTTAGCCGGGTGCTTGGATATTGACGCCTCTGTTAAAGCTGCACGGTTTATTCGGTATTGTGATGCGTTTAATATTCCGTTGGTGACATTTGTGGATGTGCCGGGATTTTTGCCCGGTTCCGACCAGGAACATGGCGGGATTATTCGTCACGGGGCGAAAATGCTGTATGCGTATTGTGAGGCGACGGTTCCGAAGGTGACGGTTGTGGTACGAAAGGCGTATGGAGGCGCCTATATCGGTATGTGCAGCCGTAATTTGGGGGCCGATATGGTATTTGCCTGGCCTATGGCGGAAATTGCCGTATTGGGAGCGGAAGGTGCGGCCAATATTATTTTCCGTCATGACCCGCAGAAAGAAGAAAAGAAAAAAGAATATGAAAAGGAATTTCAAACGCCGTATAAAGCTGCGGAACATGGGTATGTCGATTGTATTATTGAACCGAAAGAAACGCGCCCGCGTCTGATTGATGCGTTGGCTATGTTGTGCAGCAAGCGGGAAGACCGACCGCAGAAAAAACACGGGAATATACCGTTGTAACAGGGGAGGCGAGATCGTATGATAGAACGCATGGTATGGATTCCGGTCATCATCGCGCTGATCTGTTTGGGAAAACAAGTGGCGGTTCTCGGAAAACGGTTACGGGCGGTAGAAAGAGAGAATGAAGAATTGCGGACGGCGGCCTGCACGGAAAGAAAAACGGCAACGGTACCGGAAGCGGTGCAGGTGCCGGAACCGGAGTCTGCGCCGGTGCCGTCGAAAGCGGCGACAACCGCTGTGCCCCCTATGGTACCGCAGGTGGAAGCGGGGGTACCGCCGGAAACGGTCGCCGTGATTATGGCGGCAGTAACGGCCTGCGGATATGTACCGACGGCAATTCGTGCCGTCCGACACACACGGCGGCGTTCCAAAAAATGGATTATAGCCGGGCGTATAGCCCGTATGCGATAACATCGGCAGAGTGGGGTTCAGGAGGATTGGAATGAAAAAGTTTAAAGTAACGGTAAACGGACAATCATATGAGGTGGAAGTGGAAGAAATCGGTTCGGTAACTGCGGCGGCTCCCGTCCCTGCGGCGGCAACGTCTGCAAGTGCCGTTCCGGCGGCAACGCCGGTCAGTGCCGCTCCGGCGGTAACACCGGCCGCGGTGAAAGCACCGGCGGCAACGGCTCCGAAGGAACCGTTGCCCGAAGGGGCGCCTACGATTAAAGCGCCTATGCCGGGAAAGATTTCGGCGTTGAAAGCGGAACCCGGGCAAACGGTTGCACGCGGTGATGTAGTCGTGGTTTTGGAAGCAATGAAAATGCAGAATGATATTACGGCACCGCAAGACGGTACGATTGTCGAATTGCGGGTGCAAGTGGGAGACAGTGTAAAAACGGGAGATATTTTAGTCGTTTTAAAATGATTCCCGGCCTGTATCGGAGAGGAACAAGAGAAGGTTTTCTTTTGTTCCTCTCTTTTGGTATCAGTGTGGGGAGCGGGGAATTTTCAGCGGCGGTACCGGGGATCGAGAGACGCGGGAGGTATAAAAAAGCCGGACAAGGACGTATATACGTCCCTGTCCGGCGGAAAACCGCACAGATCGGTTATTTTAATTTTGCTTTTGCTTTTTCCAGGAACGGCTGACTTTCAATAATAAACCGTTCGTGTTCGGCAGTGCCGATGAGCCCCGCTTCGTCGAAGGCTTCAATTTTTACATCGAAGTGTTTGCGATCTTGGGCGATAACGGTTGCTTTGGCCGTTACTGTCATATCCAACGGGGTGGCGGACAGGTGTTTTACTTTTATGCCGATTCCTACTGTATTGTATCCCGGCGGCAGTTGCGGGTCAATAGCCTTAATAGCGGCTGTTTCCATGAGCGATACCATAGCCGGTGTTGCATATACGGGTGATTTTCCGCTGCCCATGGCAATGGCCGTGTTTTTATCGGTAACTTTTTCGGATGCTTCCGCTTGTGAATTCGGGCGAATTGTAAACTCCATAATGAACCCTCCTATAACTGTGTGTTATTTTTTTTCTTTGCTTCCGCTTTTGCTAAAAAGGGAGCCGAATCAATAATGAACCGTTCGTGCGTAGCGGTGCCGATAAGGCCGGCATCATCGAAGGCTTCAATGGTAAATGTCAAATGACGACGATCTTGTGCCGTTAACGTTGCTTCGGCCCGGACGGTCATGCCGACAGGAGAGGCGGACAGATGTTTCACATCAATGGCAATACCGACTGTATTGGTGCCTTCCGGTAATTGCGGATCTACGGCATGGATGGCGGCCATTTCCATGAGCGCTACCATTGCGGGGGTCGCATATACGGGAGATTTTCCGCAACTCATAGCGACCGCTGTATTAGCGTCGGTTACTTTTTCGGAAACCTCCGCCCGGGAATTTTTTTGAACTTCAAAATCCATGATAAAACCTCCTATTTACCTATTTCAATACGATATAACTATAGCATACATGACTAAAAGACGCCACTATTTTTTGACACCTTTTGTATAATTCGTTACAATGAAGGCAATGCACGGGAGGAGGAATAGGCGTGAAACAAATAAAAACGACCGTATGTCGTGCGGCTTTGGCGCTGCTGCTGGGGATCGGCAGCATGGTCTGTGTCCGGGCGGAAACCCCGTACACTGTTTGGAAAGGGTGGGGGCGGGTGCCGGTACGGGAAAATGTGTGCCTGCAGGAAACCGGAAGTACTGCCGTCCGGCTTTCCCCTTCTTTGGCGGCATGGAGTCGGAAGCTTATGGGAAGCGAGCCGCAAGCGGTATATTCGATAGTGGTAAAAGATAATTGTTCGTTTTATTATGCTCGTTTGTATACGTATGAATTTGCGGCTCCGCACGGGTCGCCGGTCAACCTGTTGCAACAGTGGGGAAAACAATGGCAACATCGTATGGACGGGGCGGGGTATATGACCGTGCCCCTGCATATTTGTCGGCAACAGGGACTATGGCTGGAAGGTAAGGTATTATATCCGGCGGTTGCGGAAGGGACGGATATTCAAGATGCGGGATATATTTTGGCGCGTGCCGACGGGAAGTGTATTCGGGCGATTTTTTTGTATGTTCCCGAGGGCTATGCTCCGCAAGCCGCAAAAACCATATTGTCCATGTTGAAACAGGGAAAAGAGTGACTGTATGAAAAAAAGACTGCCGACAGGCAGTCTTTTTGGAATAGGGTAACGTCAGTCTATGGTTTTCATTAATTCCCGCAAATGATCCGTTAATTTCAAATTTTCACGATAATCAATGGGGCAGTCAATAATGACGGGTTTGGGTTGTTTAAAGGCTTTGATCAACGTAGGCAGCAATTCTTCCGTAGAATTGATACGATACCCGACAGCACCGACGCTTTTGGCAAAGGTGACAAAATCGGGGTTGGTAAAGTCTACATAATGATGATGGCCGTATTGCATATCTTGTTTCCATTTAATCAGGCCGTAGCTGCAATCATTGAAAATTAAGGTGACAAAGTTGGTTCCCAGTCTGTGGGCCGTTTCGAATTCCTGACAATTCATCATGAAACCGGCATCGCCCGTAATGGCCAAGACTTTTTTGTCGGGATGCACCAATTTGGCGGCAATGGCACCGGGAACGGCAATACCCATGGTGGCAAAGCCGTTGGAAATGATGCAGGAATTGGGCTTATAGCAGTTATAATGGCGTGCAATCCATACTTTGTTGGCGCCTACGTCGGAAATGACGATATCATCTTCGCCCATTACTTTGCGACAATCGATCAGCGCTTTTTGCGGTTTTACCGGAAAGGCTTTATCATCGGCATAGCTGTTGTGTTCATCGATCATACGACGACGAATGGAAAGGGCATAGGTCGGCTCCTGTAAGCGGGCGGCGTGTTCCATGATACGGGTGAGCGAATCGGGAATATTGCCGACGACTTCCACAATCGGCTGATAGGTTTTGTTAATGTCGGCCGGCATTGTGTCGATATGGATAATATCCGCATTGTTGGCATGCCATTTTGCCGGGGCATATTCGATAATGTCATAGCCGATGGCAATGACGACACTGGCTTTTTCCAATACTTTGGTCTGATAATCGGCCATGGGGATTCCCGTTGTCCACAAGGAATAGGGATTGTCGAAGGGAATTGCACCTTTGGCCATCATTGTGTTGATGACCGGAATTTTTAGTTTTTCCGCAAATTGTGTCAATACTTCCGAAGCTCCGCTGCGAATGACGCCGCTGCCTGCCAGGATAACCGGATTTTTGGCATAGGAAACGGCATGTGCCGCCGCCATAATTTGTTCATCCAACGCTTTTTCCGCTAAAATGGTTTTATGACGTAACGGCCGTTCCTGTTCGCCTACCGGCATTTTACTGATATTGACGGGTAAATCGATAAAGGTGGCGCCGGGTTTTTCCCGTTCGGCGTACTTAAAGGCCAAACGTGTAATTTCCGCCACCGTGTCCGGACGGACGACGGTATACGCGCGGCGGGTGATGGGTTCGAACATGGCACGCAGATCTAAATATTGATGTGCCGTAATATGCATTTTGTCCGTACCGACCTGGCCGGAAATGGCGACTAACGGGGCACCGTCACAATCGGCATCGGCAACGCCGGTAATTAAGTTGGTGGCTCCGGGGCCCAAGGTGGCCATACAAACGCCGGCTTTTCCCGTTAAACGACCGTAAACGTCGGCCATAAATGCGGCTCCCTGTTCGTGGCGTACTGTAATAAATTCAATTTTAGAGCGGGAAATGGCTTCCATTACGGCTAAATTTTCTTCTCCCGGTATACCGAATATGTAATGGACACCTTCTTCTTCTAAACATTCGACTAATAAATCTGCAGTGGTTCGAGTTTGTTTGCTTTCTGCCATTCGTTTATCTCCTTTGATACGGGGGGTTCCCGTGTGATGTAGATTGCTTTCTTTGTATTATAGTATGACCGGCATTTTTTTTCAATTTTTAAGTGCTACAAGATGGAATAAGGGAAGGAGTTTTTTTATGCGTATTTTGATTAGTGCGTGTTTATTGGGATTATATTGCCGCTATGACGGCAAGATTTGTCATTATGCGTCTATTCGGCGTCTGGTCGAGCAATATGATTGGCAGTGGATTCCCTGCTGTCCGGAGCAGGCGGGCGGCTTGCCGACGCCGCGTGTACCGGCGGAACGATGCGGCTCGCGGATTTTGACGGCACAGGGACGGGAGGTGACGGCGGCCTATGAAAAAGGGGCTGAGCAGGCCGTGTATTTGGCAAAATTATTTCAATGCCGGTATGCGATACTTAAAGAAAAAAGTCCCTCTTGTGGCTGTGATCGGATTTATGACGGCTCTTTTCAGCATCGTTTGTGTGCGGGGCAGGGCGTGACGGCGGAACGATTGCAGGCGATGGGGGTGCAGGTATTCGGTGAAACGCAGGTGGCGCGTTTTTTACAAACTGTACAGCCGTTCCTATAATTCCTATAAGATGTATATAAAATAAGAAAATAGCGAGACTTACAGGCGCAGTTTTCGGCGCAAGGGTCTCGCGTTTGTTATACATAGTCCCGCAGGGTATAGAGGAGGTCGGCCGGCAATTGTCCCGGAGCGGAAGGGCGGACACCGTCGGCAAAGGTTATTATACTCCCGAAAACGGCGCCGCCTATGCGTGTGATTCTTCCCAAGTTGCCCATGGATAAGGCAATAAGCGGGGCCTGCGGATGGCGGCGGGTAAATTGGAGGGAACATTGAAAGACAGTGAGGACGTCTTGGGGAGTTTGCGGCATATAGGCGACTTTGGTTATTGCCGGACGGCAGGCATACATTGCTTCCAACTGTTGTTGTACCGAGGCGTGCGACGGGGTTTCCCGGAAGTTGTGAAAGCTGAGTATTACAGGGAGATTACGGGCTTGTGCCTGTCGGCAGAGGGGCGTGCGGAGCGCCGGCGACATTGTGTATTCCAGGTCAATGGCGTCGACAGCGGCATCGGCTAAGGCCGCTTGTGTTATTTTGGCATATTCGATTTCCGGGAGCGCATATTTGCCGCCTTCTTTTTCCGTTCGCAAGGTAAACAGCAGGGGCACATGCGGCAATTCGCGGCGGAGTGTTGCTAATACCGTATGCACGTGTGTTGCCGACATAGCGGCACCGAAATAGTCATATCTGAATTCGATTAAGTCATACTTCCTATGTTGCAGGGCCTGACATTGGCTTTGTAAGTCTTCCCGGGATGTGGCGGTTATGGGCACACATAGTTTAGGAAAGGGGGGACGAAACGCAAGAGAGCCGATGGTAAGCATGGAAAAAACCTCCTTTATATGCGGTGTTTTAGAAAAAGTAAGTAAAACAAGTATTGCTAAGTACTAATTATATATAAAATGAAAAAAATAATATAGAGAATAAAGCTGCAGAAGAGAAAATTTATCAAACATCATGGCTAAAACGCATAGTCGAACGAAAGACATGCTACATTGATATAGATATAGCTTATAATTAAGAAAATAACATATTATTCATAATAAAATTAAGAAAATGAACGAAACGCAAAATAAAGTTATGAAAACGGTGAAATGAACAAATGCGTCAGAAAACGGGTATAAAAGCGGATATTTGTGAAATTTTGTCCAATTAAAAATAAATAGCACTAAAAAGGTACACAAATAAACATAAGCCGGCAAGCCGTTTATGGGGAAATTTATATAAAAAATGTTCATGTATTCCTACGGCGAATTTAAGATATTCATTTTGTATTACCACTAGGCATGGACAATTGAGTAAAAGGTCTATCTCTGCCCGTCCGTTATTCCTTGACGGTATGAATTTTTGGTGATAACATTCATGTTAGTAATCGAGCGGTAACATGTGGCGACCGGGAAGCGGACGCCCCATACGGCCGATACGACTATGAATGCAACACGTAAAATTTCTGCAAAGTCGAAGGTTGTGGAGGACAGGCTTTGGCGGGGCAGGTGCGCTGAAGGGATGGATAGGACAATGAGGAAAGTGAAAATTATCACAGCGGCTGAAGCGGCCAATTTAGTAAAAGATAACGATACATTGACGACCATGGGGTTTGTGGGCTGTTCACATCCGGAAGCCTTGACCAAGGCATTGGAAAAACGCTTTTTGGAAACAGGCTCGCCGAAAAATTTAACGTATTTGTATTCGGCATCGCAAGGCACTCGTAAAGGTGTGGCCGGAGAACATTTAGCTCATGAAGGATTACTGAAACGTTTGATTATCGGACATTATCAAACCGTTCCGGCCTTAGCCGCATTGGCAATTGACAATAAAATTGAAGCGTACAATTATTCGCAAGGGACGATGTGCCATTTGTTTCGAGCTATTGCCGGTAAAAAAATCGGCGTGTTCACTGATGTCGGCTTGCATACTTTCCTGGATCCCCGTAACGGCGGCGGCCGGGTGAACAAAAGGACTACGGAAGATTTGGTGAAGGTAGTACACGTGGAAGGACAGGAATTGCTGTTTTATCCGACTTTCCCCATTTCAATCGCCTTTTTGCGCGGTACGTATGCCGATGAAGCCGGCAATATTACGACGCATGAAGAAATTGCGCCGTTGGAAAATTTGACAGTGGCACAAGCGGTTCATAATTGTGGCGGCATTGTGGTTGTACAAGTCCGTAAGGTTGTCAAACACGGTTCGCTGGATCCGCGGATGGTTACGATTCCCGGCATTTACGTCGATTATGTGGTGGAAGCGGATGCTGCAGATCATGAACAAGCTTTCGGTTGTGAATATGATCCGTCTTTGAGCGGGGCGGCACGCGTACCGGCCGGTGTCGGCGGGGAAATGATTCCGTTGGATGCGAAGAAGATTATCGGTCGTCGCGGGGCGTTGGCACTGAAAGATGATGTGGTCGTCAATTTGGGCGTAGGGGCACCGGAATATGTAGCTACTGTCGCCGGCGAAGAAGGAATTTCCGATCGGTTTACGCTGACTGTCGAAAACGGTGCGCTAGGCGGTGTGCCGCAGGGCGGTTCGCAATTCGGCGCTACCCGGAATCCGGAAGCGTTTGTCGCGCAGGATTATCAGTTCGATTTTTATGACGGCGGCGGTTTGGATATGGCCTTTTTGGGATTGGCACAATGCAGTGAAAGCGGCGATATCAACGTGAGTCGCTTCGGTCCGAGAATTGCCGGATGCGGCGGTTTCGTACATATTTCACAGAAAACGCCGAATGTATATTTTTGCGGTACTTTCACCAACGGCGGTTTGCGGGTAGCTGTAGAAAACGGCAAAGTGAAGATTTTGCAGGAAGGTAAGTCGAAAAAATTCATTAAAGCGGTTGATCAGGTTACTTTTAACGGCGCTTATGCCGCGCAAATGGGCAAAAATGTTTGGTATATTACGGAACGTTGCGTGTTTAAATTGACGGCTGAAGGTTTAAAATTGATGGAAGTAGCCCCCGGTATTGATGTGGAAAAAGACATTCTGGCTCAGATGGACTTCAAACCGATTATTGAAGACTACACGACCATGGATGCGCGGATTTTCAATGAAGGGGTTATGGGATTAAAAAAATAATTTGTTCCTGTTGTAGAGGAACGCAAAAGGAGTGAACGTCATGAAACCTATGAGACTTCATCATGTCGGGATTGTTCTTCCGACCTTGGAAAAAGCACATGAATTTATGCAAAACAACGGCTTGGAAATTGATTATGCCGGCTATGTCAATGCTTATCATGCCAACTTGATTTTTACGAAAAAAGGCGAATACAGCAGTCCGATTGAAATGATTATTCCCACGTCCGGCGTGTTGACGGAATTTAACGGCGGTCGCGGCGGTATTGCGCATATCGCGTTTGAAGTGGATGATGTGGAAGCGGTTCGCAAAGAAATGGAAGAAGAATGCCCGGGTTGCATGTTGGAAAAGAAAGCGGTACAGGGGACGGATGATATTATCGTAAATTTCCGTCGGCCGAAGACCAATCACGGGATTCTGGTGGAATATGTAGAAACGATGGCACCTATTGTGGGTCATGACAAAGATCCCTTTGTGGAAACGATGGGAGCGGAAAAGGGTAAATTGAAATCTTCGTGGCATCCCATGCGGTTGCATCACGTAGGTATTGTATTACCGACGATGGAAGCGGCCCATGACTTTATGAAAACGAACGGCTTGGAAGTGGATTATGCCGGGTTTGTAGATGCGTATCATGCCGATTTGATTTTTACAAAAAAAGGCGAATACAGCAGCCCTATCGAATTTATTGTGCCGCGTGAAGGGGTTTTGAAAAACTTTAACGGCGGCCGCGGCGGTATTGCTCATATTGCGTTTGAAGTGGATGATGTGGAAGCCGTAAGACAGACGATGGAAAAAGAATCGGACGGCTGCATGTTGGAAAAGAAAGCGGTACAGGGAACGGATGACATTATCGTTAATTTCCGTCGCCCCAGTACGGATGCCGGCATTTTAGTGGAATATGTACAGACCACGGCGCCGATTAATCGTAAAAACCCGAATCCGTTTCCGGATTTATAAGAAGTAAGTTTAATTTTGTAATGAAAGGATGAGGAATCGATGTATACATTGGGAATTGATGTTGGTTCGTCTTCCTCTAAAGCTGTCATCTTACAAGATGGCAAGACTGTTGTAGCCCATGCCGTAGTAGAAATCGGCACGGGCTCCAGCGGTCCCGAACGGGTCTTGAAAGACGTGTTTGAAGGAACGAACCTGACGTTAGATGATATGACCAATATTATTTCTACCGGGTACGGCAGATTTAATGTGGCTTATGCGAAAGGTGAAATCAGTGAAATTACCTGTCATGCAAAGGGCGCGTTGTTTGAGTGTCCCGGGACATTGACCATTTTGGATATCGGCGGTCAGGACGTAAAAGCGATCAAGCTGAATAAACAAGGTATGGTCATGCAGTTTGCTATGAATGACAAGTGTGCCGCCGGTACGGGCCGATTTTTGGATGTTATGTCGAAAGTTTTGGAAATTCCGATTTCCGATATGGGAAAATGGTATTTTAAATCGAAGAATCCGGCTCCGGTCAGCAGTACGTGCACGGTATTTGCCGAATCGGAAGTTATTTCTCTACTGTCCAAGAACATTCCGAAAGAAGATATTGTTGCCGGTGTCCATAAGTCGATTGCCAGCAAGGCCAGTGCGCTGGTACGTCGTGTAGGTGTGGAAGGGTCGCTGACGATGACGGGCGGCGGGGCGCGTGATCCCGGGGTCGTGGATGCGATTTCCAAAGAGTTGGGTGTAGAAGTAAAGGTCGCCGATCATCCGCAAGTTATCGGGGCGCTCGGTGCCGCTTTACTGGCATATGAAAAAATAAAAAATAGTACACAAAGGAGAGAAACATCATGAGTGAAGAAAAAACGATTGACATTGAAAGCATGAGCGCCAAGGATGCCTTGGGCTATTTTCTGCCAAAAGTTGACGAAGATGCAAGACAGGCAAAAAAAGAAGGGCGTCTTGTATGTTGGTCCGCATCGGTAGCTCCTCCGGAATTTTGCACGGCCATGGATATTGCGTTGGTATATCCTGAAACCCATGCAGCCGGTATCGGTGCGCGTCACGGTTCTCCCGCATTGTTGGAAGTAGCGGAAAATAAAGGCTATGATCAGGACATCTGTTCCTATTGCCGCGTAAATATGGGCTATATGGAATTGATGAAACAACAGACGGAAACCGGGGTTACACCGGCAACCTTGGAATCGTCTCCGGCTTCTCGTGTTCCTTTGCCGGATGTGGTTCTCACGTGTAACAACATTTGCAACACCTTGCTCAAATGGTATGAAAATTTGGCGAAAGAATTGAATGTACCGCTGATTAATATTGATGTACCGTTTAACCATGAATATCCTATTACAAAACATGCGAAACGGTATATTGTGGGAGAATTTAAAGAAGCGATTCGTCAGTTGGAAGAATTGTGCGGTCGTCCGTTCGATTATGATAAATTCTTTGAAGTACAACGGCAGACGCAACGGTCCATTGCCGCTTGGAATAAGATTGCGACGTACTTTAAATATAAACCGTCGCCGTTGAACGGGTTTGACCTTTTCAACTTTATGGGACTTGCCGTTGCGGCTCGCTCTTTGGACTATGCGGAAATCACGTTCACTAAATTCGCCAATGAATTGGAAGAAAAAGTGAAAAATCAAAAGTGGGCCTTCGGTGACAATGAAAAATCCCGGGTTACTTGGGAAGGTATTGCCGTTTGGATTGCCTTGGGTCATACGTTTAAAGAATTAAAAGGACACGGTTCGTTAATGGCCGGTTCCGCTTACCCCGGAATGTGGGATGTGTCTTATGAACCGGGAAATTTGGAATCGATGGCGGAAGCGTACTCCCGTACCTATATCAACTGTTGCCTGGAACAACGCGGCAGTGTATTGGAAAAGGTTTGCCGTGACGGTAAGTGCGACGGCTTGATTTTGCACCAGAACCGTTCCTGCAAAAACATGAGTTTGTTGAACAATGAAGGGGGACAACGTGTGCAGAAAAATCTGGGTATTCCCTATGTCATTTTTGACGGCGACCAGACGGATCCGCGGAATTTCTCGGAAGCGCAGTTTGATACCCGCGTAGAAGCACTTTGTGAAACGATGGATGAACAGAAGGAACGCGAAGGAGGCAATCAATAATGAGCAAGATTGACGAACTTATCAGCAAATTTCAGGAAGTATCAAATCACCCGCAACAAACTGTTTTAAAATACAAAAAAGAAACCGGTAAGGGATTGGTCGGGATGATGCCGTATTATGCACCGGAAGAAATTGTATATGCCGCAGGGTATTTGCCGGTCGGTCTTTTCGGAGCGCAGAATCCGAAAATTGCGGCGGCTCGTACGTATTTACCTCCCTTTGCCTGTTCTTTAATGCAGGCGGACATGGAATTGCAGCTGAACGGAACGTATGATTGCTTGGATGCCGTTATTTTTTCCGTTCCTTGCGATACGCTTCGCTGCATGAGTCAAAAATGGCACGGAAAAGCGCCGGTAGTGGTATTTACCCATCCGCAGAACCGTAAAATTCGTGCCGCTGTTGACTTTTTAAGAGCAGAATATGAACATGTACGTACAGAGTTGGAACGGTATTTACATGTGAATATTACGGATATGGCAATTCAAGAGGCGATTAAGGTGTATAATGAAAATCGTCGGATTATGCGCGAATTTTGTGATGTAGCGGCGTTGTATCCGCAAATCTTTACGCCTGTAAAACGCCATGATGTCATTAAGGCACGGTGGTTCATGGATAAGGCCGTACATACACAATGGGTTCGTGAACTCATTGATACGGTAAAAGCGGAAAAAGTGGAACCGTGGCATGGCAAAAAAGTTGTCATTTCCGGGATTATGGCGGAACCGGATGAATTCTTGAATATTTTCCAGGAATTCAATCTTGCCGTTGTGGCGGATGATTTGGCGCAAGAATCCCGTCAGTTCCGTACGGATGTACCGGAAGGGATTGATCCGTTGGAACAATTGGCACAGCAATGGCAGGATTTCGACGGCTGCCCCTTGGCGTTGAATGCGGATAAACCGCGCGGACAAATGCTTATTGATATGACGAAGAAATATGATGCGGATGCGGTTGTCATTTGCATGTTCCGGTTCTGCGATCCGGAAGAATTCGACTATCCGATTTATAAGACGGAATTTGAAGATGCCGGGGTTCGGTATACGACGGTGGATGTTGATTTGGAATCGCCGTCACTGGAACAGGTACGGACACGTATTCAGGCCTTTTCGGAAATTCTGTAATAAGCGGTATCCGGCCAAGGATTATATTGCGTAATACGTTTCGCTCGTGCAGGGCGACCGCGGCAGACACGGTTGTCCCCGAACGGCGGAGCGATTACATATATTAAATATATACAGAGTATTAGGAGGAATTGCATTATGGATTTTAAACTTAGCGAAACGCAACAAGACATTGCCAAGCTCGCAAGAGACTTTGCAGAAAAAAAATTGGCTCCTACCGTAAAAGATCGCGATGAAAAAGAAGTTTTTGATCGCACCTTGGTAGATGAAATGGGCGAACTCGGCCTTCTCGGTATTCCTTGGGAAGAAAAAGACGGCGGGGTCGGTGCCGATTTTGTCAGCGTAGCTGTAGCTTGCGAAGAAGTGGCAAAAGTGGATCCGTCTATCGCATTGAGCTTTGAAGTTCATACGATGCTCTGCTCTTGGCCGATTTGGAAGTTCGGTACAGAAGAACAGAAAGCTAAATATTTGAAACCGTTGGCAGAAGGTAAAAAACTCGGTGCATTCGGTTTAACTGAACCGAATGCCGGCACGGATGCTTTGAACGGCAGCACGACGGCTACGAAAAATGCGGACGGCACGTATACGTTGAACGGCTCTAAAGTGTTCAATACGAATGGCGGCGATGCTGAAATTACGATCGTATTTGCAGCTACGGATAAATCCAAAGGTGCCAAAGGCATGAGTGCGTTTATTGTAGAAAAAGGAACTCCCGGATTCAGTTATGGTAAGAAAGAAGTGAAGATGGGGATTCGTGCTTGCGTACAACGTGAACTGGTATTCCAGGATGTCGTTGTTCCGGCAGCCAACTTGTTGGGTAAAGAAGGCGAAGGCTTTAAGATTGCGATGATGACCTTGGATGGCGGCCGTGTAGGTGTCGGCGCACAGGCTCTCGGCATTGCTGAAGGCGCTTTCAATAAGGCCGTACAGTATGCAAATGAACGTATTCAGTTCGGTAAACCGATTATGAAACAGCAGGCGGTAGCGTTCATGTTGGCAGATATGAAGCTGAAAATCGAAACGGCTCGCTGGGCTGTATATAAAGCTGCCTGGAAAATGGGACAAAAAGATGTTAAATCCTATTCTATGGATGCATCCATTGCCAAAAAATATGCTTCCGACATTGCTATGCAGGTTACGACGGATGCTGTTCAGGTATTCGGCGGCTACGGCTTCACTCGTGATTATCCGGTAGAACGGTATATGCGTGACGCTAAGATTACACAGATTTATGAAGGGACCAACCAAGTACAACAGATGATTATTTCCGGTTTCTTGAAATAATCGTATAGGCTTTGTATTTTGGCGGTACGATACAAAAGACTTCCGCGCGCTTCGGGCGGAAGTCTTTTTATGTGCAGGAACGCTTCGGTTCTCTTTAAATGCGGGGTACAGTATAATAGAATCAGGAAGGAGGAGATGGAATGAACGATATTGCGTATCGGGATATTACCGTCGGTATGACCGCATCGTTGAAAAAAACAATTACACAAGCGGATGTAGAAAAATTTGCCGCTGTTACAGGGGATTATAATCCGTTACATATGGATGAAGAATTTGCCGGGAAAACCATATTCAGAGGCAGAATTGCCCACGGTATGATTACGGGCGGATTGATTTCGGCTGTTTTGGGGACGGAATTGCCGGGAAAGAATACGTTATATTTGGAACAGGAATTGAAATTTTTAGCACCTGTTCGCTTTGGAGACACGCTGGTAGCAACTGTTGAATGTATAGAAAAAGAGGATCGCAGGCATAAACTTGTTTTCAAGACTGTCGTTACCAATCAAAACGGGGCGGTAGTGACGAGCGGCAAGGCGCTTGTACGTAAGCGATAGCGGCGGAAGTTACGCGCCGGTTCGGCAATACTCCTGTAAGGTCGTGTAGTATTTTCGGGAATAAGGAACGGGGATGCCCAGGGCGGCGGCAGTTTTTACAATATAGCCGCTGAAGGTTTCCAACTCGCCGGCGCGACCTTGGCGAATATCCCGCGCCAGGGAGCTGGTGACGGTTTTATCTTTTTGCGCGGCCACCCGGTTATATATAGTCTCTTCTATGGAGCACGGCAGGTCGATGCCCAGGCCTCGGCCGACGGCGGCGGCTTCTTGTAATAACAGACGAAATTCATTTTGTCGTCGGGGAGAGGAAAAAATATAAGCCACATCGCTTTTAAAGTAAGCCGTACTGACGTTATAGGCGCAATTCAGAATATATTTGCACCATATTTCTTGTTGAATGGCGGGGGTGGCAGTGCATTTTAAGCCGTTGTGCTGCAATAGCTGTAAGACCTGTCGGTGGGGAACATCGGTAGCGGCTCCTAAATATAAATGCGCGTATTTGCCGCGTTGGCGAATGGCGTAGTCCGCTTCATAGGCAGAAGTAATATAAATACAAGTTTCCACCAAGGGAACGTGCGGGAAGATTTGCGCCGCTATTTGCGCATAGGAGACGCCGTTCATAATACAACAAATAACGGTATGCGCCCCTATGCAGGGCTGTAGCGCCTGCAAGGCTTCCGCAAGGGAGGGATTTTTTACACAAACAAATAGCACATCTTGTACTCCCGCCGCGGCGGGCGTGTCGGTAACGGCGGGATGAAAGCAATGCGTTCCCAACAGATCACTGTATAAACGCAGCCCGTCACGCAGCAGGGCGTTTTTTCTTTCGCCGCGGGCAATGAGCGTTACTTGGGGGTAATGCATGCAAAGAATAGAAGCAATGTAACCGCCGACGCCGCCTATACCGGTAATCATGATTTTCATACGGATCATCCTTTCTTATGTGAAGTACGTTATAGTTAGTATACCATGAGGAAACATAAAAGCGGGTAGTTTCGTTCCCGCCAAAAACGAGTTATACGTTTTAGTAGACAGGGACGTGTGTAATTGACAAATGAATACACGAATAGTATACTTTTGTTCGAGGGAATCGATTATGACAAATGGAAGGGATGATAGGCATGAAAACAATCGTTTTATATTCTTCGTATACCGGTAAAACCAAGGGAATTGCCGAAGCGGTAGCGCAGGGGATAGGGGCGGATACTCCCTGTGTGTCATTGGATGCCATTCCGGCGGATATTGATACGTATGAATGTGTTTTTTTCGGGTGTTATATTGAAAGCGGCTTTATTGATGCCAAATCACAAGAAATATTAAAGACGATTCACAATAAAAAAGTGGCCATTTTTGTCACCATGTGGATTGGCCCCTATTCCGATGATATAGCGAAAAGATTGCGACGAATTGTAGAATTTTTACCGCAAGGTTGTCAAATTGTGGGCACGTATATTACACCGGTGGATGATGCGGCGGGCGATCAACAAGAAAGAGAACATCGGCTGGCTGCGGATTTTGCCGCCAATACGATGCACCGATTAATGTCCGCGCAATAGCAACGTAAAGAAATAAAGGAGCACGTGTATATTTAGTGCTCCTTTATAAATTGATACCCGTACGGACTTGACTTTTGGTGTATACAATGCTATTATATAAAAACCGATTGCAATGGCAACGGTTTTTGAAATGTATGTAATATATATTTCAAAAGAAAGCGCTTGACAAACCGC
>NZ_AFIJ01000012.1 GCF_000214495.1 Megasphaera lornae | reverse complement strand
TGGTCTTCCCCTAATTTTACAGTAAACGTATTATCCGCATTATTTTGATCAGTAATATATACGTCAAACCCTTGGTTGGTCTTACTCAAGTTATTCGTTACATTCGTAATAGTTTGTTGCGTTGCAAACAACTGACTGCCGTTAACGGCATCTTTGCTGTTTGCCGATACGTCACCTTTAGCCACATTATGGATAGCCGTACCCGTCGTCGTGTTTCCTGCCAAGGTAATGGAATTTTTGTTGACTGTATCATCGTTATTCTTGTCATATTTAACGGCATAGTCCTTAAAGTGTTGTTTATCTTCATTAATTGCCTTGTCTACTTCCGACTTCTTCGCTACGTCTGTAATCGTAACATTTTCTACTTTACTGTTCGGATGTTTCGTATCTTTTACCTGCAAGACAATTTCATGTTTTTCGTTAACACTGTACTTCTTATCGGCTGCACTTTCGTTTTCTACCAACTGATAATCCGTTGCATCTTTCTGCGCTTGATCCAGTTTTTCCAATACTTTTG
>NZ_AFIJ01000013.1 GCF_000214495.1 Megasphaera lornae | reverse complement strand
AAAAAACTATCTTGTGTATACAAGATAGTTTTTTTCATATTTTATATACAATAAAAAGCCGGCATATATCTATGCCGGCTTTGGTGCGAGTGGAGGGACTTGAACCCTCACGCCGTGAGGCGCCAGATCCTAAGTCTGGTGCGTCTGCCATTCCGCCACACTCGCACGTATGTCACATATTATAACATAGATATAAAAAGCTGTTCAAGAGAAAATTTCGGGAATGTATGTAGCGACAGAACTATATTTTTTTTGCAAGTTTTGTGGGAATATATGTGTATTCGGCAATAAGAAAAACGTTTTACTAATTGCGATGGCCTACTAAGAATGATATTATTGATATGTATTTTCGCTATATAAAATATAGTAGTTATACCTACCGTTGAACAGGAGGAAGCAGTGATGAAATTAAAAAGACGAATTGTCGGAGTAGTCGGCGTCGGCCATGTAGGTGCCCATGTGGCATTTAATTTAGGAATGATGGGCATTGCCGATGAAGTGCGCATATGTGATAAAAACGAACAAAAAGTTCGCAGTGAAGCACAAGATTTGAATGATGCCGCACCGTTTATGCCGAATCATACGAGGTATAAAGAAGTAGATTATGCCGGCTTGAAAGATTGTGATATTATTGTGAATGCAGTCGGGAATATTGCGCTTTTGGAAACGCATGATCGGGATAAGGAATTAGAAAATAGCGTAAAAGAAGTATCATCGTTTATTCCGAAAATCATGGCGGCCGGGTTTGACGGAATTTTTGTCAATATTACGAATCCTTGTGATGTAATTACTAATTTAATTCGTGAAAAGAGCGGTTTACCGTCTCATCGGGTAGTCGGTACCGGGACCTTATTGGATTCGGCGCGGCTTATTCATGTGATAGCGGCACATACAGGATTGGATGCGCGCGGATTTACGGCCTTTATGATTGGCGAACACGGTAATTCGCAAATGGCGGCGTGGTCCTGTATTTCTTTTTATGGAAAACCTTTAGCCGAATTAGCGCATACTCCGCAATTTTCATTTACTAAAGATGAATCGCAAGCAAAAGCCATTAAAGGGGCTTGGGTCACGTATGTCGGGAAAGGGTGCACGGAATATGGGGTGGCTTCGGCCGGTGCCACCTTGGTACGTACGATTTTACGAGATGAAAAGCGGATTCTTCCGGTTTCCGCATATTTACAGGGGGAATATGGCGAACGGGGGATTTATTGCGGTATTCCTGCGATTATCAGTGCGGACGGTGTGGAAGCGGTTATGGAATATCATCTTACGCCGGAAGAACAATTGGAATTTAAACAATGTTGTCAAGCGATTCGTAATAATATTGCTAAAAGTTATGATGTATTGATATAAGATATTATTTATGTTTGTCGGCGATACTAAAAACCGCGTATTCTTAAAAAGAATACGCGGTTTTTATGTCGGTAAATATTATTTTTGATGACGGGATAAGTCAACTTTTTGTAACGGGACAATATGCGTTTTATGTTTCGCTTTATGATAGAGAAATACTGCCAAAAATACAGGAATACCGATATATGCTACAGAAGCACCGTACCAGTCGATATGAGGTCCCAAAAAGGCGGAATAGTTTTGTCCGGCAGTGATAATAATACACATAATGAGTGCTAAAATCGGCCCGAAAGGGAAGAGCGTGGCACGATACGGCAAATCTTTCAAATCGCGACCTTGGGCAACATAGGCTCGCCGGAATCGATAATGGCAAATCGCAATTCCTATCCAAGTAATAAATCCGGCCATGCCGCTGATGTTGACGAGCCAATCATAGGCTTTACCTTCCCCGATCAGGGAGGTAAGGAAAGCGGCCAGACCGAAAGCGGCGGTAGCCAACAATGCCGGTACGGGGACGCCGCGTTTATTTAATTTTAAAAAACATTTCGGGGCTTGTCCCGTTTCCGCCATAGAATACAGCATGCGGGTAGAAACATAAAGCCCGGAGTTGCTTGCAGAAAGGACGGCTGTTAAAATAACGGCATTCATCAGCGAGGCCGCCGCAGTGAATCCGAAGCGTTCAAAAACAAGGGTAAAAGGGCTGATGGAAATATTGGCAATATCGGTATTTAATAAATTGGGATCTGTATAAGGAATTAAAAATCCGATGACAATAAAAGAACCGAAATAAAACAATAAAATTCGCCAAAAAATAGAATGTACTGCACGGGGGATATTTTTTTCCGGATCTTCGCTTTCACCGGCCGCAATCCCGATCATTTCCGTCCCTTGAAAAGAAAATCCCGCTACCATAAAAATTCCCAACATGGAAGTAAATCCGCCTACAAATGGCGCATCACCGATTGTCCAATTGGTAAATCCGGGAGAACTGCTCGGCCCGATGCCGAGAATTAAACAGGCACCGGCAAAGAGAAAGACCAGTACGGTAACGACTTTTATGCCGGAAAAAATAAATTCACTTTCGCCATAAGAGCGGGTAGACAGATAGTTTAATAAAAACAGAATAATTAAAAACATACCGCTCCATACGGCGGCCGGTACAGTGGGAAACCAATATTTCATAATTAAGGAACCGGCTACCAATTCCGCCGCCAGTGTAATGGCCCAGTTAAACCAATAATTCCAGCCCAGCGCAAATCCCAATGATTTATCAACGTAACGATTCGCATAGGTTTCAAAAGAACCGCTGACAGGCAAATAAGCGGCCATTTCCCCCAGACTGGTCATCAGAAAATATACCATAATACCGATTAGGGCATAGGAAACCAATGCCCCGCCGGGGCCTGCCGAACTTACCGTTTCGCCGCCGGCGACAAAGAGCCCCGTACCGATAGCTCCGCCGATGGCGATCATATTCATATGGCGGGCTTTTAAACTACGGCGCAGGCCTTGCTTTTCTTCCATGTCATCACAACCTTTTATAGAATAAAATACAAACTCACTGTTCTATTATACCCAAACTTTATTCTATTGACAATTTATATTTCTTTTCAAATGTATTCGTTGAACGGCTTTTTTTTAATAAAAAAGCCGTTGCAAATAAAAGTAGCCACTATAGCGGATGTAGCGTATAATAATATAAAAAGAAAGAAGGGGTATGCGTGGATTTAACCGAATGTCGTCGACAAATTGACGAAATTGATCGGGAATTAACACAACTATTGGAACAGCGGTTGCATTTAGTTGCACAGGTGGCCTGCTATAAGAAAGCGCAACATATGGAAATTTTTGATCCCCGGCGGGAAGCCGCCGTATTAAAACGGATTGCCGCATTGGCGAACAATGGCGAATTAGCCCCTTATTTGCAAAATATTTATCGCTGTATTATGGCGGAAAGTAAAAACTATGAAGCCGAAAAAATGGAGGATATATGGGTGACGAAATAAGTTTAAAAGGGATAGTGGAACGGCTTATATTTATTGCTCCCGATTCCGATTTTTTAGTTTTTACGATCCGTACGGACTCGGAAAAGAAAATCGTGACCGTTGCCGGTCACATGGAAAAACCGTTAGTCGGCGATTCCCTTTGTATACAGGGAACGTGGACGGAACACAAAAAATATGGACGGCAATGGGCGGGTACATCGTGGCAACGACAGCAAGCAAATTCTAAAGAAAACATTCTTCGTTTTTTAAGTTCCGGCGAGGTGACGGGGATTGGACCGGAATTAGCCAAACGGATGGTGGACGCATTTGATTTGCAAACGATGGATATCGTACAAAATGATCCGGATAAACTATTACAAATACAGGGAATCGGTATTAAAAAGGTGGCGCAAATAAAATCCTGTATAGGTTCTAAAAAAATTCTTCATCAGGTCGCCTGGGATATGGAATCTCACGGGATTTCCGGGCGCTATGCCGGTCGTTTAATACAGCACTACGGAGAAAAGGCGCTGACGGTTTTAACGACGGATCCGTATCGTTTAATGCAGGATATAGATGGTATCGGCTTTAAGATGGCCGATCAAATTGCATTGGCATATGGCGGTGCCGAAAACAGTGAAAAAAGATTTTATGCGGCCTTAGTATATGTATTATGTAATCGTACCCGTAAGGGGCATGTTTGCCTGCCTCGGTCGGTAGTACTTAAAGACGGCGGGGATTTATTGCAAGTGCCGCCACAAGTATTACAAGAGCCGTTGGCGGATTTATTACAACAAGGCCTGTTAAAAAGTGATGAGTATAGAAATGAACAATACATTTATACCGTGCATCAGTATGATGAAGAATGTACGATTGCAGAACGTGTACGCGAAATGACGGCTACGCGTGTAGATAGAGACCGACACGCTATTCATGCCTGTTTAAAAAGCTGGCAGGAAACCTATCAATTTACGCTGGATCCTAAACAACGGGAAGCCGTCATATCTTCTTTGCAATCACAAATACAGATTATAACAGGCGGTCCCGGAACCGGGAAAACAACCGTCATACGGGCGATTATCCAAGTTGCCGAACAGGAGGGCTTGCGGATTCTGTTATGTGCACCTACGGGAAGAGCGGCCAAACGCTTACGGGAAACAACCGGTCGGGAAGCGTATACCATTCATCGATTATTGGGCGCCAACGGCGTAACGGGCGGTAAACAAATATTTGAATACAATGAGGACAAACAACTGCCTGCCGATATGGTTATTGTGGATGAAGTATCCATGTTGGATATGGAACTTTGCTATCATTTATTCCAAGCATTGCCTGATTCTTGTCGCTGTGTATTGGTAGGGGATGCGGAACAATTACCGGCCGTAGGCGCCGGTGCCGTATTACATGATTTTTTACATTCCCGTATGGTTCCGTCCGTACGTTTGAATACTATTTTTCGTCAAAAAGAAGGCGGTCGTATTGTTACCAATGCCCATTTAATCCGGTCAGGTAGAGTCCCCGTATGTAATCAAGAGGAAGAGTTTCAATTTATAGAAATTGACTCGGAAGAAAACGGCGCTCGGAAAATTGCCGATTTATATGGGCAAGAACGGCAGCGTGTCGAAGATATTTTTCATATTCAAGTGTTGGCGCCTATGTATAAAAATTCTTGCGGAGTAGATAATTTGAATCGCCTTATTCAAGCACAGTATAATCCGTCCGCTGTAAATCGTCCCGAATATATTCAGGGGGACAGCTGTTATCGTATCGGCGATAAAGTAATGCAGAAACAAAATAATTATGATAAAGGGGTATTTAACGGGGATATCGGAGAAATTTGGGCAATTCATGACGATAAAATTTTTGTTCGGTATGCAGAGCGGGATGTTACGTATACCAAAGATGAAATCAATGAAATTACGTTGGCCTATGCAGTGACGGTACATAAAAGTCAAGGCAGCGAATATCATACGGTTATTCTCAGTTTAGTGAATAGTCATTTTATCATGCTGCAGCGAAATTTATTATATACGGCTGTTACGCGAGCGAAACAAAAAGTTATTATAGTCGGTCAAAAAAAAGCCTTGCAACAGGCGGTTTTAAATGCTAAAACCAATCGCCGCTGTACACTTTTGGCGGCGCGATTACAGGTGGAAGGACTATGGGGATAAAATTTTTTCACTTTTTAAATACGATGCTGTATCCGCCGCGATGTCCCGGTTGTAACGGTCTGCTTCGTCCGCAACAGCATTGGTGCCATGCTTGTAAACGAAAATGGGGCGACGGGCGAAGGTTGCAGCGGCAAGGAAACATTCGCTTTCTTGATGCGATATATTGTGTCGCTTCGTATAGGGGACCGGTAGGAAAAGGGCTGCGCGATTTAAAATATGGTGCACACTCGGGACAAGACGATCCCTGGCGGGAACTATTATCTTCCTTTCCGTGGACGAAACGATTACAAACTCATCACGGCGTAGTGCCGGTGCCGTTGGCATGGGAAAAAAAAGAAATTCGCGGTTTTAATCAAACCGAAATTTTATTTCGTTCCTGGGCGCGGCATATGGAGCTTCCTTGGCTGGATATATTGCAACGTGTACGTCCTACGGCCGGGCAATATGCACTTACTTCGCAAGAACGATATGACAATATAAAAAATGCTTTTGCCATAAAAGGAAACTGTGCTTCTATGGTAAAAGGACGACATATTATTGTAGTCGATGACATTTATACTACCGGCGCTACGTTGGACGGGTGTGCCCGCGTATTAAAAAAACACGGAGCGGCTATGATAACGGGGTTGGTTATGGCCAGTGATGCGAGATAAAACTGCCATATGTCGGTATGTATATTGCACAAAAAAACAAGCACCTGTTGTTTATCAACAGGTG